>CAVGWP010000011.1:2054-30723 GCA_963633095.1 bacterium | reverse complement strand
CGTTGATAACCCAGTGAGTTCTCGGGGGAAGATACGGGGCGTGGCTTTAGCAGTATTGCATAGAGAGCGTAGTCCCAGGGAACAGAATGCGGAAGTTATGTGTATCTCTACCTTCCGCAAAGGTCACAAACCTCGTGACCTTTGCCGACGGATGAGATGGTGGAGCTGCTAACCGGATTCGAACCGGTGACCTCGTCCTTACCAAGGACGTGCTCTGCCTGCTGAGCCATAGCAGCATTGGCAGGGGCAGAAGGACTTGAACCCTCGGCACGCGGTTTTGGAGACCGCTGCTCTACCAACTGAGCTATACCCCTATATTATGCTATTTAATTGTTTTTATTGTGCCTCGGGGCCCTCTTGCGGTGCCCGAAAAACATTCGCTTTTTGCTTTGTTTTTCGACCGCGGCGCCAACAAACACTCGCTTCTTCGTCCGCAGGACGCGCTTCGTGTGTGTTGCCCGGCACGCGGTTTTGGAGACCGCTGCTCTACCAACTGAGCTATACCCCTATATTATGCTATTTAATTGTTTTTATTGTGCCTCGGGGCCCTCTTGCGGTGCCCGAAAAACATTCGCTTTTTGCTTTGTTTTTCGACCGCGGCGCCAACAAACACTCGCTTCTTCGTCCGCAGGACGCGCTTCGTGTGTGTTGCCCGGCACGCGGTTTTGGAGACCGCTGCTCTACCAACTGAGCTATACCCCTATATTATGCTATTTAATTGTTTTTATTGTGCCTCGGGGCCCTCTTGCGGTGCCCGAAAAACATTCGCTTTTTGCTTTGTTTTTCGACCGCGGCGCCAACAAACACTCGCTTCTTCGTCCGCAGGACGCGCTTCGTGTGTGTTGCCCGGCATGGGTTCTCACGACCGCTGCTCTACCAACTTAAGCTTTGACCCCTATATTATGCTATTTAATTGTTTTTATTGTGCCTGTTTTAATTCGGGGGGGAGTGGCGTTGGTGGGCCATCAGGGACTCGAACCCCGGACCGACCGGTTATGAGCCGGTTGCTCTAACCAACTGAGCTAATGGCCCGTTTCGGGCTGCGCCACCATAGTTTATGAAGAAAAAGCGGCAACCTTCTAAAAGACTGCCGCTTTTTCTGGTGAGCTATCGGGGATTCGAACCCCGGACACCCTGATTAAAAGTCAGGTGCTCTGCCAACTGAGCTAATAACTCATATATGTCTAAATCAGCGACATTTGTTATTATAACAATTATACGGTTTTTTGTCAAGCGTTTTTTATAAAAAAGTGTCTTGTCGCAATACTTTTTTTAAAACGGTTGAATTTACGATCACTTCGGGCTATAATATAATGTATAAAAACATAGGAGGCTATTTTATGAGAAAGAATTTCGGAGCAAAACCATGGACATATCCCCAGCCTGTGTTTATTATTGCGGCTTACGGAGAGGACGGCGTTGCAGACGCTATGAATGCCGCTTGGGGCGGTATCAGTGAGGGCAGCGAGATATCGATGTGCCTGAGTGCAGGACACAAAACTGTGAAAAATATATTAGCAAGCGGCGCGTTCACCGTCAGCATGGCGGACGAAAGTCATGTTGCTCAGTGCGATTATGTCGGTGTTGTTTCCGCAAATAACACGCCTGATAAGTTCAAGCGCGCAGGATTTCACGCGGAAAAATCTGAATACATCAACGCACCCTTGATAAAAGAGCTTCCGATGGCACTTGAGTGCCGCCTTGTGAGCTATGATGAGCAGACCTGCCGCATGATCGGCGAGATCGTCAATGTCAGTGCTGATGAAAGCGTATTGACGGACGGCAAGATCGATCCCGAAAAGCTGCGTCCGATAACCTTTGACCCTGTAAACAATACTTATGTCGGGCTTGGAAAATGTGTCGGAACCGCTTTTTCGGACGGCTGTAAACTCGAATAAGCAAAAATCTGTGCCGTCGGCGGTAATTCGCCGACGTTTTTTTGTTTTCCCTGTTTGACACGCTGTTTTGTCCGATTATCGTCACCTTTTTTGCCATCCGCCATATTATGATACAGAAGCGGCTGCTTCTGGCCTCAAAACAGGCGATATTTTGCCGATATTCTCGGCGGAAAGGTTGATTTTATGGATAACAAACGGACAAACGGCGAATTTGCAGACGCCGTGTGCATCGACGCCGGCAAGGTTTACGACTCCTGCATGGACAGGGACTGCGCTGAAAATCTGCGTGTCTATTTTTCCGACAGTGCACAAGATAAGATTGCAAATGCCGTATCGTGCAGGGTAAGATGCGCAGAGCTTGTTGACACGAAGATCGATGTTGAACCCGTTGCATTTAACAGGGGATACTATTCGTGCGACATAACCTTCTGCATTTCAGTTGTATGCGAGGTGCAGACAGGTAATTGCGCCTGCGGTCAGTATGAAACTCTGACAGGCCTGTGCCAATACTCAAAACGAGTCATACTCTGCGGCGGTGAAGGCGCTGTTAAGACTTTTTCGTCCAGAGCCGTTTCCTGCGGTGAGGACAGCGAAGTGGTAGCAGACACAAATCTGCCGAGATGCACCGTTCAGGCGGTAGATCCGATCGTGCTCGATTCTAAGATCTGCCGCAAGTGCGAATGTTCCTGCTGCTCGTTCCCGAGCAGAGCACTCTCGATTATCGGCGGCAATGTTGCTGATTCCGGCGAACGCGCGCTTTATGTCACACTCGGCATATTTTCCATTGTTCAGCTCGTACGTAATGTGCAGATGCTCGTGCCTGTATATGATTTCTGTGTTCCGCAGAAACAGTGCACAAAGTCGAATGATTCACCCTGCGACATTTTCAGCAGCATTGAATTTCCGGTTGAAGAATTCTTCCCCGAATCCTGCGGCAGCGATGAAGGCTGCAGCCGCAGTTGTTCCTGCCGCGACTGACATCAAACAAAAAAACGACCCTTCTTACAAAAGAAGGGTCGTTTGCTTTAATAGTACAGACTGTTATTAAAAATAAATTGAGATAACATTTGCCGCAATTATCAGAACAACAAAAGCGATAGCGATCACCTTTGTCCATTTAGCAAAAATAGCGTCTGCTGCTTTTGCCTTACCTCTTGAAAGGAAAGTATCCGCACCGCCGGCGATCGTGCCGGAAATGCCCTTGGATCTGCCTTCCTGAAGCAGAACTACCGCAATAATGATAAGCGCGAATAAAAAGATAACTGCGCCGAGAATATAATCAATTACGCTCACTTAATTTTTCCTCCTATCACTGAAAATCTAAACAAGTAAACTTATTTTATCACACCGATTTGAAAAAATCAAGTGTTTTTTGCGGACAACTAATTATTCTTTGCTGTCTTCCGACGCTGCGGGAGCGATTGCGTTGACCTGGCGCTGCTGACGGAGAGCAGAACGGGTCTTGCGCAGATCGTTCAAATTGGTCATCAGGCTTTCGTCTGCCTTTGCCATGAGATCATCAACAAAATCCTGAGCAGCTCTGCGCATCTCAAGCGACTTTGCATTTGCGGCATTGATCATTTCGGTTGCGCGAGTCTGCGCCAGGCGGGTTATCTCCTCCTGTGCGACAAGTGCGCGAGCGCGCTCTTCCGCGCTCTTGATGATCGATTCAGCCTCACGCTTTGCGTTGCTGACAATGTCGTTGCGGTCGTTCAAAACGCCGTTTGCCTGCTTTATCTCCTGCGGAAGGTTAAGACGGATATCGTCGATAATAGCGCGAACCTTCTCGGTTACAATAATGGATCTTCCTCCGAAAAATCCTGTGCTGTTATCAAGCACTTCGTCCAATTCATCAAGCAAATCTTCAATGTTCATCTTTTATTCACCTTTCCTGCATAATCTTTTTTTAATTTCATCGGCAAGACACTTCGGAACAAAATCCGAAATATCACCGCCCATTTTTGCAACTTCCTTCACAACCGATGAACTGAGATACATATTCTCCGCACTTGTTGTGAAAAAAACGGTTTCTGCGTCGGGGTTGAGCTTTTTATTCGTCAGAGCCATCTGAAATTCATATTCAAAATCGGACACCGCGCGCAGACCCTTGACTATCGCCTTTGCGTTCCTGCTTCTGACATAGTCGGCAAGCAAGCCGTCATATGTATCGACTTCGACATTCGGGATATCAGCTGTCGATTTTTTTATCATTGCCACTCTTTCCTCTGCTGAAAAGCTCGGGGTTTTTGAAGAGTTCAGCATGACGACAACGATTACCGAATCGAATGTTGAACAGGCTCTGCGGATTATATCGATATGGCCGAGCGTCACCGGATCGAACGAGCCGGGACAGACCGCTGTTATCTTTTTCATTTTCATTACCTTTTCAAAGCTGCTGTTTGCGATAAACCGTTACCGAAACCTTGCCGTATCTGTATTTTTTGCCGACTGCGAAGCCGCTCATTTGCTCGGGGAGCTCCTCATCAGACGCTGTTTCGCAGATGAGAACGGCTGCATCGGAGGTTTTGCAAAAAAGCTTTTCAGCCGCCTTTTCAACAAGACCTTTATGATAAGGCGGATCAAGGAAAACTATATCGAACCGCTCTGTGCAGCGCATGAGATACGCTTCCCAATCGGAATTTACAGCTGACGCTCTGCCCTCAAAGCCGCACGCCGCAAGGTTTTTGCGGACGCACTCGAGCGAACGGGCAAAGTTATCCACAAAGACGGCATGATCCGCACCACGGCTGAGAGCCTCGATACCGAGCTGCCCCGATCCTGCGAACAGATCGAGCACCTTTCTGCCCTCGATATCAAACTGAATGGCACTGAAAACGCCTTCTTTAACACGATCGACTGTCGGTCGGACATCGATCCCCTCGGGGGCAACCAAGCGCTTTCCTCTTTGCGAGCCGGTGATAACTCTCATTATAAGACCATTCCTTTCGCAAATCGATAGCACTGATCACAGTATCTCTTTTATATTCTACACTAAAACGAAAGCTTCGTCAATAGTTTTTTATTCTTTATTTTGTTTTTCCGGCAAAGGCGTTTTTTCGAGCGCATCGAAAATTTCTGTAAGCAGTTGCTGACGTGATTGCTGTTTATCACGAAATCTCACCGAAACATACGGTTTTGCGCCCGCAGAGATCAGCACTCTGCCGCGAAGTGCGCTCGCAAGCGACGACGCGACGGTGAAATCGAACTGCGAGAAATAGATAAGCAGCACGCCCGAACGCTCTGATATCTCCTTTATGCCGAGCCCGATCGCACGGTTTCTTAAAAACGCAATGTCGATAAGTCCCGTGACGGGTGACGGCGGCTCGCCGTAGCGGTCAATAAGCTCGTCGATAACATCACGCGAGTCCTCCTCGGTGCGTATCTGCGCTATACGGCGGTAAATATTGAGTCTGTCCGGTGTTGACGGGATATAGCTTTCCGGAATATGCGCAACGATCTGCAAATCGACCGTACATTCCGCCTGAGGTTCCGGTTTTTCGCCTCTTTTTTCTTTTATGGCGTTTGAGAGCAGGCGGACATACATATCGTATCCGACGGCTTCGAGATGGCCGTGCTGACTTGCACCGAGGACATTTCCCGCACCTCTTATCTCAAGGTCGCGCATGGCGATCTTGAAACCTGAGCCGAACTCGGTGAACTCCCTGATAGCCATAAGCCGTTTTTCGGCGATCTCGGAAAGCACTTTACCGCGCCTGAACGTGAAATAAGCATACGCTCTTCGGCTCGATCTGCCGACTCTGCCTCTGAGCTGATGAAGCTGAGAAAGCCCGAAACGGTCGGCGTTTTCGATGATCAGGGTATTCGCGTTTGCGATATCGACTCCGGTTTCGATGATCGTTGTGCAGACAAGCACATCGATCTCATCGTCGAGCATACTGCGCCAGATAGCCGAAAGCTCGGTTTCGCTCATTCTTCCGTGTGCAACGGCTACTCTTGCATCGGGTACGGCTTTTTGAATTTTTGCGGCAACCGTGCCGATACTGTCTATCGCATTGTGGATATAATAGACCTGACCGCCTCGGTGAAGCTCGCGGCGTACAGCATCGTACAACACGGCGTCGTCATGCTCGATAACATAAGTCTGAACAGGGTGGCGGTCGGTCGGGGCTTCTTCAATGACCGACATATCACGAATGCCCGACATCGCCATATTCAGCGTTCTCGGGATAGGCGTTGCCGACAGCGTCAGGACATCGATATCGGGGAACGACTGCTTTATCTTTTCCTTTTGCGCGACCCCGAAGCGCTGTTCCTCATCTACAATGAGCAGTCCGAGGTCATGAAATTTTATGTCTTTCGAGATCATGCGGTGTGTGCCGACGATTATATCTATCTGCCCGAGCACCAGCTTTTTCTTTATCTCCGTTTGCTGACGCGCCGATCGAAATCTTGAGAGCATTTCGATATTGACCGCAAAGCCCTCCATTCTCTCAAGCAGCGTGCGATAGTGCTGAAGCGCTAAAATAGTTGTCGGGACGAGAATGGCACACTGCTTACCGTCGAGCACACATTTGAAAGCGGCTCGCAGAGCGACCTCTGTTTTGCCGAAGCCGACATCACCGCAAAGCAGACGGTCCATTGGGACGCTTTTTTGCATATCCTGCTTTATTTCATCGCAGCATTTGAGCTGATCGTCGGTCTCCTCATAAGGAAAGCGGTATTCAAAATCGTGCTGAAGATCGGTGTCCTCCGAGAAGGCATAGCCCTTTGAAGCCGCTCTTTCGGCATAAAGCTTGATGAGCTCGTCTGCCATATCGGCAACCGCCGATTTTACCCTGCTTTTGGTTTTCTGCCATCTGTCTGACCCGAGCTTATCGAGCTTTATCGCGCCCGATTCACCCGAGCCGATATATTTCGACACGATATCGAGCTGTGTGACAGGAACATAAAGGATCTCGTCCGCCCGGTATTTTATCTTGATATAGTCTTTCACGATGCCGTCTTTCTCGATCTTTCGGATACCGTCAAACAGTCCGATACCGTAGACGCTGTGGACGACATGATCGCCGACCTTCAGCTCTTCGAGCGAGCCGATAGACGCGCCTTTTAGCCCGTATTTCTTACGCTTTTGCCGGCGTGCGGACGAACGTGCGTTTGTGAACACAGCCGTCTTTATCGAGGTGTATTCCACGCCGGACGAAAGTGTGCCCGGTGTCACAAAAACCGTGCCTGCCGCCGCGCCGACCGGATCTTCGCTGTATACTGCATGGAGCCCGTTGTCAGAAAGCAGATCGCAAAGCGAGCGAGCCGCCTTTTCGGTGCCGCAAACTAAGATGACTTTGAATTTTGAATGTACAAGCGGCGCTATATCCTCCGCTGTTTCGGCGGCTGTTCCCGAAAACGGCGCTAACGCTTTTGTTGAAAAATCGACATGATCCTTTGAATGGATACGGTCGGAGCGCACTGTGAACGGATCGGAGATCACGCACAGCCCTTTTTGCAGTTTTGACATAAGCTCGCCGTTATCGAGATAAAAGTCGCACAGCTCGCGTGTGAGCTCGTGCTCCTCTAAAAGCTGAGTTATAAGCTCCGACTGCACTGTATAAAAGCTATCGATCCGCTCAAAGACGGCGTTGCGGTCATCGATGAAAAACAGCGGATCGCTGAGATAATCGAAGGCGGTGCACTTTTCGTCATAGCAAAGCGACAGATATTTATCCGCATTGGACGGCAAAATGCCGTTTTTAGCATTATCGGCATCTCTCAATATCAGGTCGGCTGCGGTTTTATCGCGGCAGCGGTCTGCAAGATCGGAAAGCTTTTTAGAGAGCTCAGACTCGCTCGGGAAGATTATCTCTCTCGCAGGGGTTATGACCACACTGTCCGTGCCGTCGTTTCGGCGCTGTGTTGCGACATCGAACGAGGAGATACTGTCGATCTCATCGCCCCAGAACTCAATTCGCACAGGGTCTGCCGCAGCAGGAGTGAACACATCCACTATGCCGCCTCTGCGCGCAAACTGACCTGCCGCCTCAACGGAATCGACGCGCAAATATCCGCCGCCGATGAGCTTTTCGCAAAGGCTGTCGGGGCTGATCTCACTGCCGCCTTCAAGCGTCACGCAGACGCTGCTCAGCCGATTGGGCGGGATCGTGCGGACGGCAAGCGCGTCCGGCGTTGCGATGAGAGTTACCGAGCTGTCGGTGAGCAGACGGTAGAGCGTTCCCGCACGGGAGCGTTCATACTCTCTTGATGCGCCCGAAGAGCTGCGGAGATCAAGATCCCGCGCTTCGAGTACAACACTGTCGCGCCCCTGTGAAAAAAGATCCTCTTTTAATTTGAATGCCGCCCCTTCATCGGGCGCAACGACAACTACCCGACGATGAAGATCGTCGGGTAAGGCTGAAACAATATTCGATTTTGCCGTGCGGCAAAGCCCTGTCACCGAGATCGGCGAAGTGCCTGCCTTGAGCGAACGCATAAGGTGAGTGTATTCGGGCGTTCGCTTAACAAAACAACTCAGAAAGTCCATTTGTTCTCCGTTTTAAGAATTATATCGTGACATGGCTTTGTCGGTTTCGCCGAGCGCGATCATCAGCGCAGCGTCCGCAGCTTTTTCGGCAGTGTCGCAAACCGTCTTGATTTCGTCCTGCGTAAACCTTGAAAGCACCCATTTTGCAAGGTCGTAGTCGGGGTGCGGCTTTTTTCCGACGCCTATTTTGATCCTTGAAAAATCATCGTGTCCTGTGAGATAGATAATGTTTTTAAGCCCGTTCTGACCGCCGTCGGATCCTTTGCGGCGGATCCTCATTCTGCCGACTTCAAAGTTCACATCGTCGCAGATGACCGTCAGATCCTGAGCGCCGAGCTTATAAAAGTTCATCGCTTCAACGACCGCTTCTCCCGAGAGATTCATGAATGTCTGCGGCTTTATCAGAAGCAGCTTTTTATCCTTATAATCGGCAAAGCCGCAAAGCGATTTGAATTTCAGGCGATCGACCTTAACATCGAGCCTCTGAGCCAGTGTATCGAGCACGATGAAGCCTGCGTTGTGGCGGGTCTGCTCATACTGACTGCCGGGGTTGCCGAGCCCGACGATGATATGATCAACGCTTTGCGCGAATTTTTTTCTCGAAAGCATCACTTTACTCCCTTTGTGCCGTTATTTTATGCAAATGTACATTTAATAATAACACATTTTGATAGATTTTTCAACCGTTTGCGTGGATATTAAAAGGTCTTTTGTTTTTTACACAAAAGACCTTTTTTCGGTTAATCGAGCTCGAATGCGCCGGTGTAGAGCTGATAATACTTGCCCTTTTGAGCTATCAGATCGTTATGGCTGCCGCGTTCGATTATTCTGCCGTGTTCAAGCACCATGATAACATCTGAATTGCGGACTGTTGAAAGTCGGTGGGCTATGACAAACACCGTTCTGCCTTTCATAAGCGAGTCCATTCCCGCCTGCACTATCGACTCTGTCCTCGTGTCGATAGACGAGGTGGCTTCATCGAGTATCATAACGGGCGGATCTGCAACAGCCGCTCTCGCTATTGCAATAAGCTGGCGCTGACCCTGAGAAAGCTGACCGCCGTTGCCTGAGATAACGGTGTTGTAGCCTTCGGGCAGTCGGCTGATAAATCCGTCGGCATTGGCGAGCTTTGCCGCCGCATAGACTTCTTCATCGGTAGCGTCCAGCTTGCCGTAGCGGATGTTCTCCATTATAGTGCCTGTGAACAGATTAGTGTCCTGCAGGACCATACCGAGCGAACGGCGCAGATCGCTTTTCTTTATCTTATTGATATTGATGCCGTCATAACGGATCTTACCGTCGGCTATGTCGTAGAATCGGTTGATAAGGTTGGTTATCGTTGTTTTGCCTGCGCCGGTCGCGCCGACAAATGCGACCTTCTGACCCGGCTTTGCATAGAGTGAAACATTGTGGAGCACGATCTTATCGGGGTTGTAGCCGAAATCGACATCGAACATACGCACCTCTCCGCACAGCTCGGTGTAGGTAACGGTGCCGTCGGAATGGGGGTGTTTCCACGCCCAAAGGCCTGTTCGCTTATCGCTTTCGGTTATCTCGCCGTTAACACACTTTGCATTGACAAGGGTCACATATCCGTCGTCCTGCTCGGGCTGTTCGTCCATCAAAGCGAAAATTCTGCCCGCACCCGCAACCGCCATTGCGATCATGTTAAGCTGCTGAGCGATCTGGTTTATCGGCATATTGAAGCTTCTCGAAAGCTGTAAAAACGCTGCGATCGCGCCGAGCGTAAGTCCGCCGCCAAAGCCGCTGACCGCCAAAAGTCCGCCGATCATTGCGATCAGAACATACTGAATATTGCCGAGGTTGTTCATAACAGGGCCGAGAACATTCGCATAGGTGTTCGCGTTGGTCGCATTATCGCACAGCTCATTATTCAGCTTATCGAAATCCTCTTTGGAGCGTTCCTCATGGCAGAACACCTTAACGACCTTCTGACCGTTGATCATCTCTTCGATATAGCCGTTCACAGAGCCGAGGCTCTCCTGCTGACGGACAAAGAACCTGCCGCTCTTTGAGCCTATTTTCTTTGTGGCAAAAAGCATGATGACCAGCATTAAAAGTACCAAGATCGTCAGCTGCCAGCTTGTTATCAGCATCGAAACAAATACCGAAATTACCGTCACTGCCGAAGAGAGCGTTTGCGGTACTGTCTGCGAGATCATCTGGCGCAGTGTGTCGGTGTCGTTTGTGTAGCAGCTCATGACATCGCCGTGGGTGTGGGTGTCGAAATATCTTATCGGGAGGCTTTGCATTTTGGTGTACATCTCATCGCGCACCGTTTTGAGTATGCCCTGAGACACAAACACCATGATAAGGTTGAACGCGAGGGTGCTCAGCACGCCTGCGAGGTAAATCCCGCCCATCATGCCGATCGCCTTGAGCAGCTCCGCAAAAAGCGGTGCGGGATCTGCCGCTCCGATAAGCGGTGTGATATAATCGTCGATCAAAACCTGCAAAAACAACGAGCCTGCGACGCCTGCGAGCGAGCTCAAAAGGATAAATACGACGACTAAAACAACTCTAAACTTATACTTCATAAGATACGACATTATTCTGCCGATTATCTTCAGATCGAAGCTGTCCTTACTGAAGTTCATTGCTCCGCGCGGAGGTCTTCCGCCGGGGCCTTTCGGTGTCGGTTGTTTCACTGTGCGTCACTTCCTTTCGTCTGTGTTTCATATATCTCGCGGTAAACATCGCTTTGCTTCATCAATTCGTCATGAGTACCGAATGCAGCGATCTCGCCGTCGTCCATAACGATGATACGGTCGGATTCCTCGACTGATGAAATACGCTGAGCGATAATAAACTTAGTCGTGTTCGGGATCTCTTCTCTGAATGAGCGGCGGATAGAAGCGTCTGTCGCTGTATCGACTGCGCTTGTGGAATCGTCGAGCACCAATATCTTCGGATTTTTCAGCAACGCTCTTGCAATGCAAAGACGCTGTTTCTGACCGCCCGATACATTGGTTCCGCCCTGCTCGATATGAGTGTCGTAGCCGTCGGGGAAGGCTTTTATAAACTCGTCGGCATTTGCAAGACGACAGACATGCTCGATTTGCTCGTCGGTCGCGTTTTCGTTGCCCCACTTGAGGTTATCCTTGATACTGCCCGAAAACAGCACATTTTTCTGAAGCACCATTGCGACATTATCACGAAGTGCCTTGATATCATAGTCACGGACATCAACGCCGCCGACCTTGATACTGCCTGTGGACACATCGTAAAGTCTGGGTATAAGCTGAACGAGAGTTGATTTCGATGAGCCTGTGCCGCCGATGATACCGATAGTCTCGCCCGATCTTATTTTTAAATTGACATTTTTAAGGCTGTATTTATCGCTTCCCTTTTTATAGCTGAAGTTGACATTATCAAATTCGACCGAGCCGTCTTTAACCTCAAAAACAGGATTATCATTGTCGGTGATATCGCTCTTTTCATCGAGGATCTCAACAATACGCTTTGCAGACGCCTGCGACATTGTTATCATAACAAATATCATCGAAAGCATCATAAGACTGCTGAGTATCTGCATTGTGTACTGCACCATGCTCATAAGCTGACCGGTCGTCATGCTGCCGACCTGAATGAGCTGCGCCGAGAGCCACGATATAAGCAGCATACAGCCGTAGACGCAAAACTGCATTATCGGAGATATCGCCGAAAGATAGCTCTCTGCCTTTGTGCTGAGCTTATAGATAAGACCCGACACCTTTTTGAACTTGCGCTCCTCATACTCTTCTCTGACAAACGCCTTAACAACGCGGATGCCGTGCAGATCCTCCTGAACGGTGTTGTTCAGCTTATCATAGCTTTTGAACATTTGATCAAATACCTTATGAGTCTTGAGCATCAAAAATGCGACTGAAATGACAAGCAGAGGAACCGCGATCAAAAATGTCATAGAGATCTCGGAATTAACGCGCATCGCCATGACAAACGACAGAATAAACATAAACGGTGAACGCACCGCTATTCTGATTATCATCTGAAAAGCGTTCTGGACATTAGTGACATCGGTCGTGAGTCGTGTTACGATACTTGCCGAGGAGAATTTATCGATATTGGAAAATGAAAAATTCTGAACATTATAGAACATATCGTGACGAAGATTTTTAGCAAAGCCTGCACTCGCTTTCGCCGCAAATTTGCCCGCTAAAACGCCGAACAAAAGCGACACCATGGCGCAGACAAAAAGCACTGTTCCCATTTTGATAATGTAAGGAAGATTGCCTTTGTTGATACCGTTATCGATAAGATCAGCCATTAAAAACGGAATGATAATTTCCATTATGACCTCTATCAAAACGGTGATCGGAGTCAGTATCGCGGAGACTTTATATTCCCTCACGCAGCCTGCTAACTTTTTTATCATTTTGTTTTCTCACCCTTTCATTTGTCGCCTGACGCGCAGTTTTGCCTGATCGCTTCGGCGACCCGATAAAACGCGCAAAGATCGTTTTCATCAATGTTTTCGATAAGCTGACTGTCGGTCATTTTAAGACAGCTCAGTATCTTCTCATCTGTTTTTTTGCCGAGCGGTGTGAGCGCAAGCTTTTTCAGCCGCATATCGCTTTCGTCGCTCGAGCGCTCGATATAGCCCTTTTTCTCCATGAGCTTGATAATATTAGTGACCGTGGCACGCGAGATGCCGAACTCCTGCTCGATATCTCGCTGAAAAACATCACTTTCGCTTTTTTTGATAAAGCCGATAATTCTGCCGTGCATTGCGGTAACAGTGTCGATACCGCTTTTGCGCATATTATGATCCATCTTTCTGCCGACTGCATTGCTTAATACCTTGATCTCATGGCTGATGGGGGGCATTTGCTCAGTTGTCATAAACATCAGCTCCGTTTGATATTGTTTGATAGCTAACAATTTATATTATAGCCGCTTGATTTTAATTGTCAACACCTTTTTTTATTTTTAACAAATTGGTCATATTTAAAGAAAAGCGGACGGCAAAAGCCGTCCGCCTTATCAAAACACAGCCCGTTCATAGTCCTTTTTGAGCCGCTCGAGTATCTTTTTCTCGAGCCTTGAGATATAGCTTTGCGAAATGCCGAGAGCTGCCGCGACCTGCTTTTGAGTGTGCTCGCCGTAGCCGCAGAAGCCGAACCGCATCTGCATTATTCTGCGTTCTCTTTCGGGAAGCGACTCGACAAGCTTCATCACGATATTTCGCTCGTCCTCTCGCTCGATATCACGGTTTACAAGGTCGGGATCGGAGCCCAAAACATCGGAAAGGAGCAGCTCGTTGCCGTCCCAATCGACATTCAGCGGCTCATCGATGCTGACATCGTTTTTGTACTGTGAGCTTTTTCGCATGAACATCAGTATTTCATTTTCAATACACCGCGAGGCGTAGGTAGCAAGCTTGATATTTTTATCGGTGCGAAAGGTGTTGACCGCCTTTATCAGCCCTATCGTTCCGATCGAGATGAGATCCTCGATATTAGCGCCGGGCGCGTCGAACTTTCGCGAGATATAAACGACCAATCGCAGATTGTGGGTTATAAGCGTGTCGCGCGCCGAGCTGTCGCCCTGTTCATACGCCTTGAGTGCCTGTTTTTCCTGCTCGTCCGTCAGCGGCTCGGGCAGGTTCATCGGGCCGTTTATGTAGTAGACGGGATCTTTCGGGCGCAGCTTTGAAAGCACCCGATACAGCGCGGTTTTCAATCTTGACAACAATTTCATATTACCACTCCGATCACATTTTCATAAGTATGTCCGACGGAAGCAGTGCAGAAAAGCCGTTGTCGAACGGCTTTTCCGCTACCGCAACCGTTATGTTCTCATAGTCGGCGCTTTTTGAGCCGAGCGAGATATGCACCTTATCGGGGCGAAACGCTTTTATCACGCCGTTTTCACAGCCGACTGAGCAAAAAGGCAGGCATCTATAGCCTTTCATCTGCTCTATCGGGCGATCGATAAAGTCGGGCGCTATCACCACAACAGGGTCGCCGGTGTAGACATCGTGAAGCGTGCAGCCCGTATCGAGCACTGCGCGGCAGGTGAGCATTTTGCCGCCTGTTATAACGGTGAGATTGCCCTCGATCTTGTCCGCTTTGACCCTCGAGCACAGCCGCTCGATAAGCTTCAGCAGGACATAGCTTATCGCTGTGAACATAATAAGCATGATCGGGCTTATATCGAAGTATACTCCGCTCGGAGTCGATAAGATCTTGTCCTGTCCGAAAACGAGCGACAATGCAAGCACCGCGCCACCGAGTGCAAAGCTCATAAGCAAGAACGCGCAGCCGAATCTCATAAGCACTCTTCTTTGTTTGACACCGCACACGCACACGCAGATAACAGCGCAAAGCAGACATTTGAGCAAAACCGAAATAAACGAGCCGAGCAGTTCAGACTGCGGCTCCGGCAGAAATATCGCAAACGAGCCGATCGCACCGATCGCCGCGCCGAGCAAAAGCCTGCGGCGTTTTATTTTCAGGCGGACTGCTCCTGCCGAGAGCATGAGCAAAAAATAATTTATTATGAGATTAAGGCAAAACAGCAGATCTATATAAACTGTCAATCATACCGCCTCCCTTAAATAAAATCATAATAAATACATCTACACTTTGATTATAGTAGCCGATGCACTTAAAATATGTCGAAACAGGAGGGCGTTTTAAATTTTAAAAACAAAAATCCCCGCCTTTTCAAGGCGAGGATAAAAAATATTTTTCTCAGATATTTTTGAGCACTTCAAGCAGAGTCTCGGCAACATATTCAGCGTCGTCCTCTGTCATCTTGGTGTTGAGCGGCAATGTTATCTCATTTGCAAAATGATTGTATGCATTGGGATAATCGGCAATGTCAAAGCCTAAGTTTTTATAGGCTGTGAGCATCGGGAGCGGCTTATAATGCACATTGCAGGCAACGCCGTTTTGCGCCATACGCTCGATTATCAGGTTGCGCTGCTCGCTTGAGATACCGTCGATCCGCAGGATATATAGATGACCGTCCGACTGATTTTTCTCATCGAAATGGCAAAGCGGCATGAACTTCTTATCAGAAAGGCGTTCGTTATATATCTCAATAATGCGCTTGCGCTTTTTGAGCATACCGCCGTATCTTCTAAGCTGAGCAAGGCCGATAGCCGCCATGATATCCGTCATATTCATCTTATAAAGCGGAGCTACGATATCATACTCCCATGCTCCCGCCTTTGTTTTCGCAAGCGCGTCTTTATTCTGACCGTGCAGCGACAAAAGCTGAAGATCTTTATATATCTTTTCGTTATCGAGAAAATCTCGGCTGCGCCATGTCAGTGCGCCGCCCTCGGCAGTTGTGAGATTTTTGACCGCATGGAACGAGAACGATGTGAAATCGGCAACATTGCCGGCGTGTCTGCCGTTCTGTGTCGAGCCGAACGCATGTGCGCCGTCCGCCAGAACGATGATACGCCCAAATCCGCTTTGGATCTCGCTCTTCGGCTTGAACCTATCGCGTCGGCGTTCGACTATCTCAAAGATACGGTCATAGTCGCACATTCTGCCTGCAAGGTCAACGGGTATGATGACCTTTGTTTTATCGGTTATCATCTTATCAAGCTTATCGTAATCCATCTCGAAAGAGTCACTCGAAATATCGCACATTCTGAGCGTTGCGCCGACATGGCAGACAACGCTTGCCGTTGCGGTGTATGTATAAGCCGGAACGATGACTTCATCGCCCTCGCCCACGCCGAGAACTCTGAGCGCAAGCTCAGCGGCGGCAGTTGCAGAATTGAGGCAGACAGCCTTATCGGTGCCGCAAAGCTCGGCGATCTCACGCTCGAACTGCTTGGTTTTCGGGCCTGTTGTTATCCAGCCGGAACGGAGTGCTTCGGTTACTGCGCGGATCTCGTCCTCGCCGACATCGGGCGGGGAGAACGGTATATTTCTCATCTTTATTCTTCCTTTCGGGCAGTTTTTGAATTGATCCCCACTGCCGAGCTTTATTATACCACCGATGTATAAAAAAATCAACTGTTTCAAAGCCTGTGCAGAACGGAACCGCACCCAATCATATATTCTGCGCGAATTTGATGATATCCTTTTCAGAGGTTCGCATATTCTGCTCGCTGAAACGGACATTCAAGCCGTTTTTGACATTTGAGCTCGGGCAGGCTTTTGCGATGTCCTTGAAGGTGTGTCCGAGCCAGCCGCCGTTTGTCGCAAACGGAATTATACGCTTGCCCGACAGATCGGTCTGCTTTAAAAATGTGCCTACCGCAGGAGCGAAAGTATACCACCACACGGGAGTGCCGATGATCACGGTGCCGTAGGCTGATAAGTCTATATCCATAGGCTTGATCTCGGGGCAGAAGCCGCGGCGGACTTCGTCGTGACCCTGATCGACTATCGACTGATAGCTGCCCTCATAGGGCTTTACGGTTTCGATAACGGCAATGTCCGCACCGTCCTTCAGCTCGCTTCTGATGATATTTGCGACTTTTTCGGTGTTGCCCGAAAGCGAATAATAAACAATAAGATTTTTCATTTTTATCTCTCCTTAAAGAGCGTTGTATTCCTCATCGGTCACAGGCTCGCACCACTCGTTTGAGCAGTCCTCGCCCGGCACTTCAAAGGCGATATGCGAAAACCAACTGTCCTTCGCGGCGCCGTGCCAATGCTTCACATTCGGCGGAATGACAGTCACGCTGCCGGGTTTCAGGCGGACAGCACTCTTGCCCTCCTCCTGATACCAACCCTCGCCTGCTGTTGTGACAAGGATCTGACCGCCGCCGGACTTCGCATGATGTATATGCCAATTATTGCGGCAGCCCGGCTCGAATGTTACATTTGCAAGGAATATGACGCATTTCGGATCGGTCAGCGCATTGAGATAAGAGTTGCCGATGAAATACTCGGCATAAGCCTTGTTTTCCTCGCCGAGCCCGAACACATTTTGTTTTTCAAATTCCGATCTGTCAACTGTTTTCACAAGTTTACCTCCTTATTTTCCGCTGAACACGGGAAAAAAGCTGTATTCGCCGTAGTCCTTGATCTTGTCGGCATTTATGAGAGTTTGCATATCTCTTTTTGCCTCCTGATTGACTTTTTTACTGCACCGATGTATAATCATCTTGCAAGTTCATTTATATTCTACAACTTAAAGCAAGGTTTAAGTCAAGCGGATATTTGAAAATTTTTTATAAACGAGGGAGAAAAATGATATACACTATCGGTGAAGTGGCGAAAAAGATCGATGTTGCACCGTCTACTCTCAGATATTATGATAAAGAGGGGCTGTTGCCCTTTGTCGAGCGTTCGGGCGGCGGGATCAGAATGTTTAAGGAATCGGATCTGGAGTGGCTCTCAATTATCGAGTGCCTTAAAAAGACGGGAATGCCGATAAAGGAGATAAGGCTGTTTATCGACTGGTGCATACAGGGCGACAGCACGATAGGCAAGCGGCTCGAGCTTATCGACCGCCAGCGCGACTGCGTTTTAAAGCAGATCGAACAGCTCGGCAGAACGCTTGATATGCTCAACTACAAGCATTGGTATTATGAAACGGCGAAAAAGGCAGGAACCTGCGACATTCACAAGCCGATGAAGGACGAGGATATCCCGCCTGAGATACTTGCGGCTAAAAAACGTGCGGTGGAAATTGAATGAGCTGCTGTGTCCACTGAGCGTAGGTTGTTTTTTCTTTGAAACGGGGTTATCATCTAATCAGAAAAACAACGGAGGAATTTTTATGGACAACTATGTTACAGGAGCAACAATAAAGCGGCTTCGAGAAAAAAACCGACTGACTCAGGCGCAGCTTGCCGAAAAGATCTCGGTGAGTGCTAAGGCGGTGTCGAAATGGGAGACGGCAAAAGGTCTGCCCGATATTTCTCTTATTGAGCCGCTCGCAAGGGCGCTCGGAGTTTCGATAACCGAGCTTATGTCCGGAAACACTGTTATAAACGGCAATGTCAGCGCAAATATGCTTCGCTCGAAATTCTATGTCTGCCCTGTTTGCGGCAATGTTATCCGCTCCTTTGGAGATGCTTTTATAAGTTGCTGCGGCGTTACTCTGCCGCCGATAGACGCGGACGAATGCGATGAGTCCCACCTGCTTTGCATTGAAAACTCGGAGGACGAGATGTATATCACCGTGCCGCATGACATGACAAAGGAGCATTATATTTCGTTTGTTTCGTATCTCACAGCCGCCCGCGCGCAGACAGTGAAGCTTTATCCCGAATCGGACGCCGCCGCGAGATTCAAGCGTTGCGGCAGGGGCGTCATATACTTTTATTGCAACCGCCACGGACTTTTCGGTCAAAAAATATAACACTAAAGGAGCTTGCAAGCCGTGCGTTGCTCCGATCAAAAAAGCCCTCATTAGAGGGCTTTTTTATTTTTCGGGTCTTGCGGCGCGTTTTTTCTTTATGCGGGTTTCCCATTTTTGAGCGACCCATGCGAGGATCGCAAAGATCGAGCCTGCCGCGAGGGAAAACACCGCACCAAGCTGAAGAATAGTCATTGAGATCGGAATGACCGCAAACAGCTTCGGCAGGAACAAAAGGCACAATACCATGCCGACGATACTGAGCGCAAACACCGCTGTGCGGTATTTACTCAGCGGCATACTGATCCGATAAAGTATCATAAAACCGACCGCCGCGAGTACAAGCGTTGCGGCAGTTGAGATCTCATCCTTTTGAATACCGAAAACACTGCATGATACTGCGAGCGAGCCGACGGCGACAGCATCGGTCAATCCTGCCGGAAGCGCTTTTATAAGCACATTTCTGAGAAAACTGCCGCTGATACGGTTGTTGTTTTTCTCGAGCGCAAGCAGAAATCCCGGCATACCTATTGTGAACATACCGATGAGCGAGATCTGCGCCGGCTCAAGCGGATACCTTATCATGAATACCGACGCCGTTATAGCGAGCAACAGCGAAAAGATGTTTTTCACAAGAAAAAGCGTTGCCGAACGCTGAATGTTATTGACTACTCGCCTGCCCTCGGCGACTACATTCGGCATGTGTGCGAAATCGGAATCGAGCAGAACGACCTTTGCAGCCTGCGACACCGCTTCACTGCCCGACGCCATCGCAATGCCGCAATCAGCGTCTTTCATGGCAAGTATATCGTTAACACCGTCGCCCGTCATTGCGACGGTGTGCCCTTTTTCCTGCAAAGCACGGACAAGCTTTTGCTTTTGTTTCGGCGTTACTCTGCCGAAAACAGTATAGCGTTCGGCAGCCGAATACAGCTTTTCATCGGTGTCGAGCGTTGCGGCGTCCACCCAGTCGGACGCATTATCGATCTCGGCAAGCCTTGCTATTTCGGCAACGGTTTCGGGATGATCGCCCGAGATGACTTTGATATCAACGCCCTGCTCCTTGAAATATCCGAAGGTCGCTTTCGCGTTTTTGCGAATGGCGTTTGAAAGAATTATCAGCCCGATCGGGGTTATATTGCCGGAAAGTTCTCCGCCGGCTGTATCCTCGCTCTGAAAAGCGAAAAGCAAAACGCGATAGCCCTTTTTCATATAGCCTGCTATCAGGTCTTTCAGAACATCGTCCTGCCGCGGTATAACAAAGTCGGGCGCACCGAGCACCCATGTGCCGTTTTCATAGGTCACAGCACCGAATTTTTTTTCGGAGTCAAACGGCATTGCCGCCTTTTGCTCCATTTTTTCAATAGATGTATATTCGGGAAAATGCTCTCTCAGTGCCTGCATTGTCGCGTTGTTATCGAGAGACGAGCCGATATATCTGCAAAGCATATCGTGGAAGCTGCCTGAAAGACGGCTGTCGTCACACACGGCGACTGTTTTATAAACATTGATCCTCGGCTCGGTTATTGTGCCCGTTTTATCAACGCACAGCACATCGACTCTCGCAAGCGATTCTATGCTTTTCATATCGTTGAGCAGAACCTTGCGCTTTGCAAGGCGGATCGTTCCGAGCGCGAGTGCAACGGTAGTCAGCAGATAAAGTCCCTCCGGGATCATGCCGATTATCGCCGCGACTGTGGATACAACGCTGTCTTTGAAAGTTTCGCCGTTGAAAAACCAGCTTTGGCAGAAAAGGATCGCACCGATCGGAATTAAAATTATACCCATCCATTTGACAATGCGGTTGATAGATCTGATCATTTCCGACTGCTCGCCGACTTTTGCTGTTTTGGCTTCGGAGGTTAGCTTTGAGATATACGACTGCTCGCCGACCTTTTCGAGTATCGCAAGGCACTCGCCCGACACGATAAAGCTGCCCGACAGCAGTTCTGCGCCGACCGGCTTTTCGATCTCGTCCTCCTCGCCTGTGAGCAGTGCCTCATTTGCTCTGACGCTGCCGCACAGCACTCTCGCGTCCGCGCAGATCTGATCGCCCGCGGAAAACACGACGATATCGTCCTGCACAAGCTGTTCGCTTCGCACTCTTATTCGCTCGCCGTCTCTGATAACGACTGCATGAGGAGCGTTCAGCAGGCTCATTTTTTCAAGTGTCCGCTTTGCTCTTATCTCCTGAAATATGCCGATCAGCGTGTTGCCGATGATTATCGGCAGGAATGTCAGATTGCGAAACGAGCCTACAAGGCACAAAAGCACAGTTATAACGGCAAATATGAAGTTGAAATAAGTAAATGTGTTTGTGATGATTATACGCTTTATGCTTTTTCCGACAGACTGATTTGATATATTGCAAAGTCCCTTTTCGACGCGCTCTGCAACCTCTTTCTGCGAAAGCCCGTTATGTCCGTTGTATTCCTGCATTGTTTTCCTTCCCTTTGATAATGCTCATATTTCTGCTCATTATGCACATTATATCATTTTACAAAACATTTAGCAAGAAGCAACAAAAAAGTCTGCTATGAAAATCACGATTATAAATTGGCAAGGCTCGTTTTCTACAATGCTTTTGTGTACTTTTTGATCGCTGCGGCGGCATACACTGCGACCAGCAGCTCTGTGATCGGCATGGCAAACCACAAGGAATTTGCACCGACAAGAGTCGGGAGGATCAAAATCAATATACCGCTGATAACAAGCCCGCGCGCGACCGACACAACAAACGCCGCTTTCGGCTTCATTATAGCCTGAAAATAATAAGTTGAGAATATATTGAACGGTAACAACAAGAACGACAACGCATAGGCGCGGACTATAGCGGGTGCCATGCCCAGTATTTCCGGCGTGGGACTCATAAAGATACGGATATAGAGATTCGGGCAAATCATACTAAGCGCTGTCCAGAATGCCCCGAAAAATACAGTCGTCCACAGAGCGAGCCTCAATGTTTCTTTGATCCGTTTTCCTTTTTTTGCGCCGAAGTTTGTTGAAACGATCGGCTGAGACGCCTGCCCGACACTGTAGGCACAGCACTGAACGAATGTGCTCACCTGAATGATAGGGCCGTAGATCGCCAGTGCATTCGCGCCGAGGTATTTCATGATCTGTCGGTTAAACAGCACTGTTAAAATACCCATTGCCACATCAATAAAGAAGGTTGAAAAACCGGTGACGCAAATTTCGCGGAGCTTTTTGAAAAGATTATGCGGCTTTATAAGCCTTAGTGTGTTCTTGCGGCTGACAAAGTGTGTCAGCATCACAATAAAGGAAACCACCGAGCTGATAGCCGTTGCAAGGCCCGCGCCGTAAATACCCATGCCGCAGGGGAAAACAAAGAAATAATCGCCGAATACATTGAAGATACCGCCGGACAATACGCCGAGAGTCGCAAGGCCTGGATTTCCGTCGTTACGCAGAAATGCCGCAAGCATTTGATTGAACAGAAACAGCGGAAATACATACTTTATAGGGCACATATACTCCTGAGCCAGAGTGAGCAACGACTCATCCGCGCCGAAAAACCTTAGGATCGGACTTTCAAATATTATCAAACTTATCCATGCCGCAACCGACAATGCCACAGCACCGATGACTGCCGCCGTGAAGTAACGGTTTTCACTGCCGTCACCCTCGCCTCTGCCGCGCTTGGTGCTGAAAATAACACTGCCGCCGATACCCATCAGCAGTCCTAAACTGTAGATAATATTCCAAACAGGCGCGACAACCGCCAGTGCCGCCGTTCCGTCCGGTCCTTGATACTGCCCCACCATTGCCATATCCACGATGGAGTAGACCGAGGTTATCATGGCACTGCCGAATGCTGCCGACAGATATTTGAAATAAAGCGACCTGATATTGTCGTTCAGAAAATTCACTTCGTATTCCTCCTTTTGCATGAAAAAAACCGGACAGGAAACAGACATCTCAGTCTGTCTCTTGTCCGGCTGTCATTTCTCTGAACAACTCACCCTCCGAGTTACGCTATAAAATTATAGCTTATGCGCTTTGCTTTGTCAAGCCTTTATTATATTTTTTCATTTCCTGAAATGTAGGATCACAATAGATATGTTACAAACCGAAAAAACGGTGTTTTCTAAAAACCTCTGCAACTTCTATTCAAAGTTTCAATGCGGAAAATTCGTCAAAAATAGAGTAAAAACGACTGAAATTCAAAATTATTTTATTTATTTTTCATAAATATATTGAAATTTCGGTTTCGGGTGTGTTATAATAAAACCACAGAAAAGAAAATTTCTGTTAAGTTCCGCGGTAAAGGAGAAAAAGTTATGAAAGTTAACTACACTGTTAAGAAAATGACACTCAGACCGGCTTCTAAAGAGCATATCGAGAAAAAACTTGCTAAGCTTCCGAAATTCTTCTCGGACGATGCCGATGTTTCTATAATGCTTCGTCCCGAGAATGGCAAGGTGACTGCCGAGCTGACTATCAGGGACGCCGCAACGGTGTTCCGCGCAGAGGATACTCAGACCGAGCTGACTGATGCTTTCGACAATGCTTTTGACAATATAATCAGAAGGATAAGACGCCAGAAAACAAAGTTAGCGAAAAGGCTGAAATCGGCGGCGTTTGAGCCGGACGATTTTGCGGATCTGCCGGACGATCTCATTCAGGACGACGGCGAGGAATTCAAGGTCGTGCGTGTTAAGTCGTTCTCGATCAAGCCGCTCAGCGTGCAGGAAGCTATTTTGCAGATGAACATGGTAGGTCATCATTTCTATATGTTCCGCAATGAGCAGACAGGCGAGATGAACGTCGTCTATGAGCGCAACAACGGTGAGTACGGTCTTATTGAGCCGGAATAATAAAATATCAAACGCCCCTTTCGGGGCGTTTTTTATCAGACTAAAAATAAAGCCGCCCGACTGTTGATGTCGGGCGGCAACTTTATATGAAAACTATTTTGCAATGTTTCTCAAATCGTGGTTTTTCTTTGCGAAATACGCTTTCGTCTCTTTTCCAACGATTCCCGACAACGCGAACAGTGCGACAAGGTTCGGGAACGCCATAAGACCGTTGCAGATATCGGCGATGTTCCAGACAGCGGCAACTGTCATATACGGGCCGATAGCAACCGCAAGAATGTAGAGATAGCGGTAGAACTTAACGGGCTTGTGCGAGTTTGCAAGATACTCAAGGCAGCGTTCGCTGTAATAGTCCCAACCGAGGATAGTTGTGAATGCGAAGAACGCAAGGCACATCATCAGAAGGAACGATGAGATCCTGCCGTCCCACGGCAAACCCTGCTGCCATGCGATGTTTGTGATGTTGACGCCTTCGACCGAGCCGTCAACAAAAAACTTATCAGCGTCTGTTATAACGATCGAAAGACCTGTGAGTGTGCAGATAACTATAGTGTCGATGAATGTACCTGTCATTGTGACAAGACCCTGACGAACGGGATCTTTTGTCTTAGCGGCTGCGGCTGCGATAGGTGCCGAGCCGAGACCTGACTCATTCGAGAAAATACCTCTGCCGATACCCTTCTGCATAGCTATTTTAAGTGTAACGCCAACGCCTGCGCCTGTCACAGCTTCAAGTGTAAACGCATATTCAAACACGCTCACGATAGCTCTCGGAACAGCACTCAGATGTGTGAAAACAATGATAAGAACTACAACGACATAGGTTATAGCCATAAACGGAACGATGATCTGCGATACTTTAGCAATACGCTGAATGCCGCCGATGATAACAAGACCCGCAAACAGTGTGATGACAATGCCGCTGATAACTGTCGCCCAGGTGTAGCTGTTATCGCCGAGAGTGAATGCGATGTTTTCCGCATTCGGGTCAAAGAAGCCGTTGACAGCACTTGTGATACCGTTGATCTGTGTGAATGTTCCGATACCGAACAGACCAACCAAGACGCCGAAGAACGCAAACAGCTTAGCAAGCCATTTCCAATTCTTGCCCATACCCTTTTCTATGTAGTAGAACGGGCCGCCGAGGTATCTTCCGCCTTCTTTTCTTTCGCGGAACTTAATAGCAAGGAAGCCTTCACTGTACTTAGTTGCCATTCCGAAGAACGCGGCAACGATCATCCAGAAAAGCGCACCGCGGCCGCCGAGACATATAGCTGTTGCAACACCAACGATGTTACCTGTGCCGATAGTGGCGGAAAGTGCTGTACAGAGCGCGCCGAACGATGTTACCTCGCCGTCGCCGTCCTCCTCGTTTTTGACCATGTACTTCAAAGCCTTACCGATGTGGCGGACCTGAACAAGACCCGTTCTGAAAGTAAGCCAAATGCCGGCGGCAAGGATCAGAATGATCAGTACCCAGCCCCATACCCAGTCGTCAACGGTTTGGATGATATCGTTGAACGACAGAGCCATTTTTGTGATCTGCATAATTTCTCCTCTTTCCTGTGTTTTAATGTGAAAATGCATATAAATACATAAAACACGCCAATATTTTATCACAAATTTCACTTTAAATCAAGAAAAAATTCATAGAATATTTAAATTTCCCTTCTGAGGCATTGTCCCGGACGCCGAGCATCGGAAGTCATTCAATAGAAAAACAGCTTTGTTGCCTGCCGCCTTGACAAGACAGAGGCTTTTTGATAAAATATATATTCAGCATAGAAAACGCACGGAGGTTGAAATTCATGGAATACAGAGCCGGAGAGATCGATGTCGCAGTCATCGGCGCGGGTCACGCGGGAATAGAAGCCGCGCTTGCCGCCGCCCGTCTCGGCGCAGACACGGTCATTTTCACAATAAACTTAGACTCTGTCGGCAACCTGCCGTGCAACCCCGCTATCGGCGGAACGGCGAAGGGGCAGCTTGTCAGGGAATTAGACGCACTCGGCGGCGAAATGGGCAAAGCGGCTGATGATACATCGATCCAGTCGAGAATGTTAAACCGCGGCAAAGGTCCCGCAGTCCATTCGCTGCGCGCGCAGATCGACCGCAGAGCATATGCCGAGCGAATGAAGCATACGCTCGAAACCTGCCCCGGTCTGCTTTTAAAGCAGGCTGAAATAACCGAGGTCCGCAAAAACGGCGAACAGTTTGATATTGTGACAAGGCTCGGCGCAGTCTACCGCGCAAAAGCTGTCGTTATCTGCACGGGAACATATCTCGGCGGCAAGGTGTTTATCGGCGATGTAAACTACGAAAGCGGCCCGGACGGACTGTTTGCCGCAAGTGCGCTGTCGCAGTCGGTCAAAGCTCTCGGTATTCCGCTTCGCAGATTCAAAACAGGCACTCCTGCCAGAGTTTTAAAAAGCAGTATCGATTTCAGCGGCCTCGAAGTGCAGTACGGCGACGAACCGCCCTATGCTTTTTCGTATTCCACAACGACTCCGCCGAAAAACCGCACAGTCTGCCATATCGCATGGACGAATGACGACACTAAGCGGATAATCCTCGAAAATATCGATCGTTCGCCGCTCTACGGCGGCATGATCTCAGGTATCGGTCCACGCTATTGTCCGAGTATTGAAGATAAAATAATGCGTTTTCGCGATAAAACACGGCACCAGCTTTTTATAGAGCCGTGCGGACTAAACACGCAGGAAATGTATTTGCAGGGTATGTCGTCGTCGCTTCCCGAGGATGTCCAGATAGCGATGTACCGCACCATAAAAGGACTCGAAAATGTGCAGATAATGCGAACGGCTTATGCCATTGAATACGATTGTATCGACCCGACTGCGCTTTATCCCACCCTTGAGTTTAAATCCGTGCCCGGGCTCTACGGGGCAGGGCAGTTCAACGGCTCAAGCGGATATGAGGAAGCAGCGGTGCAGGGCTTTGTCGCAGGTGTAAATGCCGCGCTTAAAATACAGGGAAAGCCGGAATTCACCTTGTCGAGAGCCGATTCCTATATCGGCACGCTGATCGACGATCTTGTGACCAAAGGGTGCAACGAACCGTACCGCATGATGACCTCGCGCTCGGAATACCGTTTGATCCTGCGGCACGACAATGCCGACGAACGGCTTACCGAAAAGGGCAGACAGCTCGGACTTGTCGGCGACGAGGAGTATGACCGCTTTTTAAAGCGCAGGGAAATGATCCTCTCCGAGATCGAACGGGCACAGACCACATTCTTTTCGCCGAGCGATAAGCTGAACGAGATCTTAAAAAGGAAAAACACCGCCGAGGTCACAACAGGCGTTCGCCTTGCCGATCTTATCCGCCGCCCTCAGCTCGAGTATTCCGATCTTGATGAGATAGATGAGCACAGACCGGAGAACATTCCGCACGATGCGCTTGAAGCCGCGCAGATCGCGCTGAAATACGAGGGGTATATCAAGCGGCAAAACGCGCAGATAAAGGAAGCGCGCAGGCTTGAAGAAAAGCTACTTCCGACTGATTTTGACTATTCAGTCATCAGCGGACTGCGGCTCGAAGCAAGAGAAAAACTAAACCGTATCCGCCCTAAGAATATCGGTCAGGCAAGCCGTATTTCAGGCGTCTCTCCCGCCGATATTTCGGTTTTGCTGATATATTTCAAAAAATAAAAGAGTGTCCTCGGACACTCTTTTTTTCATCGTTTAAAACTGCTTTTTTCGGGATTTCCTTATCAGCTTTATAACGCAGTAGTACAGCGGGATCGTTATAAACACAGCCCATGTCGGGTGCCAGACTGCGAAATACATACCGATAAACAGATAAACATAAAGCACAAAGATCGCATAAGCGAAATTTTTAGCCTTGTGCTTGCCGATTGCCGCCAGCACCGAATAATAGATCGGGATCAGAAGAAAATGCACCCAACCTGCGGCAAATCCTCCGCAGATACCCAAAAAACCGAAAACAAGATAGCAGACCAAAACAACTATCGGAAAAATATCGAAGATCGGATTTTTCCACCATTTATAAAAGCTTTTTTCTTTACCGTTTATAAATATATGTCTGCCTTTTCGGCTTTTGTCGGTCTCCCGCTCTTTCTCGTTCACATGAATACCGTCCCGTCCGACATGCACTCTGTCGCCGTTATTCTCTTCGACATGAACTCCGTCCCAGCCGACATGCACCCTGTCGCCTTTGCTGTTGTTAACGACATGAATACCGTCTTTAAAGCTTATATCAACTTTATCGCCGTTTTTCGCGCGGACATGAATACCGTTTTTAAAAGACACATGATCCTTTTTGGGCGGTTCCTGTGTTTCGCCGCTGTTATCGTCCGCCTGCTCATTTTCGCTTTCCGCAGTGTCGTCACTGCCGCCGGACTTATCATCATTGTCCTCGGCGGAGTCTTTTTTGCCGTGCACCAATTCGTCAAGCGAAATACCGTATATCTTCGAGAGCTCGATAATATTATCGGTATCGGGGGAGGCTTCCGAACGTTCCCATTTTGACACCGCCTGCCTGGACACACCTATCCTTTCGGCAAGCTCTTCCTGCGAAAGCCCATGGCTTTTTCTGAGCTCAAAAAGCCTGTTTGCAAAATCTTTATTCATCTTTTTCTCCTTTCGGGTGTTTGACTGAATTTTATCATATACCCGAAACCGAGTCTACCAATTCGAGTTTTCAATTACGCAACTATCGGTTGCAAAAACCTTTATTCAGCGGAATTTTGCAATGAAAAACGCTTGATCGCTTCAAACGATTCATCGGAAATATCATGCTCCATTTTGCAAGCGTCTGCCGCGGCGTTCATCTCGCTGACACCGAGCTTCATTAAAAACGCTGTCAAAATTCTGTGGCGCTCGTATATTTTCTCGGCGACCTCAAGCCCGATGTCGGTAAGCGTGAGATGTCCGCTTGCGTCCGACACGACATAGCCGCCGTTTTTGAGCAGACCGAGCGCTCTGCTGACACTCGGCTTTGAAAAGCCCATATATTCGCTGATGTCCACCGCGCGGACTTCACCGCCTTTTTCAGACAGCCTGAGTATCGATTCAAGATACATTTCTCCCGATTCCTGCAAATGCACGGCGAATCAACTCCTTTTTTAAAATTATTACATTATTTATACTACCATATTC
>CAVGWP010000011.1:0-2024 GCA_963633095.1 bacterium | reverse complement strand
ACCATATTCCGATAAACATTTCAAGTATCGATGCAAAATAAATGCCGTTTTGGGATTGTGCAAATTTCACAAGATAAAAGTTAGCATAGGCTAATTATCTCTCCACAACGCCGAAAAACAAAAAGAATAAAAAATTTTATTGACAAATTATAATGGAGGTATTACAATATAATCGGTTAGCGAGTGCTAACCATATTTCAGGCAGCGCAGTTAGCGTGGGCTAATTAAATCAAAAAGGACGATAATTTATGATTCCGCTGACATTTGTAAACGCAGGAGAGAAAAATATAATAAAGAAGATCGGCGGCAAGCCCGAGGTCAAAAAGCATCTCGAAAATCTCGGTTTTGTGGTCGGCTCTGAAGTTTCGGTCATCAACACAATGGCAGGCAATGTTATCGTCAATGTGAAGGAAACACGCGTTGCAATAAGCAAGGAAATGGCTCAGAAGATCATGGTCTGAGTTTTCATATAACGAATATATGAAAGACTAACTATTAAAAGTCAAGTATAAAAAGAAAAAATGTTGTGAATTGTTATGACGGAAAAAAGGCATAACGAAACAGACGTCAAAGACGCCGAATTTCAAATAATTGTGAAAGTTAGGATTTGGCTATGTAAGGTTGTCCGGACTTTTGCAAAGCAAAAATAAGGCGGACTAATTTCTTGGCAGCGTGTGAGATAGCAACATTGTAATGTTTGCCCTCGGAACGCTTTTTGGCAAGATAATCAGCAAATAAAGGATTCCAATTGCAAACAAGCTTGGTGGCATTGAAAAGAGCATATCTCAAATAACGGGAACCGCGTTTTTCCATATGGGCATAGCAATTATTGAGTTGACCGGATTGGTAAGTGGACGGCGACAGACCTGCAAAAGCTAAAATTTTGTCAGGCGAATCAAAGTTGTTAAAATCGCCAATCTCAGCAATAATCATTGCACCCATACGAAGACTAATGCCCGGAATTGTAGTAATAGGTGAATCGATCTTATCCATTATGGATTGAATTTCGGATTCAATTTCAGCAATCTCGGTATTAAATTCTTTAATGAGCTTAATGGTATGTTTGAGCTCCAAAGCTTTAGCGGGCATATATGTGCCAATAGAGTTTCTTGCGGCTTCACGAATTTGAATAGCTTTATCTCTGTTGTAACGACCTTTGGAAGCCGTATAAAGCAAATTTGTAAGGTGAGTAAGATGGACTTCGGCAATGTGCTTTGCACTTGGCAACTCGCTTAATAATGCATAAGACGAGGCCGTGTGCAAGGTTGGCAGTAACTTTTCTAATTCAGGAAACAGGATATTGACTAATCTTGCAACCGAAGATTTTAACGCAGCTCGTTCTTTTACCTTGTCAAATCTGTATCTTGTTAGTGACTTTAGTTCCGAATTGTGGTATGCTATGTTTGTGTAGGGCTTGAGGCTCACATCAGACATTAGCATAGAAGCAATTGTTCTTGCATCCACACGGTCGGTCTTGGTTTTTCTAAGAGATTGGCTCTTACGATAAAGGTTGGTATGCAACGGGTTTATGACATAGGTGCTCAGACCATTGTCAAGAAGAAACCCGAGGAGGTTGTAACTGTAATGTCCGGTTGCCTCAAGTCCTACCTTTATTTTTGAGCCGCCAATACCTGTACAGGTATTGATCGTTTGAAGAAGATGTTCAAAGCCTTCTTTACTGTTACTAATGGTAAAGACATCGGCAAGAACCTCTCCTTCGGAACTTATGATGAAGCAATCGTGCTTGTCCTTTGCAACATCAATTCCAACAAAAATCATTTATATACCTCCGATAGATTTATTTTGATGCTGTTATCCACAGGGCACTTTGCTCTTGTAACCTCGTTCTAAATAAACCGTCGGGCGGTATCTAACTGATTAACAATACTGCAAAGGTCTGTGGTTGGAGCCTTTCGTAAACCGTCTTGCGGTAGGAGAAATGTACCAATCCACAGCACCATTTACAGTGTAGCATATTGTCCTTGGAGAGGGACACTAAAAACTACTACTTTATTATACGAGGA
>CAVGWP010000010.1:0-30987 GCA_963633095.1 bacterium | reverse complement strand
AGATTATTGATACTCTCGGCCTTTGCAAACGAAGTGCCCTTCTTTGCCATGTCAACCGTGCGATATTCTCCTGCCTAATAATAAATATCTTCAAACAAATACTTATGAATAGATTTATAATGGTTAACATCAAAAGTATGGAATAAAGGCTTTAGCATATACTCTGCTGTTTTGCTGAAGGTAACAGCCGTTTCTAAATATTTCAGTTGGTTTTCGTCTTTAATATTACGTTTATTGACTAAGCAGGTGGTATCCTTGTAGCAATCGCTTGTAAGCGAATCGATGCTATAAGACATTATATCTTAACACCCTTTAACTCCATAGCAAGACGAATGTAATCGTCCATAGATATTTCATTGTTTGTCTTTTTGATGAACAGCGATTTCAATTCTTCCGATACATACAAGCCTTCCATTCTGAGTGAAGCAGAAGCGTTGGCTATAGCTTTATCTATCGACACGATCGTCCCCTCCGTTCTTGTTTTTTATTATTATACACCAATTAAAGCGGATATTCAAGATATAACTTGCTAATACAAAAATTCATTCTTTTCTGCGCCATTTAAGCAGCAGGGCTGAATTTATTATAACCAAAACACTGCCGGCGTTATGCACCAGCGCACCGACAACAGGATCCAAAACACCGATTATTGCAAGTGCGATAGCGATAAAATTAAGCGACATCGAAAATGTCAGGTTCAGTTTTATCGTCGTCATCATACGCTTCGACAGCGCCAATAAGTGCGGCAACTCTTTGATCTCATCGTCAACCAGCGCAATGTCCGCAGCGTCTGTCGCAATATCGCTTCCGACACCGCCCATCGCAATTCCCACAAGCGCTCTTTTCAGCGCAGGTGCGTCGTTGATACCGTCGCCGATCATGCAGACATCAACGCTTTCAGCACTTTTGCTGTCGATAAACCGAAGCTTGTCCTCGGGCAGACAGTTGGCTTTGACATCGTTTATCCCAAGCTTTTTCGCAATGCTCAAAGCCGCATTTTCATTGTCGCCCGTCAGCAAAACAGGCGAAACACCGAGGGAAGCAAGCCTTTTGATCATCGCCGTGCTTTCAGCTCTGAGCGTGTCGGAAAGCGCAATGTAGCCCGAATATTCGCCGTCTATAGCAATGTGAGTAACAGTGCAGCCGTCTCTTAGATAGGATAAAACATCGTCCCTGTCGGGAACGGTAATGCCGCGTTCCGATAAAAGCTTTGTGTTTCCGGCAAGCACCTTTTTGCCGCCGACATCGGCGCTGATACCTCTGCCGGGCAGCATTTCAAAACCGCTTTCATCAAGAGTTCCGAGCTTTATATCCGCCTTGAACGAACGGACTATCGCCTTGCCGAGCGGATGCTCCGAAAGCCGTTCCGCCGACGCCGACAGCTTATATATATCTTCATCTGTGTATTTGTTTGAAACGCTTTTCGCTGCAACGACTTTCGGCACACCGTAGGTGAGCGTTCCGGTCTTGTCGAAAGCGATAATGCCGACCTTTGAAAGCCGCTCAAGCGCGTCGCCCTTGCGAACAAGAAAGCCGTGCTTTGTGGCATTGCCTATCGCCGCCATTATCGCAGTCGGAGTTGCGAGCACGAGCGCACACGGGCAGAACACAACAAGTATCGTCACCGCGCGGATTATCTGCCCTGAGAATATCCATGTCAGCGCGGCGGCAGTCAGCGCAATGACCACTACCCATGTCGCAAAGCGGTCGGCTAACCCGACGATCCTTGCCTTGCCTGCGTCTGCCGACTGAACAAGCCTTATCATTCGCTGGATCGAGCTGTCCGCACCTACCTTGATCGCCCTCATCTCAAAAGCGCCGAATTGATTGACTGTTCCGCTCGAAACCTCATCGCCCTCGGCTTTGTCAACAGGGAGCGACTCGCCTGTCATGACTGCCTGATTTATCGATGTCCTGCCGCTTGTTATAACGCCGTCCACAGGCACTGTCTCACCCGGCAGAACACGCAGAATATCCCCGACTTTCACATCGACGGCGTCTATGGTCCTTTCGGTGCCGCCCGATATAACTCTTGCTGTCCGCGGAGTCAGCCGAACAAGCTTTTCAATGCCGGCTCTTGCCTTTGCAACCGTCAGATCCTCAAGAAGCGCGCCGAGCTGCATAATAAATGCAACCTCTCCTGCGGCAAAGTCCTCGCCGATGCAAACTGACGCAATAAGCGCGATCGACACCAAAACATCGGCTTTTATGTCAAATTCGGTGATAAGCCCGATTATTGCTTCAAGCACTATCGGCACACCGCACAAAATTATTGCGACCCACGAAATATCAAATGGAAGCCTGATCACACCCGAAAGGCTGAGTATCAGCGAGATCCCCGATATGATAAGCAGGGCAATATCTTTTTTAACACCGCCGATGCCGAGTAAATGTTCAAGCTTTTTCATTAAAACTCTCATAACCTTCTCCTTTTAATTATACCTAATGGGGTATAGGTATATTATACATATAGGGGTATGGGCTTGTCAAGAGGCAAAAATAAAAAAACAGCCGAAAAGGCTGTTTTTTGAAGGTATTAACCCATATTTGAAAATCTTTCGACCGCTTTTGTGAAGCTTTCAATGGTCTTATCGGCGTCCCCGTGCTCAATACCGTCGCGCACACAGTGCTTGATATGACCCTCCAGAATGACCTTTCCGCAGCCGTGAAGCGCGGATTTCGCAGCATTTATCTGCGCTAAAATATCCTCGCAGGGAATATCCTCGTCTATCATGCGGTCGATCGCCTGAACCTGCCCGAGAATTTTTTTCAGCCTGCGGTGGAGATTATCCTGATCCATGCATTGTTTCATATTCCGATCCTCCATACTAAAAGGGGTATATGTTTATTGTAACCGCAAGCGGCGGTTTTGTCAATCGCGGCAGGCGGAATCAACGATTTTTTGCGCCGTCTGCTCGACAGAATGGATATTATCGCAGTCGATAACGATATCGGCATACTTTTCATAAAGGGCGCACCGTTCATTATACATATCCTCAAGAGTGTAGCCGTCTTTCAAAAGAATACCTCTTGTTTCGAGATTGCGTATCCGATTTTTCATGCAGTCAAGCGAGATTTTGAGATATACGACAGAGCCTATGTTTTTCAGATGTTTCATTGATCTTTCCGAATAAACAACGCTGCCGCCTGTTGCGATAACACAGTTTTGCTCATCGACCGAGCAGACCCACTTTTCTTCACATTCGGCAAAATAATCGGTACCCTTTTTGTCTATTATTTCTTGAAGCCGCATTTCTTCGCCCTGCTGAATAACAAGGTCGGTATCAATGAATTTCTTACAGCAAAGCTTTGCCGCAAGCACTCCGCAGGTGCTTTTTCCGCAGCCGGGCATACCTATCAGCACAATGTTTTTCATATCACACACTTCTTTTTTGTCGGATTTTAAGATATATCAAGTATATCATTTTTTTAAGCCTTTTGCAATATCTCCGGCGCGTTTTGATAAAATCATCAGCACAAAAAGGCTCGGCAGCATCATAAGCCCGTTTAAAATGTCGGCAAGCTCGAATATCTGAAGCTCGGGAAGACAAGCACCGAACGCCGTTATCGCACAGAATAAAACGCAGTAGCCCGCCGTAAACTGCCTTGACCCAAACAGATATTCGCTTGCCCGTCTGCCGTAGAAGCTCCACCCGACGCTTGAGCCGATAGCAAACAAAAGCGATGCGATCGCCACAAACGCAGTGCCGCCTCTGCCGAAAACGCTTGAAAACGCCGCTTGAGTGAAGTTGACCGGCGACACTCCGCAAAGCCTGTGGGAATCGGTGCAGATAATAGCAAGCGCAGTTATCGGGCACATTATAACAGTGTCGGTCAGCACTTCAATAATGCCGAGACACCCCTGCTTCAGCGGATCGGCGGAAGTCTCGCTGTGTACGATCGGCGCGCTGCCCATGCCTGCTTCATTTGTGAAAACGCCGCGGCTGACCCCGTATCTCAGTGCGGTCGACACCGCAAAACCGCCGATACCGCCGAAAACGCTTTTAAAATCAAAAGCGTCTGATAATATTTCAAAAACAGCGTCGAAAACCGAGCTTTCGGCAGAAATTATAACAGCGACACAGCCGCCTGTGAACATCAGTGTGAGTATCGGGATCACCGCCGCTTCGATCTTTGAGAGCAGCATGGCGGAAATGCTGAGAAGCATCAGGCAAACAAGCCCTATGACCGTGCCCGTCTGCCATTTCGGCACCCCGAATGCGCTTTCCATCGCCGCCGCCGCGCTGCCCGATTGCGAAACTCCGCCCGTGCCTGCCGAGCATATGACTGTCAGCACCGCAAAGACTACCCCGAGCGGACGGATTCTCGGAAGCGCATTTTCGATAATGTAAAAAAGTCCGCCGCGAAAACCTTTATCAGTCTCGCTGCGGTATTCAACAGCGAGTGCGACCTCGGAAAATTTAAGCACCATGCATAAAAATGCGCTCACAGTCATCCAAAACACGGCTCCGCAGCCGCCGAGCGCTATCGCCGTTCCGACTCCCGCAATATTTCCGATCCCCATTGTACCAGAAAGAGCGGTGCACATTGCGCCGAACGGCGAGACGCCGTTGTTTCCGCTTTTTGAAAATGCGATTTTAAAAATTTTATGAAATTTAAAAAATTTCAGTCCGCCGCAGCGGCAAAGCAAGACCGCGCCGACAAAGATCGTCAGCGGCAATAAAATAAAGCCCCATAAGCATTCGTTCACCGATCCAAGCACAAAAATCACCCTCATACAATACTATCGAAATCCGCAGAAGTTTATGAATAACACAGACGACAGCGCAAATAATAGCTAACGGCGGAAAATGCCGCCGCAAATCTGAAAGGACGGAATGAGTTATGGAAAACAATTGTCATGCAAACCATTGCATCGAGTGCGATGTAGTTTCGTGCAAGAATCATTGCACCGGCGAAAACTACTGCTCACTCGATCAGATCAAGGTCGGCACACACGAGTGCAACCCCACAATGGATCAGTGCACCGACTGCCTCTCGTTTGAAATGAAGTAAATTTCAAACACTGCCGAATGCCCTCGGGCGTTCGGCTCTACATATTATAAAGGAGCGTTTTTATGGATTTTCGCACCGACCTTGCCATTGAAATAAAAGAAGCCATTCCCGGAGAAAAAGACGGCGTTTTGTGCGAACAGCTAAGCATCGGAAGCGTCAGCGTCACAAGAATGACGGTTGTAAACGAACAGGGCGAAAAAACTCTTCGCCGCCCGAAAGGCAGATATATAACCGTTGAAGCACCGCCTTTTGTTTCGGATTATGAGATAAACGACGACTGCCGTGTGGCGGTATCTACCGAGCTGCGTTCAATGCTTCCCGAGAGCGGCGCGGTGCTTGTCTGCGGAGTCGGCAACACCGAAATAACTCCGGATTCATACGGCCCGAGAGCAGGCGCAGAGGTATTATCGACACGGCATATCGGCGGCGAGCTCAAACCGCTCGGCAAACTGCGTTCGGTCGCTGTTATCTGTCCGGGAGTGCTCGGGCAGACAGGCATGGAAACAGGCGAGATCATCAGAGGCGTTGCCGATAAAATCAAGCCGTCCGCCGTTATTGTTATCGATGCGCTCGCAGCCCGTTCGCTCGACAGGCTCGGCAGAACTGTCCAGCTTTCCGACACAGGGCTGATCCCGGGCAGCGGCGTCGGCAACGCAAGGGAAGAGCTGAGCGAAAAAACGCTCGGTATCCCCGTCATATCGCTCGGTGTGCCGACTGTTGTGGACGCCTGCACGATGGTCAGCGATTTCGGCGGTTCATGCAAAAATTCAAAAGCCGAAAACATGATGGTGACTCCGAAAGAGATCGATCTTATAATCTCTCACGCAGCAAGGCTCACCGCCCATTCGATAAACTGTGCGCTCCAAACCGATATCAGCCCCGAAGATCTGCTTATGCTCATAGGCTGACGAATTATATACAGCAAAATTTATTACAAAAATCGTAGAAAAACGGCTTGCTTTTTAGATATTTTTGTGTTATTATAAGTGTGCATAAACGGCAACGAGCCGTAATATTTTTTTGGAGGATACAGAAATGAAAAAAGCACTATCATTATTTGTCGCTTTGGCACTTGTTATGTCGGCTTTCTGGCTTTGCACAACAGCGTCTGCAAGCGGCGACGTGGACGTAACCATTTTCGCCCCTGAATTTGGCGGTCGTAAAAACTACAGCACCGACGGCACTTGGGGCCAGGTAGTCAAACTTAAGATCGGTGACGCTGCCGCTAAGACCTACAATGCCAACGGTGCGGTAACAAGCACTACCGGCGTTGAAGCTCTTGACGGTAAAGCTATTGTCACATCCGATGCGGGCACACTTAACTTCAACACATACGGCAACAACGCATCGATGATCAGCGTTACGTTCTGGTCAGACGCTTCTAAGAACGGTCAGGATCTTTGGGCAGAAGCTTATCAGCAGATCCTTGACCAGCACGGCAGCGCAAAGGTAGACGGTCTTTCCGTTCAGTACACCGTTACAAACAACGGCAACGGTGTTGCTCACATTGCAACAAAGCTCTATATCCCCGGTGTAAAAATCAGCAGCGGTGCTCCTCTTGTAAAAGATGGAAACGGCACAACTCAGGAAAAAAGATATGGCAACAACGAGTATATCTGGCCGGGCGAGACTTTAACATTTGAGTATAAGCTCGAGGCTCTTGTTGAGGACAGCGACGGCAACATGGTCGAGGATGAATTTCTCCTTGAAGATGTTGACCGCGGCGATTCAGGCGCAGGCGTTTCCGCTGAGATAAATGTTGTCAACGATACTTCCTACAGCGCACTAACCAACAGCCTTGATCTCACAGTTTCTCCGTTCAAGATCGTAAACACAACAGATGACGCTATCACAGTTGACGATCAGGTTGAATATATCGAGAAGCCGCAGGTTGACGCTGTTAAGCCCTGGAGACCTTACAGACAGTCCGGTGAGCAGCCCACAACCACAACAGTTCCGGCTGAAACAACTACAACAACAACCACCACAACTACAACAGCTTCTCCCGATGATCCGTATGTTTCCGCAGGTGTATATCTGCCGGCAACATCGGCTGTTTGGAACGGCGGCTCGCCTGAAGAAGTTGAAGGCGTAGGCGGCGGTACAAAAGTTGAAGGTGAAGGCACCCTCACAGAAACTTGGACAAAGGACGCTTGGCAGTATCAGGTATACACTTGGAGCCAGCAGAACGCATCTGTCATCACAGACGACGCTGTCGGTATCCGCTTCAAGCTGAAAGTCAACTCTGTCGGAAATACAGATGTTCCGCTGTCTGTTAAGTTTGTATTTACAAACTATTCACTGTGGCCCGTATGTGTTAAGCCGATCACAGCTAATATCGGCGAGGAAGCTGAATATGTAATGCTCCTCAGCGAATTTGGCAGCGGCATGACTGTTGATCAGCTCAAGGCAATGAACCATCAGCAGCTCCGTGTTATGGCTACCGACGGCTCGACAACACTCGGCGGTTGCTCGTTCACATTCTCGGATATCGAAGTAATTCGTCCGAATGCTTCGGCCACTACAACTACAACAACAACCACCACAGTTGCCCCCGAGGATAAACCCGGCGATGTAAATTGCGACGGCGAAATCAACCTCGCAGATGTTCGTGTTCTTGTTGCGAATATCGCAGCAGGCACAACAGATGAGCTGACAGAGCAGGCTAAGAAGAATGCTGATGTCAATGCAGACACCAACATCGACCTTGCAGATGTTCGTTTCCTCGTTTCGGCTATTGCCGGCGGCGACTTCTCGATACTGAAGTAATCGATCGCTAAATCAAAATAAAACAGCAGGTTTTTAAAACCTGCTGTTTTTTTTTAATTATAGTTTGCTATGAAAAAAGCTTCGACCTTTTTAAGATCTTCATTATCGCTGCCGATACAAGCCCCACGCCTGCACCGCAGATGACCGACAGGATCATCAAAAGCGGAAGATAAGCGAAAACGCTTGTTGTTTGAAGCAGTATCGCCGCGGCGGCGCACTGCCCGATATTGTGAATCGTCGCGCCGATAACGCTGACACCGAAAATACTGAATTTATCGCTTTTCTTTGCAAGCCACATTGCCGCCGCCGCGAGTATTCCGCCGGAGAGCGACAAGATCAGCGGCACAACTCCCGAAAACGCTGCTGCCGATATGATCGAGCGTGCCGTAAGCACCGCGAAAGCGGCTTTTGTGCCGAACAGATAAAGCACACAGAGAATTGCGATATTTGAAAATCCGAGCTTGAATCCCGATATCGGAACAAACGGCGGAAACAGTGTTTCCACATAGGAGAATATGACCGCCGCCGCTGTGAAAGCCGCTAAAAATGCGGTCGTTCGAGCTTTGTTCATTGTCCGCCCTCCCCGATTCTGATAACCAGCTTCGATGGCAGACAAACAACCGTCTCGCCGTTGTTTTTGATCATTCCCGTGCCGACACAGATGTGATCCTTGCAGTCGGCACTGACAACACCTATGCATCCGTCTTTTATAACGATTTTATTATTGTATTCCGTGTCGCACGGCACCTCGCCGTCGTGAGCCGTGTCGAGATCTATTCGGCTCACAACAGTGTCCCCCACCGTGATCTCGGCGATACGCCGACTGCCGCCGCCGAACATAATAATCGCCGCCACTACGGCAATTACTGTCGGCAGCAGAAAAGCAAAAGCATCCCACCGTCTCAGTCGCATAGCTTGTATTCTCCGTTTGTAAGCTTAAATTTATTTTTCAGCCCGTCTGTTAAAACAACTTCGTTTTTAGCAGTCACAAAAACCGCCTCAAACCCGCCGTTTTTATTGTAAAACTCAAGCGATTTCGAGAGCCCCATTGAGTAAAGCGCAGTCGAATAAGCGTCCGCCTCGGTGCCGCTTTTGCCGACGATCGTCACCGATAAAAGTCCGCTGTCGGCAGGCTTGCCGTCTTTGCCGAAAATGTGACAGTAACGTTTGCCGTTTTGCTCGAAATACCGCTGATATCCGCCGGATGTGACAGCAAAGCAGTCCGCAAGACCGATAATATTGCCGACAATGCTTTTTTGCGGGTCGTTTGGGTCGGCAACGCCGACAGAGTAGCCCTCGCCGTCTTTATCACCGATAAGCGCAATATTGCCGCCGAGCGAAAACATTGCGGATTTCGCCCCGTTTTCTTTAGCTGCCAGGACCGCCTCATCGGAAATAATGCCCTTGGCGATCGCACCGAAATCAAGCGTCACACCGCCCGAAAGCGTTATCCTGTCGCCGCTGACCTTGATGTTTTCGCTGCCGCTGTTTTGAAGCGCGTCTTTCAGTTCATCGTCGCTCGGCACACGGTTTTCACCGCCGATATCCCAAGCTGATATAACTTGCCCGAGCGAGATATCAAAATAGCCGTCAGTCTTTTTGTAAAGCTCGAGCGAGGTTTTAACAGCGTTCGCAAGAGTGCGATCTTCTATTGTCCGCTCGCGGTTCAATTTCGATACCGCCGAGCTGTCAAGGTGTCGATCGTAAATGCCGCCCGCATTTTCGATGATCTGCCGAGCCGCCGCCATACCCTGTTCGCTGTCGCATTTCAGCTCAATATATGTATCCATCGCAAAAAAATACTGCGGCTCTGGATCACCGCTGCACGAAGCGGCAACTGCCGCCATTGCAACAGCGGCGACTGCCGCAGTCAGTTTTTTTATCACACTCATTTTTTCGCAGTGGTCTGCGCCGCAGTTGTCGCGGCAGTCGTTGTCTGAGCGATCGCCTGAAGTCGCTCGCTCACTGTCGGGAAAAGGTCTTCGCACATCACAAACTCGGTGTTTTCATTTGCTTCCTGAATTTTCAAAACGAGGTTTTCGAGCTGTTGGAATGTCGAAGTTGTAATATCGCCCGCCTTTATCTTAATGCAGTAGAAAGGCGAATCGCTATCAGGCAGCTTATAATCTTTAAAATTATAAATGCTATCGACTTTTATAACATTTATCCCGTTATTTTCAGCACCGATAATATTCTTTCCGCCGAGTGCCGAGGAAGCGGCAGCCGCCGACTTTTCATCGAGCGATGCGTTCAGAACATTCAGCCCTGCCATCGAAATAAACGCTTTCGAGCGTTCATAATAAGTCTCAAGATACTCGCTTTTCATCTTTGCGGGATTGACCGACATATATCCGAGACTGTCAGCCGATATTGAGGTTGCTGTGCGTCTGCCTGCCGCATACCAAGAAGCGATAGGAGGAGCAAGCTCACAAAGTGCAGGACTTACCTCGACTGTCACAGGCGCGCTGCCTCTGCGGCTGTTTTTGAAAATATAACTGAGACTGTCCCCCAGTGCGACATTATCGCCGCAGACCTCAATGCTGACATACTTTTCAATCTCGTCGGAATAGCGCGAAGTGCCGTTTGACGAGCCCGATGAAACATCGGAATTTGAGAAAGACGAAAAACAGGTTGCATTTGAAAAACCGCTTATTTTAAGCACACCGAAACCGTTTTCGGAAGCTATGTCGATAAAACTGTTATCCTCGCAGAAAAGCACCGCAGGTTTTTCAAATTCACCACTGAGCAGAGTTTTCACACGGTTTATATCAGTTTGGTTCTTAGCGTCCGCAAAAATGACAGGCGCGCCGAGCGCATACAGATAGTCAACAAATTTGCAGTCGGGGCTGACAACAGCGGCATACATCTGCTTCGCCTTTTCAGTCTGCTGTTCGCCGTCAGCCTTTGCGGCGGCAGTTGTCGCCTGCGTTGACGAAGCCTCGGTCACTGTCAGCTCGGATTTCGCAAACTTCGCATATTTCTCGGCTTTGTCCCTCGGAACTGCGATCGAGTCCTGTAAGGATGCCTGATAAACAGCGTCAGCCGCGGCATATTTATCGGTGTCATCGTAAACAAATATATTCTTAATATGTTCGGCAAACTTATCGCAAAGCGCGTCAGCCGCGAGATCCTTGACAATAATACCGTATTCGTCCTTTAATCTGTTGAGCCAAAAAGTGTCATTTGAGTTTTCGGATAAATAGATCTGAGCACTGTCGTTTCTCGAGACAAGCCCCTGAACACATCTTGCAACAAGCTTCTCGTATTCAGGCAGGGAAGAAATATCAACATTGTAAAGCACCGCACCCATTAAGGGCTTGTAGAAAGCGGTGCCGAACGACATCTTTCCTATATCTGCAGGCTTCTCGACCTCAACGGGCGTTTCAACGGAAACAGTCGTCGGCGCAGTCGCAGTCGCGCTTCCGGATGAACTGCTGTTGTTGCAGGAGCTCATCGATACCGCCACAGCGGCGCAGGTTATCAATGCAAAAAGCTTTTGAAACTTCATTTTAAGTTTTCCGATCCTTTCAAATCGTTTTACCGCAGCATAATTTAATTCAGAGCAGCCGGCATTGCTTTTGTGAGCGTATTTCCAAGCCGATCGTAAGCAGTGCAAAGGAGTGCCGACTTCTCAGACTTTTATTATATTTTATAACACAACTGTCTATTTTACAAGGTTTATTTCATAATTTCAATATATTTTCCTCCAATTCCGCTTTTTTATTTATAAATATACTCATTGTATAGATTTTTTTGACGCAAAAACTTGACATCGAGGCAGATTTATAAGATAATATATCTTATAATGTATTCGGAAAGGATTGATAATAAATGGGTATGACGATAGCCGAAAAGATTATAAAGGCTCATCTCGTTTCCGGTGAGATGGTCAAGGGCGAGGATATCGGTCTTAAAATAGATCAGACACTCACTCAAGACGCAACCGGAACAATGGCGTATCTCGAGTTTGAGGCGATGGGAGTCCCCCGCGTAAAGACCGAGCGCAGCGTCGCATATATTGATCACAATACACTTCAGACCGGCTTTGAAAATGCCGATGATCATCGATTCATCGGTTCGGTCGCTAAAAAGCACGGTATTTGGTTCTCGCGTCCCGGCAACGGAATCTGCCATCAGGTGCATCTTGAGCGTTTCGGTATCCCCGGAAAAACGCTCATCGGTTCCGACAGCCACACCCCGACCTGCGGCGGTATCGGTATGCTTGCGTTCGGCGCAGGCGGACTCGATGTTGCTGTTGCAATGGGCGGCGGCGCATATCATATCACAATGCCTAAAATGGTTCGCATCAACCTCAGCGGCAAGCTTCGTCCGTATGTTTCCGCTAAGGATGTTATCTTAGAAGTTTTGCGCATTATGTCCGTTAAGGGCGGCGTCGGCAAGATCATCGAGTACGGCGGAGAAGGCGTCAAAACGCTCACGGTTCCCGAGCGTGCCACTATCACAAATATGGGTGCTGAGCTCGGTGCTTCGACTTCTATTTTCCCGGCAGACGAGATTACAAAGGAGTTCATGTGCGCTCAGAACAGAGAAGAGGACTTCAAAGAAGTCTATGCGGACGACGATGCGGTTTATGATGAAGTTATCAATATCGATCTTTCATCGCTTTGCCCTGCCGCTGCAATGCCTCATATGCCCGATAATGTTAAGAAGGTATCACAGATCGGTCAGATCAAGGTCGATCAGGTCCTCATCGGTTCCTGCACCAATTCATCGCTTCGTGATATGCTCAGAGTTGCCGCTATTTTAAAAGGCAAAACGGTTCATCCCGATGTCAGCGTCGGAATCGCACCCGGCTCCAAGCAGGTGTTTAATATGCTCGCTCAGTGCGGCGCGCTCAGCGACCTTATTGCGGCAGGCGTGCGCGTTCTTGAATGTGCTTGCGGTCCGTGTATCGGTATGGGTCAGTCGCCTAATTCAAAGGGCGTTTCCCTGCGTACATTCAACCGTAACTTCGAGGGCAGATCGGGCACAGCAGACGGTCAGATATATCTTGTATCGCCCGAAACAGCGGCGGCAAGCGCACTCACAGGCGTGTTGACCGATCCGACAACTCTCGGCGGCTATGAAGAGATCAAAATGCCCGATAAATTCCTTATCAATGATAATATGATCGTTGCTCCCGCACCTGTCGAGGAGATGGATAAAGTCGAGATCCTACGCGGTCCGAACATCAAGCCGTTCCCTGTAACGACTCCCCTGCCGGACGATATTGAGGCTCCCGCAGTTCTCAAGGTCGGCGACAATATCACGACTGACCATATCATGCCGGCAGGTGCTAAGATCCTGCCGTTCCGCTCGAACATTCCGCACCTTTCGCAGTTCTGCTTTAAGCAGTGCGATGAGCATTTTGCGGAGAACTGTAAGGCGGCAGGTAAGTCGATAATCATCGGCGGCGCAAACTACGGTCAGGGCTCTTCGAGAGAGCATGCTGCTCTTGTTCCGCTGTATCTCGGCGTTCGGGCTGTCGTAACAAAGTCGTTTGCAAGGATCCATGTCGCAAACCTTATCAATGCAGGTATCATTCCGCTCACATTCAAAAATGAGAGCGATTATGACATTATCGAGAAAGACGATGTTCTGAAGCTCGACGGTATTCGTGCCGCTATTGAGGGCGGAAAGACCGAGTTTGTACTTAAAGACGAAACCCGTGGCAAGGATATTCCCGTGTCGCTCGATTTCTCGCAACGCCAGCGCGATATGCTGTGTGCGGGCGGTCTGCTCAACTACACAAAGCTTCAAAGCGATAAGTAATTTCACCACATAAACGAAAGGCGGTTTATAAAATGACAGATATATCAAGTGCTGTAAAACAGTTTGAAAAAGTAATGCGCGAGCAGCTCGAAAGAGTTGAGCGTATGAAGCAGAATGCCGAAGCACCCGACTATGCAAAGCTTGATAAGATCATTATCGGCGTTTGCGGAGGCGACGGTATCGGCCCTGTTATCACAAAGGAATCGGCAAGAGTGCTCGAGTTTCTTTTGAAAGACGAAGTTGAATCCGGCAAGATCGAGATCAGATATATCGACGGTCTTACGATCGAGCGCAGAGTTGAATGCAACAAAGCCATTCCGGATGATGTTCTCGCAGAGCTTAAAAAGTGCCATGTTATCCTCAAAGGTCCGACAACAACTCCACGCAAGGGCGATCCGTGGCCGAATGTTGAGAGCGCGAATGTCGCAATGCGTAAGGAACTCGACCTTTTCGCAAATGTTCGCCCCGTTAAAGTTCCCGAGCAGGGCATCGATTGGACATTCTTCCGTGAGAATACCGAAGGTGCATACACTCTCGGATCTGACGGCTGCAATGTGACCGACGATCTTGCTGTCGATTTCACCGTCACAACAACTCAGGGCACAGAGCGTATTGCAAGAATGGCTTATGAGTATGCGAGAAAGAACCATAAAGGCAAGGTCTCGATAATCACAAAGGCCAATGTCGTTAAGACTACCGACGGTAAGTTCCTTGAACTTTGCCAGAACATCGGCAAGGAATACCCCGAGATCGAAACAGACGATTGGTATATCGATATTACCACCGCGAAGCTGGTTGACGAAAAGCGTCGCCGCGACTTTAAGGTGTTTGTTCTCCCGAATCTCTACGGCGATATCATCACAGATGAAGCGGCAGAGTTCCAAGGCGGCGTCGGCACAGCAGGCAGCGCAAACCTCGGCACAAGATATGCTATGTTTGAAGCTATCCACGGTTCGGGACTCCGTATGATCGAAGAGGGCAGAGAAAACTATGCCGATCCTTGCTCCATGCTCAGAGCAACAGTTCTTATGCTTTCGCATATCGGCTATCAGCGTCAGGCAGACCTGCTTGAGCGTGCGCTCGATTTCTGCACACTTGAGGAGAAAAAACTTGTTGTAACAGGCAGAAACACAGGCTGCACATGCAGTGAGCTCGGCGACTATATTATGCAGACTGTCGAGAAGCTTGCGGCAGAGCAGTGATAAGACCGGCTTTGAATGCACGGAGGTGGCAGAATGGCGAGATATGAAGTTTCGATGTCGGTAATACGGCGGCTTCCGAGATATTATCGCTTTTTGGCATCGCTGAGAGCTCGCAGTGTGGTGAGAATATCCTCGCGTGAGCTTGCCGAGAAAATGGGACTCACAGCCTCGCAGATCCGTCAGGATCTCAACTGCTTCGGCGGCTTCGGTCAGCAGGGCTACGGCTATAATGTCGAACAGCTCTACGGCGAGATCGGCGAAATTCTGGGACTCAGTCAGCGCAAGAAGCTGATAGTTATCGGCGCGGGCAACCTCGGCAGAGCTATCATAACTCATATGCCGTTTGAACAGCGCGGATTTACGCTTATCGGCGTGTTTGACGGTAAGGAATCGTTTGCAGGGCAGATGATAAGAGGCCTGCCGATCCGCCATATATCGGGATTGGATGAGTTTTGCAGTGAAAACCGACCGGACGCGGCTGTTATGTGCGTCCCGCTGGACGCCGCTCCTGCCGTCGCCGATCAGCTTGTCAGGCTCGGTGTTAAAGGCTTTTGGAATTTCAGCCATTACGACATCAGTCGAAAGCACCCCGATGTCACGGTTGAAAGCGTACATTTAAACGACAGTTTGATGACATTCAGCTATCGGCTGAAAAACAAGCAGTAACAAAAATCGCACCCTCTAAGGTGCGATTTTTCTTTTTAGATAAGCGTTTTTTTGCCCTGCTTTTGTATCAGCATAAAAGCAACAACGCATATAGCGACCGAAACGAGCGAGCCTGCCGCCGTTGCAAGTCCCATGGGGAAAAGTGTTGTCGGGAAAAGCTTCGACATAAAGTATGCGCCGGGGATCCTTGCGAGCAGGATAGACGCGATATTGTGCAAAAACGATAATCCCGATCTGCCGATAGCGCAGAAATAACCGCTGAAGCAAAAATGTATTCCGGCAAAAACACAGTCGAGAACATAGCCTTTCATATATTCCGCACCCGCTGCGGCGACTGCTGTGTCGGGTGTGAACAGCGAGACAGCACCTTTTGCCGCAAACTGCATAACGATTGCTGCCGCAACGCCGAACCCGACTGCGATAAACACCGCATATCGTAGAGTTTTCACCGCTCTTTGCGGCTTTTTCGCGCCGATATTCTGAGCACCGAGCGCCGACACCGTTGACAGCATGGACGACGGGATCAAAAACAGAAAGCTGATGATTTTTTCAACAATGCCGACCGCGGCTGCGTCTGTCAGACCGCGCCGATTTGCAATGACGGTTATGACAATGAACGAGATCTGAATAAATCCGTCCTGAAGCGCAACGGGAATACCGATCTTCAAAAGCCGGCTCAAAACAGGCTTTCGCGGCTTCAGATCGCTTTTTTGAATTGGAAATCCGAGCTTTCTTTTCAGTATCACAGCGAGTGACACAACAACACTTATCGCCTGCGAAAGCGTTGTTCCGAGCGCCGCGCCTGCCGCACCCATGTTGAAAACGCCGATAAACAAATAATCGAGCGCAATATTAGCAGCGCAAGCAACAGCGATAAAGTACATCGGGCTTTTCGAGTCGCCCATGCCTCTGAATATCGAGCTGATTATGTTGTACGCTGTGATAAACGGGATACCGATAAAGCAGATCATAAGATACTGCCTTGTTCCGCCTACTGCTTCGGGCGGCGTTGACATGACCGCGGTTATCGGGTTCACAAGCGCGAGCAGGACTGCGGTGAATCCGATCGACACCGCTCCGAACAGCGTAACGGTGTTTCCGACGTTCAGCGCGGCGCTTTTGTTGTCCTGCGCGCCGACCGACTGCCCGATGCAAACTGTCGTGCCCATGCTTAGCCCGACAATTATCACCGTCAGCATATGCATTACCTGCGAGCCTATCGAAACAGCGGTCGTTGCCGCGGCAGTGTCGAACTGCCCGATGATAAAAAGATCCGCCATTCCGTAAAGCGTTTGCAGAAAGTAGGATAATAAGTAGGGCAGACAAAAATTGATAACATTTTTCAGCACACTGCCTTTTGTTAGATCTTTCTTCATTTTCACTCTTTCCTTGTTTTAAAAGACGGCACAGAAAAAATCTGAGCCGCCCTTTTATATCAGATAATCATTCCGCCGTCGGCATTTATGACCTGACCTGTGATAAACCTTGCGTCGTTCGACAAAAGAAACGCCGCAACGCTCGCAACATCATCGGGTTCGCCGAGCCTGCAAAGCGGAGTTTCATCGCAAAGACTGTTGAGCGTTTCCGATGAAAGCGAATCGAGCATATCGGTGCGGATAACTCCGGGGGCAATGCAGTTGATACGAATGCCCGATGGCCCCAACTCCTTAGCCGCCGCCTTTGTAAACCCGATAACAGCCGCTTTTGAAGCGGAATACACCGCCTCACACGATCCGCCGACAATACCCCACATAGACGAAATGTTGACAACAGCGCCGGATTTTCGGCTCACCATTTCGGGCAGCACCGCCCTTGTCATATTAAAAACGCCTTTCATATTGACATTCATAACACGGTCAAACTCATCGTCGTCTGTGTCGGTTATCATTTTATAAAGCGCGATACCGCCGTTGTTCACAAGCGCGTTAATGCCGCCGAGATCATCGTGGATTTTAGCGACAGCGTCGCACGCTGCTTTCGGGTCGGCAATATCAAAACAGTAGCGTTCGCTGTACCTGCCGAGCGAGCGGATCTCTTCGCAAACATCGTCTGCTAAGCCTATCTGTTCATGACAGCAGACCGCAATATCATATCCGTCATGAGCGAGCCGCATGGCGATAGCCTTGCCTATCCCGCGCGACGCACCCGTCACAATAGCCGTTCTGCTCATTTTTTAAGAAATGTCGGCATAAGCTCAATGCTGTCGCCGAAATAAACTCCGGTTTTTCTCGCTTCTTCCTCGCTGAAAACGCTTACGCCCTCGTGCTTATGCGCGCTGTCGTAGATCATAAACGGCACAGGATCGGAGGTGTGCGTTTTGATAGCGAGCGGAGTCGGGTGGTCGGGCATAATGAGTATCTTATAGCGGTCGTATTCGCCGAGCGCATTCAGCACCGGACCTAAAACCTTCTCATCGATAAGCTCGATCGCCTTGACCTTGTTTTCAACTTCGCCGCGGTGTCCGCATTCGTCAGGTGCTTCAATGTGGATATAAACAAGGTCTGCGCCGTTTTTCAGAAGCTCGATCGAGGCGTTTGCTTTAGCGTCGAAATCAGTGTCGATATATCCCGTAACACCGTCAAGCTCTGCAACCTTCATACCCGAAAGTCTGCCGATGCCTCTGATAAGATCGACAGCCGAAACAACAGCGCCGTGAATACCGAATTTATCATAAAACATCTCAAGGTTCGGACGCTTGCCCTCTCCCCAAAACCATGCGGAATTGGCAGGGCGCAGTCCCTTTGCCTTGCGCTTTTGATTAACAGGGTGATTTTCAAGCACGCTGACGCTCTCGCGCATAATATCGATAAACTGCTGAGCTGCAGGCACTTTTGAAAGGTGCTCGCCGATAACTCTGCCCGAAATATCGTGAGGCGGGGTGAAATCAAGCCCGAGCGGAGCATTGTCCGCAACTAAGCAGTGGCGGTATTGAACGCCGGTGTAGAATTTAAGGCGGTCATTCCCGAAATGCTCATCAAGTGCTTTTATAAGCTCGTCCGCTTCAGCAGTCGAAATATCACCGCCGCAGTAATCGACCATAGTGCGGTCTTCGTATCTGTCTGCGTCCGACAATGTGACAAGGTTGCAGCGCATTGCAATCTGATCATCGCGCAGTTCAATGCCGAGATTAGCGGCTTCGAGCGGAGATCTGCCCGAATAGCAGGTGCGTGCATCATACCCCATAACAGAGAGATTAGCGACATCCGAGCCGGGTTTCAGACCGTCCGCAACGGTCTTGCAACAGCCGACAAGCGAATCCGCCGAAAGCATATCCATATTCGGCTTGTGAGCTGCCTGCATAGGCGTTTTGCCGCCGAGCTTTTCAACAGGAGTGTCCGCCATACCGTCGCAAAGCAGAACAACATATTTCATAAAAGAAAACTTCCTTTCGTTTTGTATCAAACATTAAAGTATGCAACACCCGATTCAAAGATTTTCTGATCCTTATTGCCGGGGACATTGACATAGCAGTCTTTGTTTCTGCGCTCGGAGTGACCCATCTTGCCGAAAACTCTGCCGTCAGGCGAGGTGATACCCTCGATTGCGAGCATAGAACCGTTCGGGTTAAACGGCATATCCGCCGCAGGAGCACCGTTTATATCGACATATTGAGTTGCGATCTGACCGTTTGCCGCAAGCACCGCAAGCGTTTTTTGGTCGGCAACAAATCTGCCCTCGCCGTGCGATACCGCGATCGTGTGGACATCACCGACCTCGCACTGTGCGAGCCACGGCGACTTCACCGATGTAACACGGGTGTAGACCATCTGCGACACATGTCTGCCTATCGTGTTGAATGTGAGAGTCGGATCGTTTTCGCGCTGATCCCTGATCTCGCCGTAGGGCACAAGACCGAGCTTGATAAGTGCTTGAAAGCCGTTGCAGATACCGAGCATAAGTCCGTCGTGAGAGTAAAGCAGCTCCATAACAGCGTCCTTTATTTTCGGATTACGGAAAGTCGTCGCAATAAATTTGCCCGAGCCGTCCGGCTCATCGCCGCCTGAAAATCCGCCGGGGAGCATAACTATCTGCGAACGGCGAATATGCTTTTCCATTTCTTCTATTGTTTCTTCAATATCAGAAGGAGTGAGGTTTCTCACAACTAAGATATCGCTTTCAGCTCCCGCTCTTTCAAAGGCGCGTGCTGTGTCGTATTCGCAGTTTGTGCCGGGGAATACAGGGATAAACACCCTCGGTTTTGCTGAGCCTATTTTCGGTGCTCCGCTGAACTTTTTATCATAAAGCGGAACATCAGCCATCGGTGCTTTGATATTCGATCTTGTCGGGAAAACTCCCTCAAGCTTTGATTCATAAGCCTCGAGGGCATGGGCGATCTCGATCTCATCGTTTTTAAAGCGGAATACGTCTCTGTCGGTCGTCTTACCGATAACAACAGTGTCCATTCCCGCGAACGCGGAGGGATTCTCGGTCTCGACGATTATCGACGCGGTTATCGGTGAGAAAAGCACCTGCTTATCGAGCAGCTCAAAATCAACTCCGATACGGTTTCCGAAGCTCATTTTCGCAACCGCCGCGGCAATGCCGCCCTCTTTGACTACCGACGCAGAAAGCACCTTGCCCTCCTGCGAAAGGAAGTGGAACTGACGATACATAACTCTCGCCCTGTCAAAGTCGGGCATTCTTGTTTTATTGATAACAGGCATCGGAATGAGCAGGATAGTGGTGCCCGCTCTTTTAAGCGATGCGGAAATGGTGTTGGACGCTTTCGACATAGCTAATGCGAATGAAACAAGTGTCGGCGGAACATTGAGCTCGTCAAACGAGCCGGACATCGAATCCTTACCGCCGATAGCGGCAACTCCCATACCGATCTGCGCGGAGAATGCGCCAAGCAGAGCCGCCGCAGGCTTACCCCAGCGGGCGGGAACATAGCCCAGCCGCTCGAAATATTCCTGGAAGGTCAGCCGGACATTCATCGGGTTTGCGCCTACAGCCGCGATCTTTGATAAGCTTTCCATAACAGCGAACGCCGAACCGTGGAACGGGCTTTCCTCAGTGACCTTCGGCGTGTAGCCGTAGCTCATAACGGTGACATCATCGGTGTCGCCTTTTAAAACGGGGATCTTTGCGATCATCGCTTCTTCGGGGGTCATCTGATATTTTCCGCCGAACGGCATAAGCACGCTCGATGCGCCTATGCTCGAGTCGAACCGTTCCGAAAGTCCCTTTTGCGATGCAACTTCAAGCCTTGAGAGGTTCTTCACAAAAGCAGTGGGAATATCATCGTCCGCAAGACAGTCGGGCACGGTGTTGCGGTAATCGGTGTTTTTGGAAACGCCGCTGATATAAACCGCCGCCTGACCCGTAACGCCGTTTGTATCGAGGAAGGAGCGGTGCAGATTAACAATGCACTTGCCTCTCCAGAACATTTTAAGCACAGGTTCTTCGGTGACTACCGCGACAGGAGTTGCCTCAAGATTTTCGATTTCAGCCGCCTTTATGAATGATTCAACATCGTTTTTGTCGAGAACAACAGCCATTCTCTCCTGCGATTCCGAGATCGCAAGCTCTGTGCCGTCAAGGCCGTCATACTTTTTCGGTACATTATCGAGATCAATTATAAGACCGTCAGCCAGCTCGCCTATTGCAACACAAACACCGCCTGCTCCGAAGTCGTTGCAGCGCTTGATAAGAGTGGAAACCGCAGGATCGCGGAAAAGCCGCTGTAATTTACGCTCTGTGGGCGGATTACCTTTCTGGACCTCGGCTCCGCAGGTCTCGATAGAATGAGTGTCGTGCGCTTTGGAGGAGCCGGTCGCTCCGCCGCAGCCGTCGCGTCCTGTTCTGCCGCCGAGCAAAACGATAACGTCGCCGTCCTCCGGGGTCGCTCTGACAACATTCGACTTCGGGGAAGCGCCTACAACAGCGCCGATCTCAAGGCGTTTTGCAACATAGCCTTCGTGGTAAAGCTCGCTTACCTGACCTGTCGCAAGACCGATCTGGTTGCCGTATGAAGAATAGCCGTGAGCGGCTCCCGTTGTGATCTTTCTCTGCGGAAGCTTGCCCTTGAGCGTCTGCGAAAACGGAACGGTCGGGTCGCCGCTGCCTGTCACACGCATCGCCTGATAGACATAAGCTCTGCCCGAAAGCGGATCGCGGATAGCACCGCCGAGACAGGTGGCGGCACCGCCGAACGGTTCGATCTCTGTCGGGTGGTTGTGAGTTTCGTTTTTAAACTGAACGAGCCATTGCTCAACAACGCCGCCGATCTCGACAGGCACTTGTATCGAGCAGGCATTTATTTCTTCGGATTCGTCAAGATCGGGGAGCAAGCCGCGCTTTTTGAGGATCTTCATTCCTATGGTCGCAATGTCCATAAGCGTAACCGGCTTATCTCTGTCGGCATATAATTCCTGCCTTGCGGCGTAATATTCATCGAGTGCCATTTTGATCGGAGCGTTCAGCTCGGTATCCGCGATCTCAATGTTTTTAAGCACAGTGGAAAAGGTGGTGTGTCGGCAGTGATCCGACCAATATGTATCTATAACTTTAAGCTCGGTGAGGAAAGGATCTCTCTCGCATTTTCTGAAATAATCGCGGCAAAAACGCAGATCGTCCGTCGTCATTGCAAAGCCCATTCTCTTATGCAGATCAAAGACTTCAATGTCGCTCAGATCGATAAACTTTATCTGCTCGATATCCGCAGGCTCGTCCGCCTTTATGTCGAGATTGAGCGGACGCCTGTCGGACGCTTCCCGCGATTCCACCGGGTTTATAATATAGTTTTTGATCTTCTTCATTTCCGAAGCGGAAATATTACCTCTGAGTGCCACGATTTTCGCTGTGACGATCTTCGGGCGTTCCTTGCCGTTTTGAAGCTGAACGCACTGCGCCGCAGAGTCCGCACGCTGATCATACTGCCCCGGCAGATATTCTGTCGCAAAGTGGTGCCACTGAGCGGTCAGCGGCAGGAAATCGGTAAAAGTATTGTCCACATTCGGTTCGGAAAAAACAGTGACCTTGGCGCGCTGAAAATCATCTTCGGAAAGTCCGTCAATATCATACCTGTTAAAAAGGCGAAGCTCGGCGTTTTCATCGATACCGAGACTGAAAATCAGATCCGAGAGCAGTCCCCTGGCTTCAATGTCAAACCCCTTTTTCTTTTCGACATATAATCTTCTAACCAATTTTACCGACATCCTTTCATACACGGTGCAAATTTTAAAAAACACTATCTATTTTATCATATTCTGTGCCTAAATGGAATACTAAACATCAAATTTTTATTGCAATTTTTACGCCGAATTGCTATAATTAGATTGCCAATTTATTATGTTCGGAAGTGAACCTTTGCATTTTATCATATTTGATCTCGAATGGAACTGTATCCACACGAGGGACGGCGAAAAGCTGACACATTTAAATGAAATAATCGAGATCGGTGCAGTCAGGCTTGATGAATCGCTTGCAGAAACAGCGAGATTTTCGGAATTTGTCCGCCCGAGCGTTAAAATAAAACTTAATAAATATGTCAAAAACCTCACTCATATAAAGGAAAGCGACCTTGAATCGGCAGGCGGATTTGAAGAAGTCTTTTCAAAATTCGAACGCTTTTGCGAGGGTGACGATGTCGTTTTCATGACATGGTCTAACACCGATCTTCATGTGCTTGCGGAAAACCTCAAAAAGTATAGAGGCGAGGAGAGTATAGGCTTTATCAAAAAATATGCCGATCTTCAGCGGTATGTAATGCAGTTTTTGAAGGATTCAAGCAGTAATCAGATCTCGCTTGCAAATGCGGCGGCGGCGCTCGGTATTCCGGAGGATGGACTTTCGCTCCACCGCGCCTGCGATGACAGCCGCCTTTGCGGCGATCTTTTCAGAAAGACTTATGAAAAGCCGCGCTTTGACCTGTTTGTACATACACTCGATAAGACTTTTTACAAGCGGCTGATGTATCATGCGCATTATGTCAGCGACCAAAACGATCCCGCGTTTGATAAAAACGATCTGTTTGTTGATTGTCCGAGCTGTAAAAAGCCGCTTTTCAAAACAGGTAAGCTGCGCTTTTACAACAACACATTCACTCAGAAGTATATCTGCAAAAGCTGCCAAAAACGCTATAAATTGTTTTTGAAGATCAAAAAGACATACGACGATACGGTTAAAAATATAAAGCTTCGTGAGAGTGTTAAGAAAGGTGACAAAAATGGGAGCAAAAGCTGAAAAAACAAATGTTATGCGGTTGCTCGATCAGAAAAAACTAAGCTACCGCGAGTATAGCTACGACGGTGCCGACGGCACTTTATCGGGTGCACAGATAGCGCAGATGCTCGGTCAGAGTTCCGAAAAGGTGTTTAAAACACTGGTCACTGTCGGCAAGTCAGGTAAAAACTATGTTTTCATGGTGCCTGTCGAAGAAGAGCTCGACCTTAAAAAAGCCGCCAAAGCGGCAGGGGAAAAGTCGATAGCAATGATTCGCTCCAAAGAGCTTCTGCCGCTCACAGGATATATCCACGGCGGCTGCTCGCCGATCGGCATGAAAAAGCCGTTTTCAACCTTTGCACACAAAACAATGGAGCAGCTCGATACTGTCTTTTGCAGCGGCGGCAAGATCGGCTTTCAAGTCGAGATGACGCCTGCCGACCTGCAAAAGGCGGTCAGGATAAGCTATGCCGACATTATTGTGTCGGACGCGGCGGGTGAACTATGAAGATAGGCAGCCTCGAATTTAATGAATACGCTGCGCTCGCGCCGATGGCAGGCGTTGCCGACAGGGCAATGCGCGAGATCTGCATGGGCTTCGGCGCTTCATATTGCGTCGGTGAACTGACAAGCTCAAAGGGTGTCGCAATGCAGGATAAAAAGTCGGATAAGCTGCTTTATGTGTCCGACGCGGAGCGTCCGATGGGCGTTCAGCTTTTCGGCTGTGAGCCGGAAACAATGGCAGACGCGGCTGTGAGAGCGCTGAAATTTAAACCCGATTTTATCGATATAAACATGGGCTGTCCCGCGCCGAAGGTCGCTAAAAACGGTTCGGGCAGCGCGCTGATGAAAGACACCGTGCTTGCAGAAAGCATTGTCAGAGCGGTAAGACAGGCGGTGGACATTCCGCTCACCGTTAAAATGCGCTCCGGGTGGGACGACAGCAGCAAAAACGCCGTGGAGCTTGCACTCAGGTGCGAAGCGGCAGGAGCGGACGCTGTTACGGTCCACGGCAGAACAAGGGAGCAGATGTACCGTCCGCCGGCAGACCTTGATATTATCCGCGATGTAAAAAGAGCGGTGTCGATCCCCGTTATCGGCAACGGTGATATTTTCGATGCGAACGACGCCGCGAAAATGTTTGAGCACACAGGTTGCGACTATGTTATGGTCGGCAGGGGAGCGTGCGGCGCGCCGTGGATCTTCATGCAGATAAATGCCTACCTTTCCGAAACAAGAGTTGTACACACTCCGCCTGTTTCCCAGCGAATGCTGACGCTTATCAAGCAGGTCGGGCTGATGGTGAAGTATAAGGGCGAGTATATCGGAATGCGCGAGGCAAGACGCCATGCAGCCTATTATATGAAAGGACTCAATAATGCGGCTGAATATCGCAGAAAATGCTCGGAGCTCACAACAATGGAACAGCTCCATGAGCTTTGTTTTAATGTATGCCGCGAAAACGAGTGAAAAAAATATTATTTTTTGAAAAAACACTTGCATTTTAAACTCTTTTGTGATATTATAATCTTTGCGTAAATCAGATTAAAGGAACGATCTCTTTTATAAATCAAACCCTTGTTCCGATTTAAAACACCGTTATAGAAAGGAAGATTGAAATGAAACAGGGTATTCATCCGGAATACGATACCGCAGTTGTAAAGTGTGCTTGCGGCAATGTATTTGAAACGAGATCCACTAAAAAAGAGCTGAAAGTTGATATCTGCTCAAAGTGCCATCCGTTCTTCACCGGCAAGCAGAAGCTGGTTGACACAGGCGGACGAGTTGATCGCTTCAACAGAAGATTTCAGGCTTCCGCCAATAAGTGATCCGGTCTTTAAATGCCGTAGCCGTTCATTCGGTTACGGCTTTTTGCCTTTATCGGAAAAAAGGAGAGGTGTTTTTTGGACAGTTATCAAACGATATTAAAAGCGGCAGACGCTCAGTTCATTGAGCGCCGATCCCGCTTTATAGGCTATGCAAAGCCTGTTTCCACCGAGGCGGATGCGATCGATTTTGTGAATAGTATCAGAAAAAAGCACCCGGACGCCACGCACAATGTCTACGCTTATGTTCTGCGCGAGGAGAATAAAGCCCGCTATTCGGACGACGGCGAGCCACAGGGCACGGCAGGTATGCCGGTGCTTGAAGTGATCCGCCGCAGCGGACTCACTGATTGCGCCGTTGTCGCAACAAGGTATTTCGGCGGAGTTCTGCTCGGCGCGGGCGGACTTGTCAGAGCCTACACCCACACCGCGAAGATAGCGGTCGCCGCGGCGACGCCTGTTAAAATGAGTAGGTGTCGTGAATGTTCCTGCCGATGCGGCTATTCGGCGTATTCCTCGGTGCAGGCGATACTTTCTGCAAACAGCGCGTTTATAACAAATACAGAATACACCGATGAAGTCAGGGTGTTTTTTAATATAGAATCAACTCTTTTCGAGCATTTGAAGCTCGATATGACCGAAAAAACAGCCGGAAGAGTGGAGATTTCGGTCGGCGGCGAAAAATTTTTGCCGCTTGAGATAGAAATTTAAAAAAATAAAGGTATTTTGATTTTTTCGGCGAATTATATAATTGAAAACAGTTTTTGCGAGGTGGTATCGTGTCGTCAAAGCAGCTTTATTTAGATATGGAAAAGGCATATTTGTCGGATCGCGCGTGCTTTTCGGATAGATCCGCAGGCAGACAAAGAGCGGAAACACCGTGTGAATTTCGCACAGAGTTTCAGCGCGACCGCGACAGAATAATCCATTGCTCGGCATTCCGCAGGCTAAAGCATAAAACTCAGGTTTTCATAGCGCCCGAAGGCGATCATTACCGCACACGCCTCACACATACGCTTGAAGTCTCGCAGATAGCGAGAACAGTCGCCAGAGCACTCCGCCTGAATGAAGACCTGACAGAGGCTATCGCGCTCGGCCACGATCTCGGACATACGCCGTTCGGTCATGCAGGCGAGCGTGCGCTCAACGAATGTGTGGACGGCGGCTTTCATCATTATGAGCAGAGCCTGAGAGTTGTCGATAAGCTTGAAAAAGGCGGTAGAGGACTCAACCTCACCTATGAGGTGAGGGACGGTATTTTATGCCACACTACAGGTAAGGAAGCGGACACGCTTGAGGGCAGAATAGTCAAGATCGCTGATAAGATCGCGTATATGAACCACGATGTGGACGATGCGATAAAAGGCAGGATCTTAAGCGAAAGTGATATTCCGCAGTCGGTCAGGGAGGGGCTCGGCAGATCGAAGTCCCAAAGAATAGGCACACTTGTGCGCGCCTTGATCGACGGTTCGGAAAACGACATTGGATTCAAGCCCGAATATCAGCGGCTTTTCGATGATTTTCATGTTTTTATGTTCAACAGCCTTTACACCAATCCCACTGCAAAGGGCGAGGAAGTGAAGGCGCAGGAGCTTATCAAAACGCTTTATACTTATTTTTGCACCGATCCCGATAATCTCCCCGAGGAATACCTCGAAATATATGAAAAAGAGGGCGTTCAGAGAGCCGCATGCGACTATGTTGCCGGCATGACGGACAGATATGCGGTGCATATCTTCAAGGAGCTGTTTTTGCCAAAGTCGTGGGGCGTTTTGGGCTGACAGATCAGATTATTTTACGACGAAGGAGAGTGATAAGATGAGCAGATTTCCCGAAGAGTTTTTGAGCGAGCTTCGTCAGCGCAACAGGATAGAAGATGTTGTCGGGCAGTATGTCAATTTAAAGCGAGCCGGCAGCACAATGAAAGGCTTGTGCCCGTTTCACAGCGAAAAAACGCCGTCTTTCACTGTTTATCCGTCAACAAATTCGTATTATTGCTTCGGCTGTTCTTCAGGCGGCGATGTTATAACATTCATAAGAAACGCCGAAAATCTCGATTACAGCGAGGCGGTCAAGCTGCTTGCAGATAGGGCGGGCATGACGCTTCCCGAAACAGGGTATGACGATTCCGCCGAAAAGCTGAGGCGCACCGTCTATGCGATAAACCGTGAGAGTGCGAGGTTCTTCGCCGAATTTTTAAGGAAAGACACGCAAAAAACAGGACTCAGATATTTTAAAGAGCGAGGACTTTCGGATAAGACAATAGTTCGCTTCGGGCTCGGCTACGCGCCGGACAGCTGGACAGCTCTTTGCGACCATCTCCATTCTAAAGGCTTTCACGATGAAGAAATGATAATCGCAAATGTCGCAGTGAGAGGAAAAAACGGCAAAGCTTATGATCGGTTTCGTAAAAAATTCATATTTCCGATAATCGATCTTCGCGGCAATGTCATTGCGTTCGGCGGAAGAAAGCATTCCGAAGATCCGGGCGGAAAATATCTCAACACGAACGATACGCCGGTTTATAAAAAGAGCCGCAACCTTTTCGGAATGAACTTTGCAAAAAACTCCAAATCGGAGCGGTTTATCCTCTGCGAGGGATATATGGACGCTATTGCGATCCATCAAGCTGGCTTTGATTTTGCAGTCGCCGCGTGCGGCACATCGTTCACCGAGGAGCAGGCACATCTGCTGTCGCGGTATTGCAGCGAGGTCATCGTCACTATGGACGCCGATGAAGCAGGCCGCCGCGCGACGGACAGAGCGGCGCAGATACTGCGTAAGACCGGAGTCTGCATAAAGATCCTCAGCGTGCCGGACGGCAAAGACCCCGATGAATTTATCAAAGCGCACGGCGCGGATAAATTTCATATTCTGCTCGATAATGCAAAAACTTATGTTGATTTCATGCTCGAGCGTGAGAGCTGTAAATTTGACCTTTCGCAGGAGGCGGACAGGCTTGAATATCTCAAAGCGGCGTGCGGCATTTTGTCGAACACGGGCGACGAGCTCGCAATAGACATTTACGCAGGCAGGCTCGCGGAGCAGTGCAAGGTCGATAAGCGGACAATAATCGGGCTGATAAAGCGGCAGTCGCAGGAAAGGTCGAGATATGCCGAGCAAAAGCGGCTTCGCGATGTCACAGCACCGAAAAGGCTCTCCACGCAGGACGATGTGGAGGAAAGGCAGCATCGCAGAGCGGCTGCGGCGGAACGAAGTATACTGACAGTGCTCATGCACGACAGCTTTTTGTTCGACGAGATAAAGGGCGATCTGTCTGCGGACGATTTTGTGACCTCGTTTAACCGCAGAGTGTTCGAGTCGCTCACAAAAATGCTGTCGGTCGGCGAGTCGTTCGATATAACAATGATGTCGGCGGATTTCTCGCCTGAAGAAATGGGCAAAATAGCCGCAATGTGTTCGGGCTCATCGGTTTATAAAAACCCGCGCGAAGAGCTCGCCGACTGTATAAAGGTCTTAAAACAGGAAAAAAGCAGATTGGACACAATAAATGTCGATACTCTCGACAATGCCGATTTTGCTTCTATCATAGAAAAACTCGGAAAAAACAAAAAATAAGATGTTTATCGGGCAAAACCCGCAAGGAGGAAAGCATGAAGAAAATAGAAAAGCAAATCAACGAATCTATCGACAATATGGAGCATGCAAATGAGGATATCGAAAACAACGAACATGAGATCGTGACCGAGCTTCCCAGTGATTTCGATGAAAATATTGCCGAAGTTCCGCTGCTTGAAGTCGATGAATTTACCGAAGAGCCTGAGCTTGAGGAACTTGAGGAGATCTCGCAGGAGGAAATCGATAATGCACTGGTCGTCGATAATATTACTATCAACGACCCTGTTAAGATGTATCTTAAAGAGATCGGCAGAGTTCCGCTGCTCAGCTCCGATGAGGAGATCGAGCTTGCAAAGAAGATTTTGGAGGGCGATGCTAAGGCGCGTCAGCGTCTCACCGAGGCAAACCTGCGCCTTGTTGTCAGCATTGCGAAAAGATATGTCGGCAGAGGTATGCATTTCCTCGACCTTATCCAGGAGGGCAATGTCGGTCTTATAAAAGCAGTCGAAAAGTTCGACTACACAAAGGGCTTTAAGTTCTCGACCTATGCCACATGGTGGATCCGTCAGGCAATAACCCGCGCGATCGCCGATCAGGCGCGCACGATCCGCGTTCCCGTTCACATGGTCGAAACCATCAATAAGCTCAAGAAAGTTCAGAGCCAGCTTCTGCATGAAAACGGCAGAGAACCGACTGAGGATCAGATCGCAAAGGAAATGGGACTGAGCGTTTCGAGAGTCAGGGAGATAATCCGAGTAGCGCAGGAGCCGGTTTCTATGGAAACTCCGATCGGCCCCGAGGAGGACAGCCGCCTCATGGACTTTATCCGTGACGAAGATGCTTTAGCACCGGATGAAGCGGCACTCAAAACCATAACAAACGAGGATATCGATAAGGTGCTCAAAACACTTTCTCCGAGAGAGGAAGATGTTATCCGCCTGAGATTCGGACTGTATGACGGCAGATGTCACACTCTCGAGGAGGTAGGCGACAGATTTGAAGTGACCCGTGAGCGTATTCGTCAGATCGAAGCCAAAGCACTCAGAAAACTGCGTCACCCCGTCAGAAGCAACAAGTTCAGAGAGAGCAAATAATATGAAAATAAATCTTGAAACCGATTATGCAGTGAGGATCGTCCAGTGCCTTGCCGATTCGGGCTGTCGGCTCGATGCGGGCAGTATTTCCGAAAAAACAGGCGTCACTCAGCGGTTTGCGCTGAAGATCCTTCGCAAGCTCGCCGCCGAGGGGCTTGTCAGGTCGTTTAAAGGCGTCGGCGGCGGCTACGAGCTCGCTTTGCCGCCTGAGGAGATAACGCTCCTCAGAGTCATCGAAACTATCGAGGGTCCGCTTGTTATCAGCCGCTGTCAGCAAAGCGACTATAAGTGCGACCACCCGAGCGACTGCACCTGCTATTTCCACCGTCTTTATAATGAAGTCGCGGCGGATATTCAAAAAAAGTTCGGTTCTGTCACATTCGCAGGCTCTCACGAAATGTATAATTCAAAAAAATAAGCGATACCACTACTGCATAGCCGATCGCAGAAAAGAACGGCGATGTAAACGGTGGAGGCAAGCTCAACATTATCGATCTTGTTAATATGAAAACAATCGTTGCTAGTGTGTGATAAATTTACCCTGAAAAAGCAAAGAGACTCCCTGAACTGAAAAGTCCGTAAAAAACGGACAATAGAAAAAAGAGCCCTCTTGATGTAGAATATACATCAGGAGGGGATTTTTATGCCAAGAAGTTATCAATACATAAGCAATTACGAAAAAGAAATATCAGAAATGAAGGCACAAGGAATGACTTTGAGAGAAATAGGCTCAAAATCATTGCAGGAAGCTTAGCGCGATGCGGCGTGGTCAGCACTAACGCCTTTTCGGTGTTGGTTAACGATCTAGCAACCTTGTTTGTACAATGCTTCGGCTGTTTTCCCTGACGCTCACAGCGGACGATATAGTAGGCGTTCTGTCATCGCTTCAGGGAAAAC
>CAVGWP010000009.1:25194-31115 GCA_963633095.1 bacterium | reverse complement strand
AATCCGTCGGGAAAATGGTCATCCATGGTCCAGCCGCCGTATGCAACAACATCGTCAAACCGTCCGCCCGACTGAACATCCTGCTCGATAACAACATAATCGCCGATGTATCTGCGGCTTTCGCGCTTTCCGGGCAAAAAGCCTATCCAGTCAAGCTCCCAGTTTGCCATACCGTGATCGCCTTGATTTTTAAAATGATCCCAAACTCCGAATGCGATCTTCAAAAGCTCGTGTCGGAGCTGTTCGGTGTCTGCAATTCCGTCCTGCTCTCCGCCGAGCTCTATGTACCAGAAGTTAGACGACATATCGTGTGAAAACATCGGAAGCTCGTCGTCCGTCTTAAAAGTGTACGCCCATTCGGGTTTGATGTATTTCTTTTCCGAATCGGTTTCTCTTATCTCAAAAAGACAGCTCATGCCCATCGTCTTGCGGTCGGATTTTTCGGGAGCGTCGGGCTCGTTGTATTTCGATTTTGCCTCTCTTCCGAATGTAAACTCGGCATTTGAAAGCGGCGCTAAAATACTGTCGCCGCTGCAATCCGCATAATAGTCAGCCTTGATAGTAAAATAGGTCTGCGTCGTTGTCTGCCAGCCCGTGATACTCTTTATCGCATTATCCTGCGTGTCCGCGTCCAGGCAGGAGCAGTTTAAAAGCAGAGTTATATTCGGCTCAGCCATGACCTTTTCATAAACAACACTGTCCCAAACCGTGTATTTCAGTCCTGTATTGCGATAGAAATTCTCAAGCTCGATCTCTTCGATAATTCCGGTCTCTCGGTTGTTTTCACCGTGAGCGCCGCATATCCACATTCTGATCTCGCTTGATGCGTTTCCGCCGAGCACAGGCCTGTCCTGCATAAGCACAGTCTTAACACCGTGCCTTGCGGCGGCAATAGCGGCGCAAACGCCTGCCACACCTCCGCCTACAATGCAAAACTGCGCGTCGATCTCTTTTCTTAAAATGTTCTCCATAGTTGCCACCTCAAAAATTTCAAACAGTTTTTATAAGCGTGCCGCTGTGAGCAGGCAAGCTGATTTCAATGTTTCCGTCTTGCAGCTTGATTTCGTTATCCTCAGAGAACGAAACTGCGGCTGCCTTTTTAAAGCACTCTTTTTGAGCGGAGCAGAGCTGTTCACCGAGTACATTGTAAATATCAATTGCTGTTTGTGCGGATTCCTCCGAATCGATCGCTTTAATGCCGGCAAGCAGTTCGGCAGCGGTGCTTATCGCTTTGTCGAATTTTGAAAGGTCAGGCGCTTCCGGCTCATTTTCGCTGTCAGGTTCATCACTCTCGCTGTAAGACTTCAGAATATCGTAAGCGTTTTTCGCGTCAACGGGAAGCCTGAAGGAGAATGCTGCAGGCTGATCGTCATTGTTGACCGCCGCAATAACCGATGATCCGCCGAGAACTCTCGCAAAAGCAAATTGCCGATTGCGAAGATAAAGCTCTCTGTATTCTCCGTCCGACAGTTCGGACAGCTCGCGCTTCGCTCTGCCGAGCATAGTCAGCCATTCGCAAAGTCCGCCGTCCTGCATTTCGTCGAGCATGAGATCGGGGCGCAGATTCCAGTCGTCGCCGCGCTGTTTTTCGCCGTCGATCGCAAACTCCGATCCGTAGTAGATCGAGGGAATGCCGGGCAGCGCATAAACCAAAACCGAAAGCGGATAAAGATCTCTGCGGTCTTTGAGCTTAGAAGCAATGCGCGAAACATCATGGTTATCGGCAAAGGTGTAAAGCTTTGTGCCGCCGCAATTTTGGATCATGCGCTTAACATTGTGCGCTATCTCAAAATAATTCTTGTCGTTGTGTCCCGAGTAGAGCGCCTTGTGAAGCTCATAATTTGTGACAGAATGGAGCATACCGTCGTTTGCCCACATGGAATAATTGCCGTGGATAACCTCGCCCATCAGCCAAAAATCTTTCTTTATTGAATCGGTAAACTGCCTGAGCGAGCGCATAAAATCGTGATCCAGAACATCGGCGGCGTCAAGCCGAATACCGTCGATATCAAATTCATCGATCCACATTTTCACCGCGCCGAACAGATGATCTTTAACAGCGGGATTTCTCAGATTCAGCTTGACCAAAAGGTCATAACCGCCCCAGTTGTCATAACGCAGTCCGTCATTATAGCCGTTGTTGCCGCCGAAATCAACATTGCAAAACCACTCCTTATATGCCGACTGCTCGCGGTTCGACAAAAGATCTCTGAATGCGAAAAAGTCGCGCCCGACATGGTTGAAAACGCCGTCTACCACGACCTTAACTCCGATCAAATGGCAATATGAAACATATTCCCGAAAGTCATCATTATCGCCGAGCCTGCGATCGACCTTGTAGTAGTCGGTCGTTTCGTAGCCGTGTCCCTGCGATTCAAAAAGCGGGCCGATGTAAACAGCAGTACAGCCGATGTCTTCGGCGTGCTTCGTCCATTGCTTTATTTTATCGAATTTCGGGTTCTCTGCGGCTGTGTTCTCATGCGAACAACCGCATAATCCGAGCGGATATATATGATAAAAAACAGCGTTATCATACCATTTCATTAGCGGATACCTCCAAATAATTTCACAACTTAGATTATACTATCAAGGATGTAATTTATCAAGCCGAAAATAAAAATTTTGTGCCTTTTATGAAAAAAGCGCCTTTGCCTTATGTGGAACCTCCACAGACAAAAGACGCTTTTTATTTTTAAGTTTCAGCTTATGCCTTGTCTACCGAACCGAAAAGCTCCATCTTCTCTTTAACAGTAGCCTTGATAGCCTCAAAGCCGGGTGCAAGCAGCTTTCTCGGATCGAAGCCCTTGCCCTGAAGATCCTTACCTTCTTCGATATACTTTCTTGTTGCAGCTGCAAAGCTGAGCTGGCACTCTGTGTTAACATTGATCTTGGAAACGCCGAGCGAAATAGCTTTCTTGATCATGTCAGCCGGAATGCCTGTACCGCCGTGAAGAACGAGCGGCATATCGCCTGTGAGCTGCTGGATAGCGTCCAGAGCATCAAAACGCAGACCTGCCCAGTTTTCGGGATACTTACCGTGAATATTACCGATACCGGCTGCGAGCATTGTAACGCCGAGATCAGCGATCATCTTGCATTCCTTCGGATCGGCAACTTCGCCGCCGCCGATAACGCCGTCTTCCTCGCCGCCGATCGAGCCGACTTCAGCTTCGATCGAAAGGCCGAGATCGTTGCAAATACCGACAAGCTCTTTTGTCTTAGCGATATTCTCATCGATCGGATAATGCGAACCATCGAACATAACAGACGAGAAGCCTGCTTCGATGCACTTCTTAGCGCCTTCGTAGCTGCCGTGGTCAAGATGCAGAGCAACCGGAACCGTGATACCCAGCTCCTCGAGCATACCCTTTACCATGCCGACAACGGTTTTATATCCGCACATATACTTACCCGCGCCTTCGGAAACACCGAGGATAACAGGAGAGTGAAGCTCTTCGGCTGTGAGAAGAATGGCTTTTGTCCATTCAAGGTTATTGATGTTGAACTGACCGACCGCATAATGACCGGCCTTTGCTTTTGTAAGCATTTCTTTTGCGTTTACAAGCGGCATAATTAACACTCCTTGAGTTTTATTTACTACTTTATTATACTTCATCATTCCAAAAAAATAAAGCCTTTTTTGAGAATTTTTTAAAAAAATGCCCGTCTCTGTCGCACTTTATTATTTAAAGATAACAAAGCAGTTAAATATATTACAAAACTGTATTTAATTTTTAATTTTTTCCGCTTGTAAATCTATGCCGTTTGGTTTACAATTATATCATAAATAAACGAAAAGCGGATGTTTAAATGAGCGAACTTAATGTTGTTTTGGTCAACCCGGAAATCCCGCAGAATACGGGCAATATCGCGCGGACTTGCGCCGCAACAGGAGCGCGGCTGCATATAATTTTGCCGATGGGCTTTGCGATAGACGATAAAAAGCTAAAACGTGCGGGACTTGACTATTGGCATTATCTCGATCTCACTTATTATGACTCGATCGATGATTTTTTCGCAAAAAACGCCGGCGAATATTTTTATTTCACAACAAAAGCCGAAAAATCGTTCAGTGAAGTCGAATATCCCGATAAAAGCTATCTGTTCTTCGGCAGAGAAACAAAAGGTCTGCCAGAGGAGCTTTTATTTAAAAACAAATCCCGCTGTGTGCGTCTGCCGATGAGAGGGCAGATCCGCAGCTTAAATCTTTCAAACGCGGTTGCTGTCGGAGTTTATGAAGCACTCAGGCAGTGGAATTATCCGAAGCTTCAGAACTTCGGCAGACTCACAGAGTACAACTGGGATGACGCAGATTAAAAAGCACAAGGATTTATGAAAGGCGGTGCCTGTGCAAATGAAAAGAATAACGGCTTTGGCGCTGGCCGCCGTTATGATAATGTCCGCATTGTGTTCGTGCGGCAAAAAAGACGATAAAACCGAAAGCAAAACCGATATAACACTTATCTCCACCGATATTACAAACGATCCCCCGCAGGACGATACATTGGCTGATAATCCTGCCGATAAAACCAAGCAGGGTACAAAGCAGGGAAGCTCGCAAAACGGAAAGACCGAGCAGGAAACAAAGCGCACGATCCGCTTTTCCGAAGCAGGCACAGGAAGTTCGCTCCCGTATGCTCAGTATACGGTTAATAATGTCCTATCGTCGGAACAGCTCAAAATATATCATGTTATTCTGAATGCCGTCAAGGCTCATCAGTCGCTCCTCGACCTCGGCAATGTCAGCTCATTCGATGTGCTTTATGCCTATAACGCCGTCAATAAATATAATCCGTCGCTTTTCTGGTTTCCGCTTAAATATGAGCTTATCCGCTACAGCGGCGGCTACAATCTGAGAATGCATTATGAATACACCGCAGAGCAGGCGAGCGGCATGAGCAGTAAGATCGAAAATGCGGCACATCAGTTTATGTCGGAAATTCCACAGAGCAGCGATGAATATATTGTCGCGCTGAATATCTATGAGGCACTTTGCCGCAAGGTAAGCTATGATAAAGAGCTTAAAGCTTCGTCGTTTAATATCTACGGTGCGCTTGTTGACGGCAGTGCGACCTGCGAGGGTTATGCAAGAGCGTATCAGTATCTTCTGAGCCGCAGAGGAATAAAGTCGCTTCTCGTCAGCGGCAGAGTCGGCAGTGAAGGGCATATGTGGAACAAGGTCTGTATAAACGGCAAATGGTATAACACAGATGTTACTCTCGGCGATTCCGACGATACCTTGAATCACTTTTATTTCAACCGAACTGATGCGGAATTTTTATCCGATCACACAGCGGATAAAACCATAAATCCGAGCGATAATGTCAGCGTGCCGTATACAATGGAATATAATATTCCGCTTCCTGTCTGCACGGCGGACAACGACGGTTTCTATAAAAAGTCGGGCAGCTTTATCGATTCGGAAGAGAAGCTCGAATCGTCGGTTTCCACTGCCATAATGAAGCACAACGGTGCAGCAAGAGTTTATGAATTTGGAACAGCGGCGGCTGTTCCGGCGTATCCGCAAAGCGGCACATCACAGTATGAAAAGTTTAAAGACGCCTTGTTTGAGGCAGTTCGTTCGGTGTCTGACCGAAGCTTTACTTTCTACGGTGTGGCGGACGGTCACGGCTTCGCAATAAAACTTTATTAAAGAAAAGTCCCTGATTAGAGGGACTTTTTTGATGTGCAGAAAACAGTGCAAACAAATTTCTGCCGTTCAAAAAGCGACATGAGGGACAAAAAGGCTTTTCACGCACCGAGAATATTATAAACATATAAAATGATTTTGTTTTCAGACAATAGCTATAAATCGCGCAACTGCACCAAAAACAAAAGAAACCGCACAACTGTGCGATTTCTCTGAATGGTGACCCGGACGGGAATCGAACCCGTGTTACCGCCGTGAAAGGGCGGTGTCT
>CAVGWP010000009.1:4734-25184 GCA_963633095.1 bacterium | reverse complement strand
GAGCTATGCCGCCATACGGCTTAAATTATCAAGCTTGATTATTATACTATATTCGCGCCGTCTTGTCAATAGTTTTTTTAAAAAAACGACGCGAATAATTATAATTTTTGAAAAAATTATGCCTTTTTCTTTTTCAGCTTGCGAAGCATACCAAACGCCATCTGACGAAGCTGCGAATATTCCTCTGTGCGGCGGAAGATAAGAATGTTCGCTCCGTTTATAATAACAACGCACAACACCATCGAGATCAGCAAATCTATAAACACATTGCCTGTCTGGAGCAACATTCTCAGTCCGTATATAGCTGCGGTATACACCGCAGAAACAGCGAAGAAAACGCCGTATTTCTTATAGTAGTTGCGGACTTTAATTCCCAGAACATCATGATAAACGATCCTAGGCTGCGTCCAGAACGGGACCGCAACAAGCGACACAATGTTCGCTATGATAACACCGTTTATGCCGAACGGATGAACGAGAATCAGTGCTGCTCCGAGATTGATGACCGCCTCAAGCAGAGCAAACCATCTGTCCTGCTGAAACTGACCTGCACTTGAGCGCGCCATAAACACAGAGTGGCGCATGGTCATCATATAAAGATAGAGGCTTATCAAAAGCACGGTGGATATATCCAAAAGATCGTTTTTACCGATCCAGATCGCAACAAACGGCTGAGCCACATTGAAAAACGAGATCGCAAAAAACGAGGATAAAAAGAAATTCAGAAGATATATCTTATTATAGTTTTTTATGACCGATTCTTTTGATGACGTGCTTAAAAGGTTGCCAAACGATGCGGCAATACCGTTGAAAAAATAATCAGAAAGAGTTTTGAGGGCGGTCGTTATAAGTGTATAGTTGCCGTAAATGCCTGCAATGGTCGTGCTGACAAACGCCGATACAATAATGCTTGCAGTCGATGTAAGGCTCTGACCTGCGATCTTGTGCATAAGTAGGGCCTTGATATTCTTCATCAGGTCACGCTGTTCGTGATCCGGCAGCGATTCTTTGACCTTCAGATCTATCTCTTTGCCGTAGCGGCGGTCGTACTGAACCGCAATAATAATATTCTCCGCAAGTCTGCCCGCTATTCTTATAATAAGATAAATCAGCAAAGCGACAGCTTTTCCGACAGCTTCTGTGCAAAGTATCAGCACCGCGATCTGGGCAATGCCCACAGCTATCTGGCAAGCTGTGTGCACATTGACCGAAACATAGTTGCGCTGATCCGCGGTAAACATAGCTCTGCGGTTCGCATAGAGATACGAAGCGAGTGTGTCGCAGACATAAAGAATAAAGATGATAACAAGCCACCAATATTCAAAATCTTCATCAGATTTAATGAAGCTCGGCGCAAAAAACGCCATTCCAATACCGAGTGTCGCAAGGATAGTCGCAATTATGCGATATGCCTTTTTATAGAAGTTTATCAATATTGCGATCTTTCGGTAGTCCTTGTCCGCGATCGGTTTATAAAGCTTGTATACAATACCCGAACCGATGCCGAGTTCGACGATAGCGAGCATTGTTATGATATTCAGAAAGACCGTTTCAACGCCGGAATAGTCAAGTCCGAGGTATCTTTTAAACACAGCTCGCGTCACAAAGGTGCTCACCATGAGTATTAGATACGATAAACAGCTCGACATAGCGTTCATCAGCGATTTAGCGGTTCTTCCCTGAGTCTTTTCCGACATAATAACTCCTTATTTGCCGGCAATAACGCCGAGCAATTCGCTTTTGTGAAGCGACAATGTTGACTTCATCTGCGTAAGCGTTTCATTCTGAGTATAGCGATAGCTGACAACAATAACCGAGCAGTCGCAAGCGACCGCTGTTTTCAGTGCCTTTATGTCGTGGAGCACATCGCTCGCATAAACAATGATCTTATCATGCTTGCCTGCGAGCTCTGCCATATCCTCGCCGTTTGAAACAGCGGTGTTTATACCCTCGCTTTTCATATATTCGCAAAGTGCCTGTGCCGTTTTTTCGAGCGACTTATCGGTTCGCTTATCTGAGCTAACAAGAGCAATAGTCTTTGCTCCCGCACTTTTCTTAACAATAACATCCGCCGTGTATTCAAACGGCTGAAATCTGCTACTCATCTTAAAACCCTCCTTATTTACTCGGCTTGAACTCACCGAGAACGGGAACACCGTATTGCTCGATATCGCCTTTTTCGTTCAGTGTCGGGCGCACAAGAGTGATGATAAACACAAAGAGCACGCTTATAAATATTCCTGCAACAAACGAAAGTATAGCCATTTTCTTAGCCGAAAGCACCGATTCTGCATCAAGCTGCTGAGTAACACCTCCGACCTCGGAAATGCTGCAAAAATTATTGATGTTTGCCTCGTTAGAGATATACTTTTTATAACTTGAAAGCACTGTGTTTGCAAATTCTTCATCCTTGCATTCCACATAGAGATTAACAAGCGATGTGCCTGAAAGCACCGATACGGTGGAAATTTTTTTGATTGCCGACATTGTCAGATCATTCTCGGAAACGGAAAGTATCTTAGCGATCTGTGCAGAGGAATACTGTTTCAGCACCTCGTTGTAAACATAGTCATAGCAGAAATCCGCCGAAAGCATTGCCTTAACATTCTCGGCATATTCCTTCGAGTCGTTGAACATCTGATCTTCCGACTTTCCGTTTTTCTCCTTGGTCGTGACAAAGTATGTGACAGATGAGCAATAGTTGCCGGCAGTCATATTTTTGACATTGTAAACGCCGTAGGCGTAGCCGAGCAATGTGCAGGCAATTATTATCACCGCAACGGCGATTTTGTATCTTCTGATACCGTAAAAAATGTCTTTAATGCCGTAGTTATCAAACATTTTGTATTCCCTCCGTAATAAATGAGCGTGTTTTATATCTTCGTTTGACCGCTGTGTTGTAGCAAAGTCTTGCTCCCAGTGTACAAACTATAACCGCAAACCAAAAATGCGGCAAACTCAGGAACAGCAGCCAATCAGTCGCATACGAGCGCGGTACAAAGAACAGACCGCAAAGCGTCATCAGAGCGATCGTGCGGCAGAGCGTTCCCTTTTTCATCATCTTCATGATAAAGACAAACGCAAGCCCCAAAATCAGGCTGAAAAGTATAACCCCGAGCCAATGAAAATCAGCGTATGTTTCAAGCAAATACGACGATCCCCAACCGTGTCCCTGCAAATAATCGGATTTCGCAACATAAGACATACTGTGCGAGAAATCGTTGCCGTGCGTTGCACGAAACTCGTTGTTTCCGTTGCCGAGATCGGGTGCTCCGAGAAATGTCTGACCAAACGCACCGTAATACCAATAGTCGATAAACGGACCGAAAGTGTAGTTTGTCAGGGGTGTGTTCTGAATTTGCGGAATAGCGTCATAACCTATGCCGAGCACCTTGAATGAAACTCCTTGCTTATCAACAAAGTCAACAAGCAACGAGAACAGATTAAAGTCCACCGACCGACCTGCTCGTGTGTAATTGTAAAGTGCGAGCAAAACTATCAGGAGCGGCACGGCTATTATGATAGCTGTCTTTTCAAATCTGCCGAGCCATTTTTTATCGTCTCCTATAACATCTCTGATAAAGTAGTAGAGAAAAACAAAAATAGCGTTCAAAACGATCGGGTTACGCTGACCGATTATAAGCATCGGCACTGCTGAGATCAGGTATGATGCAAGCGGAAAAAACGCTTTTTTCTTAGACGGGAGCGTTGCCAAAAAAACGCACAGAGCATAGGGCATTATTGCCGCAAATGTTCCGATCGGCGCCGGCGTTTCATTCTTGTAAAGAATGTAGTAGTCCTCATAAGCGCGCCCATGCATAAACATAAGCTTGTCTGCCTCGACATACATAAAGCACACCCAGCACAGGACATACAGCAACAATGATAGATTCATTATCCAATTGTTGTCGTTCTTCAGAAGCCGCCGCTGTGTAAGCGCGTTTGAGGCTCTGTTTTTTTCCGAGCGGTTTTCCGCAAACTCATAAAGCACCGCTCCGAGCTGCATAGCTATAAGGCTGATAAACAGCGCAAAAAACGCGAAGTTCAGTCCCGTGTCGGTATAAAGCGTCCACCAATCGTCGTCTCTGAAAAAGTTGATGATCGGACGCCCTATCAGAAATATAAACATCGTCAAGCTGAAAAACAGCATCAATATTCGGCTTTTGAGCCGCTCAAAGCTGAAAATAACATTGGCTGTCCACATAACCACAACTCCGCCCAGCATAAATCCGTAGCGTAAATTCGGCTGTGTAATAATGACGCCTGCCGCAAACAGGCAAGCCGCCGTTAAATTCAGCGTGTATCTTATGAACTTCAGAAAATTCAGATTGCTTATTTTGCGGGAGTTTGCCTTACTGATCAGTTCCATTAGGGCCGCCTCCCTCGCAAAGAGCGAAAAGCTCGTTTTCGAGCTTTTCGGCGCAGGCTTTAAGATTAAAGCCGCCGTTTGTTATATCGTCATAAGTGTCGCGGCGTTCATAATCCGCTTCTTTTGCAATCGTCTCGGCAAGAGCCGAAGGCGGCTGCGAAACATCGAAAAATTGAAGCAGATCGGTGATCTTTGTCTGAGCGGAAGCCGTGTCGGTGATAATGCATTTGAGTCCCGCCGCCTGAGCTTCAACCGCAGAAAACGGCAAACCCTCTTTAAGCGACGGCAGCACAAACATATCCGCCGCCTGCATAAGCTCGCTCATATCGCTGCGTTGACCTAAAAACCGCACTTTATCCGAAACTCCGCACCTTACAGCAGTTTCTTTTGCATGATCCATAAGCTCGCCGTTTCCGGCAAGAAGCAAAGTCGAATCCGGCTTTGTTTTGCAAAGAGCAGAAAACGCTTCAATAAGATAGCTCTGATTTTTAACAGGCGAAAACGCGCCTGCATGCAGTATCGTGAAATCGGAAAGCCCCATTTCCTCACGCTTTTTTGAGCGCAGCTCGGGATCAAAGCGGAATTTATCCGCATCTATTCCGTTGTTCACAACAGTGAATTTATCCTTGTTTTTCTCGCCGAAAAGCCAAAGCCCCGCTTCGTTCGAGCAGGCATACATCTTGTCCGCAACCTTATCTATACCGGTTCTCGCCATATAGTGAAGCATATAGTAAGCCGCTTTTTTCAGCGGATTTTTAACATCCTTCGCCGTGGAGTGAGAATGATAAACCACCTTTTTAAATCCGGCACTTTTCACCATTCTTTGCTCGATCGGATTAAGCGTTGTCTTGTTGAGATAAAGAATGTCGTATTCGCGAGCAAGTTCTTTGAGCGCGTTCAGCCTGTCTTTGTATTGTTTAGTCGGCGGAATAACATGCATCTGTCCGAGCTTTCTGACACGCTCCTCATATTTAACATGAGAATTTGATGTCAGAAACCCCACCTGTATGTTTTTGAAATTCTCGGCAAAATCAAGCTGAAACTTAGTTCCGCCGCGAAACTCCACACTCAGGTATCCGAATAAGACTTTCATCTACATCTCCCATTTAAATACCGTTTTAAACGGCGTGGTAAGGTCGTTTGCGAAAACTCTGCAAATATCGCCGATACTTCTCACAGGCTTGTCCTCAAAGATAATGACCTTCATTCTACGCTGAAAATCGGGATCCTCCATCAGCTCGACAGCCTTTTCAAAATCGGCTCTGCCCGAACGCGAACATCCGACCAGCGTCATACCTTTTTCAAGCACCATGCGAGTGTTTATAGCGACCTTGTTTTCGGAAACACCCATGAGCATCAGAGTACCCTGTGGATTGATATATTTTATAACATCGTCGATAGCGTAGTAACTGCCTTCGCCGCCGCAGCACTCAAAAGCATGATCGATCTCGAAATCTTCGGGGATCTCGCTTGATAGATATGTCTCATCTGCAAATGAAAACTGCGAAAGCTTGCGGCTGTCCATGCCGATAATGCAAATGCGGCTTTCGGGAAAACGCGCTTTTAAAATATTTGCGACCGTGTAGGAAAGACTTCCGTCTCCCCATATACCGATCCTGCCGCGGTTTTTGTGCGCTGCAAGGTCAAATCTTGTAGACGCGTGCACGCCGACTGATACAAATTCGGTGATAGCTGCAACACGCGGATCGATATTGTCATAAGGCACTACTCTGCTTTCATCAAGCTCAACAAACTCGCGCATAAAGCCGTCATGTCCGCTTGAGAGAAAATATGAACCCTTATCATAGTTTTCATAAATAACATCGTTCTTGCGAACAGGCGTGTTCGGTATCATAACGACGCGCTGACCGACGCTCAGCTTGCCCGACGGATCGTAAACAACTCTGCCGCAGCATTCATGAATAAGCGCCATAGGCAGCTTTTTATTTAAAACCTTAATGTCTCTCTGACCGAGAAAATAACGCTGATCCGCGTGGCACACCGCAAGATACTCCGGACGGACAACAACCTTATCCGAATAGGAAATATCGGTGTATTTGACCGAAAAGACCTTCGGGCTGATCAGCTGATAAACATAGTTAATCAATTTTTATTCCCCCAACCATAGCCTGAGCGATCTTATAGTCGCCGGTAGTCGTTATCTTCAGATTGGTGACTGAACCTTCAACAAGATGAACCGGATGATCTCTGACAACGCAGATCTTGCAGGCGTCGGTCATTATAGCCTTTTCATCATCGGAAAGGGAATTGTAAAGATTTTTGAGCAAGCTTATCTTAAAGCTCTGCGGAGTCTGTCCCTGATACATCTGCGAGCGGTCGGGGATAGACGCAATAGTCTTTCCGTCTGTCGAGCAAACGATCGTGTCAACAGCGGCGCAAACAGTGTCGGTCGCGCCGAATTCGACAGCGCCGTCGATATTCTCCTCAATCATTCTCAGAGTAACAAACGGACGGACCGAATCGTGAGTCACGATAATGTTCTCATCATTCTCTCCGAAATTCTTTTCAATATCGTCGATTATATTGAGAATAGTTCCGTTTCTGTCCTTTCCGCCGGGGATAATGCAAACTCTGTCAAGATTTGACGGCACATACTTTTTTGCGAGATCCTGCATATAGTTCACCCAATCGGGATGAACGCCGATATAAACCCTGTCAAAACGGCTCACCGTCAGAAACTTTTCAAGCGTGTGAACGATTATCGGCTTGTCGCCGAGCGGAAGAAACTGCTTGGGCATATCGGGAATGTTCATTCTCGAACCTGTGCCGCCTGCCAAAATTGCACCAAATATCATTTGTTACCATCCTTTACGCAATAGTATTTTCCTTTAAACTTCTTATATCCTTCTTCAAGGTTATAATAAACAAGATCATGCTTCGCAACCTGCTTATCCTTGGGCGGAAGCTGCATATAGTCGCCGAATGCCATTTTGAGATAATCGTCATACCCGACAGGTATCGGCAGCTTGTAGCCTTCAAAGTCAACATAAAGTTGGCTTTCAAAAGCCGATTTCGGATATTCATTGACCATATATTGATACCAAGCGCAAAGCTCGGTGATCTTGTCGCAATCCTCGATTTTATATTTCGACATTTTTCGCTCGGCAAATTTCGCAATGCGGTAGCGGTTTTTGTCCGTTATCGCAAGAGCGAGCATTACTTTGCTGATGATCTTCAGCACCTTGCCTTTTGATTCGTGCGGTTCACGCGTCATAAACATCGAATATACAAGTGCCCACATTATCTGCATTTTGCGCTTAAAACGCGAATCCGGACACCCGTCGAGCGGAAGAATATCTATTCTGACCCCGTGGTTTGTGTCGAGATCCCATTGTCTCGTTTTTATAAATGTCGTGTCATTATCCGAGATCATCGCAAACAAAAGCCGTGTGAAATCGTGCTCGTCTGTTCTGACATAGCTGTAACGCTCGGTGTCGGCTTGTTCGTTCCAAATGTCCTTGAGCTTTTCATAATCGTCTCTCGGCATAAAAACATCAACATCATCGTCCCACGGTATAAATCCCTTGTGACGGATCGCGCCGATACAGCAGCCGCCGCAAAAATAAAATTTAAGATCGTTTTTCTCGCAGATCTCTTTAAAATAAAGCAGGATCTCAAGCCCTTTTCTGCGAAGCCGATCGAGATCGTCGGGCGGGACGACCGCCAGCTTGCCTGTATATTCAGTCACTTTGTTTATCTTCCTTTACGCAATAATATTTTCCCTTATAGTCCTTGTAGCTGTGGTCCATATCCATAAATTCAAATTCATGATGGCATACCTGCTTATCCTTGGGCGGCAGCTGCATATAGTCGCCGAACGCCATTCTCAGATACTCGTCGTATCCGATGGGAAGCGGAAAATCATGACCCTCAAATTCATATCGCACTGCTCTTTCAAAAATGCGCTTCGGATATTCGTTTTGCATATAATGCGGACCTGAGCATAGCTCGGTTATTTTATCGCAGTCTGATATTTTATATTTTGTCATTTTCCGCTCGCACATACGCCACATTTTATATCTCATCTTTCGAGTGCGGATAATTCCGAGCGCAATTTTACCGATAAGCCGAACGGCGCCGCCGTGATTATCAGGTGCTTTTCCCACAATAAACAGCGAATAAAGCAACGCCCACATCTTTTGAAGCTTGCGGTGCATACCTGTCGGACAGCCGTCGAGCGGCAAAACATCAAGCACAAGCCCGTGATTCATATCAAGGTCTTTCTGATATGTCTTGATAAATGTCGTGTTGTTCGCGCAGATCGTAAGGAACTGATTTTCCGTCAGAAAGTCCTCTGTCGTGTATTGTATCGAATACTCCTCGGTGTCCTGCCATACCTCTTTGAGCTTCTCATAATCGTCTCTCGGCATGAAAACATCGACATCATCGTCCCACGGAACAAAGCCGCCGTGGCGGATCGCACCGATACAGCAACCGCCGCAGAAGAAATATGTCAGCCCGTGTTCCTCGCAGAATTTATCAAAAAAGAGCGCCATTTCGAGCCCTTTAAGCTGCATTTTGCGAACATCATCGGGCGGTATCAGTGTATTTCCCATTTATGTAACTCCCATTATTATTTAAATCAGAACAAAACCCGCCTTGCTTGCAATGGGCAAAGCCTGTGACATCTGCACTATGATTATAACCTTTTTCGCCTAAAAAGTCAATATGTCATCGCCATTTGCGTATCAAGCAAAAACGACCGAATCACCGCGAAGATGATCGGTCGTTTGGTTTAAAAATTTGCGCCGTCCGCTTATTCGCTTACAAACGGAATAAGTGCGAGATGTCTTGCGCGCTTGATAGCAACGGTCAGCTCTCTCTGATGGCGGGTGCAGGTGCCGGTTACACGGCGGGGAAGGATTTTGGAACGCTCGGAGATATATCTCTTAAGCTTTGCAACATCCTTATAGTCGATCTCGGTGTGCTGTCTGTCAACACAGAACGAGCAAACCTTTTTTTTGCCCTTTCTGAAGTTGCGGACAGGTCTCTCGCTGCGCTCGGGACGCTCGGATCTCTCAGCCTTCGGAGCCTCGGTCTTAACTTCCGACTGCGCCTCAACTGCAACGTTCTCAACGTTTTCCATTTAACTTGACCTCCTTATATAGAGTAACGAAAATTCTAAAAATCAGAACGGATAATCGCCGTCGTCAACAGCGATCTCCTCGAAATCGCCTGCGTCTACATTAGAAAACGAAGCAGGGGATTCCTTCACAGCCGGTGCGGAATACGACTGGTCGCCGGCATTCTCGGATTTAGATCCGCAGAAGCTTACATTGTCCGCAACGACTTCATAGACAGTGCGCTTGTTTCCGTCGCGATCGGTGTAGTTGCGCTGCTGCAGCGAACCATTTACAGCGATCATCTGACCCTTGCGGAAATAATTGCAGACAAACTTTGCTGTCTGTCTCCATGCAACGACATTGATAAAATCAGTCTGTCTTTCGCCTCCGCTCACATACCTTCTGTCAACAGCAACGGTGAATGATGTAACATCAAGTCCGCTGTTGGTGGTCTTAAGTTCGGGATTATCCGTCAAACGACCCATAATTGCGATCACATTAAGCATATTTGCACCATCCTTTAAAAATTGTTTTTTACTTCTTAACCGTCAGGTATCTCAAAACACCGTCAGTGATATTGAGGACACGGGACAGCTCGGAAACAAATTCGGGCTCGCTGTCGTGATTGATAACGACATAGTAGCCTTCAGTCTCGTAGTTGATAGCGTAAGCGAGTCTGCGCTTACCCCATTCGTCAACTTCCTTTACTGCGCCGCTCTCAGCGATTCTCTCCTTGAACTTCTCACAGAGAGCCTTAGCTGCGTCCTCCCCGTTTTTAAGCGAAAAAACGAGAACGGTCTCATAAGCGATAGCCATTGACAAACACCTCCTTTTGGACTTTGGCTCTGCACTGAATTGCAGAGCAAGGAAGTCGGACATGATCCGACTGAATAATTATATACTCTCTCAAGCCATTTGTCAAGCTGTTTTTTCAGGATTGTAATATATCATTGTAACACATACATTTTTTCAGGATTGTAATATATCATTGACAAACCAACAATATTTAAATATATAATTTAATATAAATTCGTGTTTATGCGAAAAACGATATTTTTTATCATTTTGTGCCGAATAAACGGTCTCCTGCGTCACCGACACCGGGATTTATCATTCCGTCCTGCGTAACTCCGTCGTCAACAGCGGCGAGATACACTTCAACCTCGGGGTGATCCTTGCAAAGCTTTTCAATGCCTTGGGCAGAAGCAACGATCGAAATCAGCCGAACGCTTCTCGGGTTAAACTCCTTAACTCTCGCAACTGCCGCCGAGGTGGAAACTCCCGTTGCGATAAGCGGATCAAGCACAAAAACATCGCGTTCGCAAATATCGCTCGGCATTTTGCAATAGTATTCAACGGGCTTTTCGCTTTCGCGATCATGGTAAATTCCGATATGCCCGACCTTTGCGGCAGGCACAACGTTTATAAGACCGTCCGCCATCTGCAAGCCTGCTCTCAGCACAGGCACAAGCGCGATAAGCGAATCTTTCACAGTTTTCGACTGAGCCGGTGCAATAGGTGTGTCAACCTCAATTTCTTTAAGCGTGAGTCCGCTTGTCGCTTCATATCCCAGAAGAAGCGAGATCTCGGCAATTATCTCGCGAAATTCCTTAGCACCTGTCGCCTTGTCACGAAGCATTGTCAGCTTGTGCTGAACAAGCGGATGAGCCGAAATAAAAACATTGTTCATTTCTCAGACCCTCTCATTTTCAATATCGGCGATCTTTTTAAGACGGTTCTCATGTCTGCCGCCTTCGTATTCCGTTGTCATAAAAATATCAACAAGCTCGAGCGCAAATGCGTCTCCGAGCACTCTGCCGCCGAGACACAGCACATTTGTATTGTTGTGCAGACGGGTGTATTTAACAGAGAAGTGATCGGTGCAGACAGCCGCACGGATACCCTTTACCTTGTTCGCCGCGATCGACATTCCGATACCCGTTCCGCAAACAAGAATACCTTTCTCGTACTCGCCGTTTGCAACAGCCTTTGCAACGGGATATGCAATGTCGGGATAATCCACCGATTCACCGTTAAAGGTTCCGAAGTTTTTGACCTCGAAGCCGCTTTCAATAAGGTGTTTTTCGATTTTCTGAGCAAGCTCATATCCTCCGTGGTCACATCCGATAGCTATCATTTAACACACTCTCCTTTGTTTTTTGCAATAAGTTCCCGCTGAGCCTGCGGCAACTGAATATATTTCGGCGCAAGCGATTTTGCGCTCACCGCTTCCGATAAACGGCTCAGCGCCAGTTCGCAAATGCTCTTGCCGTGTATAAAAACATCGTCGCCGCTCGCGGCAATAATGTCACAGCCATGCTCTTTCATAATACTGCTGCAAACCGAAACACCGTCGCCGATCAAATGTATCGGTTTATTGTATTTCAAAAGCTCATCGCAAAGAGAAGCGATCTCGCTTGTCCTGTCGTCGCACAGCCTTTTGAGTTTTCCGCCTCTCTTTTCAAAAAGAGCATTGTAAACCCGATTGCAGCGAGCGTCCATAACAGCGCAGATAATACCGTCCTGCGAAACTCCCTGCGCCGCCGCCTCAAGCGAAGAAACACCGATACACTCAGCACCCGATACAGCCGCAATACCCTTAACGCTCGAAAGCCCGATACGAAGTCCCGTGAACGATCCGGGTCCCACCGTCACAGCGATAAAAGGTATATCGTTTATGTCAACGCCTGCGTCGTCAACTGTCTTTTTAATAAGCGGCATAAGCGTTTGCGAATGTGTCAGTCCGCTGTTTTCAAAACCGTCTGCCAGCAATGTGCCGCCTTTTAAAACGGCAACACACCCTGTTTTTGAAGAGGAGTCGATTCCGAGGATCAAAGTATCTCTGGTGTTATTTTGAATATCCTGCATTCATCACTCTCTCCTCTCTCAATTTGAATTTTTATGCAGTCGTTGGGCAGAGCATTTTCAATATTCTCGCTCCATTCGCAGACCACAACTCCGTTTTTATCATCGCAGTATTCAAAGAAAGCGGTCGAATAAAGATCGTCAAACGAAGTTATCCTGTACATATCAAAGTGATAAATATTGAGTCTGCCGCCGATGTATTCATTAACTATCGCAAATGTCGGCGAGCTCACTGCACCGTCATATCCGAGTGCCTTTGCAAGCGCTTTTGTAAATGCAGTCTTGCCCATGCCCATTGTTCCGAAAAACGCAATACATTCGCCGCCGTGCAGCTTGTCGGCAACTTCATTTGCAAGACGGCTTGTTTCATCAAGACTGTTGCATATCCTTGTCATACCATCACCTCTCGCTTAACTTCATTTGCCGCTGAAAACGGTTTTTATAAACACTGAGCACCAGCCCGATGCCGAGATACAGGCACACAAGCGAGGTACCGCCTGCGGAGAAGAAGGGAAGCGTTACTCCGATAACGGGAAGCACCGCAAGACACATACCCACATTAACAAGCAACTGAGACAGCAGCATACCGAAAATACCCGAGCAAATGATAAGGCCCTTTCGGTCATTTGAAATAACGCCGACATGGATAACTCTGATTATAATCGCGAGCAGTATTGCAAAGACTGCAATACACCCGATAAGCCCGAGTTCCTCTCCGGCAACCGAAAGAATAAAGTCGTTATACGCTTTCGGAACATCGCCCGATTGTGTTTTCGGACCGTTCAGATAACCGTATCCGGTGATACCGCCCGAGCCGATAGCCTTGATCGATTGAAGCTGCTGATAGCCCTTGCCCTGAGCGTCCGAATTAAGATCGAGAATTATCGAAAAACGCTCACGCTGATATGCCGACAGTCCGTACAGCCAGATGATAGGAGCCGCCGCCGCAACAACAAGCGCACCTATAGCAAAATAACGCAGCTTAATGCCCGCGGCGAAAAGCATACAAAGAAAAATGCAAAACAGAATGGTAACTGTTCCGAGATCTCGCTGAAGCACCATAACGATCGCTGCGGGGGCAATACCGTGCAGTATTAAAAGCGCAACGTTTTTCAGCTTGTTGATCTCGTCTTTGTTGATGATCGAAACATGAGCCGAAAAGGTTATTGTGAAAAAGATCTTTATCAGCTCGGACGGCTGAAACGACATACCGAACGGCAGCTCGATCCATGCACGGTTGTCCGTTCCGCTCGGAGCGTATCCGAAAAAGTAGGTAAACGCCAAAAGCCCGAGCGATACTGCCACAATAAGAATAGTGTGCCGTGAGAAGTTGCGGTAATTAAACAGTGAAACAAAAATTGCGGCGATAATTCCGATAAAGACAGAAATAAACTGAACATAAAACTGTCTTGTCGAGCCGATGTATCTTGTTGCCGAATAAACGAGCGCACAGCCGAAAAGACTCGCCGCAGCGCAAAGTATCAGCAGCAGCTTATCCGTTTCGCGGATATAGTCGGCAATATTTTGAATGATCCTTTTCATCTAAACCGTCCTTTATATGCTCACTTCAGTTCGACCACCGTAACTCCGGCTTCACCCTCGCCGAAAGCACCGAGTCTGAATGATCTAACAAATTTGTTTGTCTTTAAATACTTTTGAATACCTGCTCTGAGCGCGCCTGTTCCTTTGCCGTGAATAACGGTAAACGAGCCAACATGATTTAGCACAGCTCCGTCGATAAATCTGTCAAGCTCAATAACGCCCTCATCAACAGTCATTCCGCGGATATCAAGCTCCATCGAAGGCTTTTTCGCAGTCCTGCCGTCAGTGCCTGCACCCTTAAAATGCAACTTTGATGCGGTGTCCTGCTTTTTCCGACCGATCAGCTTGATATTTGAAAGTGGAACCTTCATTTTAACAATGCCCGCCTGAACAAGCACATTGCCGTTTTGATCGTTAGGAGAAAGCACGACCGCGTTGCGGTTTATGTCCCTAAGCAGTATTTCATCTCCGACTTCAAGCGGACGGGGAAGAACATATCCGTCGTCTGCCTTTTTTTCGGCGGCGATCCGGTCAAGCTCTTTAAAGCCGGCTTTAGCGGCAGCTCTTATCTTGCTCAGATCGGCGTTTTTATCCTTTTTCATCTGTTCAAGCTCATCGATAAGACGGTTCGCTTTGGCTCTCGCGTCGTCAGCGATAGCCCTGGCTGTCGCATTTGCCTCGTCTATCTTACGCTCATAGTCGACTTTCAGCTTTTCAGCCGTCTGTTCAGCGTCTTTCAGCTTTTTTTCAGCGTCAAAAAGCGCCTGCTGAGTTTTCTCAGTGCGTTCTTCATAGCTTTTACGCGACTGTTCAAGCTCGCCCACGACTCGTTCAAACCGTGTCGATTCGCTGTCAACAAGGCTCTGAGCTTGCTCAATAACCTCATCGGGAATACCGAGCCGCTTTGAAATAGCGAATGCATTTGATCTGCCCGGTACACCGATAAGCAAACGATAGGTCGGCGCAAGAGTCGCAACATTAAATTCACAGCTTGCATTTTCCACCGATTGCGTGTCGAGCGCATAGGATTTAAGCTCCGCGTAATGCGTTGTGGCGGCAACATCGGCGCCTGTTGCTCTGAGCGTTTCAAGCAACGCCGCCGCAAGTGCCGCACCTTCGACGGGATCTGTTCCCGAACAAAGCTCGTCAAGCAGAATAAGGCAGTTTTTATCCGCAGCTTTAAGTATCCTTGTGATATTTTTTATATGCGCCGAGAAAGTCGAAAGCGATTGTTCGATGCTTTGTTCATCGCCTATGTCGGCAAGCACCTTTGAGAAAACGCCGACTTTTGAATTGTCCGCGCACGGTATCATCAGTCCGCAGGCAGCCATAAGGCAGATAAGTCCGGTCGTTTTCAAAGCAACGGTCTTACCGCCCGTGTTCGGACCGGTTATAATAAGCAGTCTGTAATTTTTGCCGAGTGCTATGTCAACAGGCACGACCTTTTTTTGATCGAGCAAAGGGTGTCTTGCTTTTTTCAGTTCAATAACACCGTCGCCGTTCAAAAGCGGCACACTCGCTTTCATATCAAATCCGAGCTTTGCTTTTGCAAATATCAGATCAAGCTCGCACAGCGTTTCAAATGAGTATCTTATAATATCCGAGCGTTCAGCGACCTGCAATGACAGGGAGGAGAGAATACGGTCGATCTCCTCTTTTTCAGCGTTTGAAAGCACCCTAATTTCATTGTTTGCTTCAACGACCGCCATAGGCTCGATAAACACTGTCGAGCCCGATGATGATGTATCGTGTATCAAGCCGCTGATATGCGAGCGGAACTCTGCCTTAACAGGCACAACATATCTGCCGTTTCTTATCGTAACAACAGCGTCCTGCAAGCAGCCCCTTGCGGCGTCCGAGCGGATAAGAGAATCCAGCTTGTCGCGGATGCGGTTTTCCGCCGCAATGATCTTTCTCCTGATCCTGTAAAGCTCGGGAGAAGCGTTGTCGTGCATTTCGTCCTCAGACTTTATGCAAACGGTTATATTTCTTTCAAGTTCGCTTTGATCGGTCAGTGCGTCAAAATAGCTGTCGATAGATGTCGTCACCGCAAGCGATTTTTCGCGCCATGAGATAACCGAGCCGACGCACCTGAGCAAGCTCGCAACATCGAGCAGTTCTTTCATCGAAAGCCTGCCGCCTGCGTTTGCTCTCGCAAGCAGACCGCTGACCTCCCGTATTTCCGAAAAGGAGGGAGAGCCGAACCTCGCGATAAGCGAGTGAGCGTCCTCTGTTTGTCGGATCAAAGCTTCGGCAGCTGAAAGCTCGTTTGCCGGTTCAAGCTGTAAGGCGAGTGCTTTCCCTGCCGTGCTCGAGCACCTTGATGCCAGCATTTCGATTATTTTATTAAGCTCCAGCGTAATATGATTTTTGTCCATCTCTAAGTATATTTAAGTACCTTTCGTTTATATCTGTTTATAAAAATCAAGCGTTTTAAACCGCCTGTCGGTCTGCACCAAAACGAATTTTTCGCAGACTCTGCAAAGCATATCGAGCGATCTCTCGCCGAGCGAAAACGAAAAAGCACGCTTTGCGTCGCTGTCGATTATATGTCTCATAGCCGATAAAACGCCTTTTGATACTGCCATACCGTCCCCGTGTTCCAAGCAGGATAAAACGCCGTCTCCCACATTGAAAACAGCGTTTTCGGGATCGCTTTTGCCGCATTCGCAGCAGCCTGTCAGATCCGGCATATATCCGGCATAGGAGCAGAATTTAAGCTCAAAAACCGCTTTAACGATTCTTTTATCCTGCATTTTTTCCGAAAGCGCAAAAAGAGAATTGAGTGCCACAGATAAAAACTCCGGCGCGGATTCTCCCGACGGTGCTAGCACTTCAATAAGCTCGCACATATATCCCGCAAGCGCCATCAGCGAAATGTCCTGCCTGAGCCCGAAAAAAACATTAACGGGCTTTGCGTCCGAAATGCGGTAGGTATCGTCTTTAGACGGCTTTATATACATTTTCGAGCAGGAAAGAAGCTGAGTCGCGCTCAGAAACTTAGAGTTTATTTTCAGCGCGTTCGGCACAAATGCCTTTATCACTCCCGCCTTGTCCGTCAGCACCGTTATCAGCCTGTCCGACTCCGAAACGCGCCTTTCCCGTATCACAAGCCCGAGTGCCGACTGAGTTTCCATGTTGCATTGCCTCCGCGGTGTTTTTGTAAATAAGATAATCGGAAATTTTGCCTGTTGCCGCAAAATTTCCCCAAAAATAATTTTCCACCGTTATCACCGTTTTTATAGTGTGCACCACGGCGGAAAATATGTCTGACAATTTATAGGTCGAGTCCGAAATCGTGGATCGAGCCGACTCTGTTTCGCCAGCCTTCCTTGATCTTGACCCAAAGCTTCAAGTTGACCTTACAGCCGAAAAACTTTTGCAGTTCTATTCTTGCGGCTGTACCGATCTTTTTGAGCATAGCACCGTTTTTGCCGATGATGATTCCTTTATGACTGCTTTTCTCGCAATAGATAACAGCCGAAAGATCAAGCTGATCGCCTCTGTCGGAAAACGCTTCGATATCAACAGCCAGACCGTGCGGCACTTCCTTATCGAGCATGTATAAAAGTTTTTCTCTTATAAGCTCGGAAGCAATAACACGCTCAGGCTGATCGGTCAGCGAATCGTCGTCAAAAAAGTGTACCGATTCTGTGCGGTATTCAAAAAACTTATCAAGCAGTTCACCGATACCGTCGCCCGTTCTCGCGGAAACAGGGATAACAGCGTCAAAATCATAAAGCTTTGAATAAGCGTCTATAACGCCGAGCAATGCGGATTTTTCCTTTATAGTGTCCGTTTTGTTGATAACCAAAACGCTCGGCAGCTTCTGTTTTTTAAAACGCTCGATAAACTCATGCTCTGCGGGAGCGATCTTTTCATCGGGCTCAACAACAAGCGCACAGCAGTCAACATCGGTCATTCCCTCGTTGACTGCTTTTACCATGTTTTCACCAAGCGCGTTTTTGGGCTTGTGAAGTCCCGGCGTGTCAATAAAAACAAGCTGGTCGTTGCCTTTTGTGAGTATTCCCGTGATTTTAGTGCGCGTGGTCTGCGGCTTCGATGAAACTATTGCGACCTTCGTGCCCAAAAGGCGGTTCAGTATCGATGATTTGCCGACATTCGGCTTTCCGACTATTGCGATAAACGCCGAAGTCGATCTTTCGTTTTGCATAAAGTCCTCCGTCAGTTTTCAAATGGCATGTCCTGATAGCCGAGAAGCTGCATAACAATGCGTTCCTTTTCCTGCATACGAACAGCCTCGATACCGCCTTCTTCATGATCGTAGCCTAAAAGATGAAGCATAGAATGAGCGGTGAGAAATGCCATCTCGCGCTGGAACGGCTGGTTGTAATCGCTGGCTTGCTTTTCCGCTGTCTGTGCGGAAATAACAATATCGCCGAGCATTTTCGCGCCTGTTTCGGGGTTGATGTCGTAAATACCGTTTTCACCGAGCGGAAAAGAAAGTACATCGGTCGGTCTGTCTATCTTGCGAAATTCATTGTTGAGCTTATGTATTTCTTCATCGTCAACAAAGTAAATATTCACCTCTGCCGGATCACTGAATTTCTCTGTTTTGAGCACTGCGACACAGCACCTGCGGAGCAGCATACGGATACCCGTAGGCATTTTGATCTTTTTTTGCTTATCTGTGATCGTGACCTTGATTTTGTCCATATCCTTTTCTCCTTGCCTTATCATTTGTTCTTTCATATGCTTTTTCATACGCTTTGACTATTTCCTGCACGAGATGATGTCTTACGACATCTTTCTGCGTGAGCTTGACTATTGAAATATCGTCTACCGACTTTAAAACACGAATAGCGTCTGTAAGTCCGCTTGTCTTTCCGTCGGGCAGATCGATCTGAGTAACATCGCCTGTAACGACCATTTTGGAGTTGAATCCGAGTCTGGTGAGAAACATCTTCATTTGTTCCTTCGTTGTGTTCTGTGCTTCATCGAGAATAATAAAGCTGTCGTCCAGCGTGCGGCCTCTCATGTATGCCAGCGGAGCTACTTCAATGGCGTTTTTTTCCTGCTGCTTTTGGAACGATTCAGCACCGAGCATATCGAAAAGCGCGTCGTAAAGCGGACGAAGATACGGATCGATCTTCTGCTGAAGATCTCCGGGAAGGAATCCAAGCTTCTCGCCGGCTTCGACCGCGGGGCGCGTTAAAATAATTCTTGTGACTTGCTTTGCTTTGAATGCCCTCACAGCCTCCGCGACCGCAAGATATGTCTTACCCGTGCCGGCAGGACCGACTCCTAAAACAACGGTATTGTTTTCAATGGCATCAACATACTTTTTCTGACCGAGCGTTTTCGGCTTGACGGGTCTGCCTTTCTGTGTTATGCAAATACAGCCGTCCTCCTGCTTCAAGTCGGTAAAGCTGCTGCTCTCATCATCGTCTTTAAGCGACACAAGATATCTGATCTCCTGCGTGTCGATACTGCCGCCTGCGGCAATAGTCTGTTCCATTGAGCGGATAACACGCAAAGCGGTTTCAACAGCAGTATCGTTGCCGCCGACCTTCAAAGCGCCGCCGCGATAAACTATTGAAACGCCGCAAAGCTTTTCAATAAGCTTGATATTTTCGTCAAAACTGCCGAACATTGCGCTCGGATTTTCAAGATTGCTTATATCGATGATTTTGTAAGTCACTCAAACGACCCTTTTCATAAAGAATTGTTACATTTATATGCACAAACAGTATAACACAAAAATCGCCGTTTGTCACTCGTTTATTAAAATTTTTTCATCATAGCCTATATTTTCTTCGCATAAGTAGCGTCTGAGCGCATAAACGCCGTCGGAATATATCTTAAACTCGGTTTTTTCCTTGCTTATTATGCTGTTTTTAAATTTGTCGGCAGCGTTTTTTTCGATTGTTTCTTCCGCAAGCCTCATCGCGCTTTGAAGATCTATTTCGTATTCTCTCGAGTTTATCGGATAAAAGCTTGCTGTCGTTATCGATATCGGAAGCCTGACTCCAGAAAATTCAGGTGTTTTCACCTGCCTGCGAACATCGTATTCACCGTCAACTCTGCCGAAAAACATCGGTAGATTCAGTCCAAGCACAGAAATCACGGTTCTTCTCACCGGTGCCGACAGAGTTGTCTTATCGACTTGCCTGAATGTTATCTTAGTTTCAACAATGTTTTCAACCTGCGCTTTTATCAGCGCGCTCGAATGGCAGAAAAGCGTTCCGCCGTTAGTCAGCTCGACTGCGCCCGAAACCAAAAGCTGCCCCTTCACAACTGCTTGACCGGCTTTAACACACGGTGTTCCGCTGTATGCTTTGATCTCGGTTATAACACCGCCTTTGTCCGCAATAATATTACTCGGAGTATATTCAGGCCTCGGCGGAGTTTTGGATTTCAGCCGACATTCCACATCGAGGATACACCCGTCTAAATTTATAGCCGCCCAGGAAAGCGAATCAATGCTGTTGAGCATTTCATTGCGTATTTCCTTGGCTTTTGACGCTCCGAGCTTTGATATCGGGCACGGTTCTTCTATCCCGAAATCTTTAAGCTTTTGCTCGATTTCTCTCCTTGGCAGATCGCCTGATCCGACAATGTTTATATTC
>CAVGWP010000009.1:0-4724 GCA_963633095.1 bacterium | reverse complement strand
TTTTTCGCAGTGAAAAAAAGCCCTTTTTTTGAGCTGATCTTCAAAACCGTCTGAGCTTTCCTTGCGATCGGTGCGATCTTCAAATAATCTTTGACATTCATGCCGCCGAAAAGCTTGCCATTTTTGATCTTAGGCGAATAAACCTTTATCTTTTTTCTCGCACAAAGATTTAAAAATCTCTCGAAAAAACCTTTTTCCGCTTCAAATTCAACATAAGAAAAAATATATTTAAAAACACTTGTCAGCGGCAATAATATCGTCTCCTCGTATCAGCAAAATGAAACAGATTTTATACAGCCTGTAATATTGAGATTTTGCTCGCCGAACTCACTTATCGAAAGACCGCTTCCGCAGACTTTTAAAATACTGTTTTGCGTGTTTATGGCGACCTTTTCGTCCGAGTAGTTCAAAACATTGCAGCTTCCTTCAATATTGACAGTGCGGTTTGAATATATTTGAATGTAAAGTCCCTTGCCCACAGTGCCCTCCGGGAAGCCGAGCACTTCCGATATTCTACGCGACCTTTTCTGTTTGTCCGTTGCCATGATATTCACCCTTTCAATTGTTTAGATATTTATGCCAAGGGAAGGTGTTTTATGAAAAAAACAGTGTGTGCGCTGTCGGTTGCGCTTTTGCTTATCATCTGCGGCGCGGTGTCGGCGGACGGTATCCGCAGAGGTATCGATATCTGCGGTCAGGTGCTGATACCGTCGCTCTTTCCGTTTTTGATCTTCACATCGTATCTTTCAGAGGGCGGCTTTGTCGAAAGCGCGGCTAAAATACTCAAAAAGCCTGCAAGAGTACTTTTGAAAAGCGACGGGGAAGAGGCGGCGGTGCTTTTTATCAGTATGCTTTCGGGCTATCCATCGGGCGCGGCAATGCTCGGTATAATGCATAAAAACGGCAGCTTGTCTAAAGCCCGTGCGCAGACGGCGGCATACTATTGCTGTTCGGCAGGCCCTGCCTTTGTGTTCACGGCGATCGGGCAGGGAATACTTCATTCAAGGCAGTCAGCGGTGATCCTGCTTTCCTGCCACACCCTCGCAACGTTCATCACAGCATTCACGGTTTCAAGGCTTTCACCTCGCCCGATAAGCGTTGATCTCAGTAAACGCCCGCGCAAAACAGGCGGCGGACTTGTCGCAGCCGTCTTGACCGCAACAAAATCAATGATAAACATCTGCGCTTTTGCCGCGGCGTTTTCGGCTGTGTCGGAAATCGTGTCAAGACTGCCGCTCAATAAGCCGGTCCACTCGGCAGTAAGCTGTCTGCTCGAAGTAACAGGCGGCTGTGTGTCGTTGTCGGGCGTCAGTTCATATCTGCCCTTCTATGCCGCTGCGGCAGGCTTCGGCGGTATATCCGTCATACTTCAGCTGAATGCCTGCGCGCCGGATTTGGACCTGAATCCGCTAAAGCTTATTGCGGTCAGATCGCTTCATGCGGCAGTCTCATTCGTTTTGTGTTTTGCCTTGACAAGTATTTCCCCGCAGTCGGTTCAGACATCATCGGTGGAAAAAAGCTATTTTTTCTCGGTAACACCGCAGTTGTCACTCGCAATGATCCTGCTTAGCGCAGTCTATTGTGCGGCTATATTGGGCTTGCAAAGCGCAAAAAGCGAATAAAATTTTATTTTTTCACTTTTTAATGTAGATTTTCGAGTTGAAGTATGATAAAATATTATGGATTAAAGATTAAAAAGTAGGAGGATCGTCGTGTTTTTTAAATTATACGGTGCCAATATATCGCCTGCCTGCCGCGTCTGCGAGCGGGTAAACGAGAAAAACGGCGCGCTTATCTGCCCGATAGTCGGCAGAGTCGAGGGCGACGGAAAATGCAGAAAATTTAAGTACGATCCGCTTAAAAGGGAGCCGAACCTGCCGCGCGAGCTGGAGGAATTTGATAAAAGCGACTTCTCGATAGACAGTGAGGAATCCGTCGATGAAGCTTAATATCGCCTTGCTCAACGAGTCGTTTCCCCCAACGATCGATGGCGTTTCAAACGCTGTATATAATTATGCACTGAACCTTAAAAAGGATCATTGCAACTGTACTGTCGTGACCCCGAAATACCCGAATATAACGGATAATTATGATTTTCGGGTTTATCGCTATAATTCGTTTGATATATCAAAAAAGCTCGGCTACAGAGTCGGCAATGTCTTATCGCCGACAATGCTTTATGATCTGAAAAAAATGCATTTTGATATTCTGCATATCCATTCGCCGTTTGCATCAAGCGTTATCGCGTCCGAGCTTTTGAAAATAGGCTACAAAATGCCGATAATCATAACATACCACACTAAGTTTGATGTCGATATCGCAAAGCGTGTGCACTCAAAGCCCATGCGAGCTATGGCGATGAAGTTTTTAAAGCACAATCTCAATCAGGCGACAGAGGTCTGGTCGGTAACAAAAGGTGCGGTAGAGAATTTGAGATCGGTCGGCTATAAGGGAAAATGCCTTGTCATGGAAAACGGAACTGATTTTGCAAAGGGCGTCGCGGGAGATCGCGAATGTGACGAAGTCAGAACGCGTTTTATGATCGATCCGAATAAAAAGACACTGCTTTTTGTCGGCCGTATGATGTGGTATAAAAACACAAAGATCATCTTTGATGCGCTTAAAGGACTTGACGGCGATTGGCAGCTTGTCATGGTCGGCGACGGTGAGGACAGAGCCGCAATGGAACAGTATGTCAGGGATATAGGGCTGCATGAGCGCGTCATGTTCGCCGGCGCTATCTATGACCGCGAGATCGTCCGCGCGCTTTTCTCGGTCGCGGATCTGTTTGTGTTCCCGTCTACTTATGATACTTCGGGATTGGTTGTAAAGGAAGCAGCTGCGTGCTCTCTGCCAAGTATTCTTGTTTCCGATTCCTGTGCTGCCGAGGGTGTGAGTGATGGTGTAAACGGTTTTTTGTGCCGTGAAAACGCAGTCAGCATGAGAAGCCGTCTGTGCGATGTGCTCGGCGATGAACAAAGCCTCAAAAAAATCGGAGAGAATGCGGCGGACACGCTCTATCTTTCATGGAGCGATGCAGTCAGCCGCGCATATTCAAGGTATTGCAAGGTGGCGTCCGAATGGGATAAACCTCTGCCTTATATGTATAGATAAAGAAAGGAAATCATATATGAGCAATTATCAGCTTCAGGGTAATGCGGAGCTTTCCGCCGTTATCAAAACCACACTCGGAGATATAACAGTAAGGCTATTTCCCGATAAAGCGCCGAAAACTGTTGAGAACTTTGTAAAACACAGCGAAAGCGGCTACTATAACGGCATTATCTTTCACCGTGTTATTAAGGATTTCATGATCCAAGGCGGCGACCCGACCGGCACCGGCATGGGCGGCGAAAGCATCTGGGGAGTGCCTTTTGAGGATGAATGCTGCATGGAGCTGCGCAACTACCGCGGCGCGCTTTCCATGGCAAACGCAGGTCCCAACACAAACGGCAGCCAGTTCTTCATCGTTCAGGCAGGCAGTGTGGACGACGGTCTTGTCAGCCAGATGGAACGCCTTGCAGACGGCGGCTTCCCGACAGAGGTAACAGAGAACTATAAAAAGCTCGGCGGAACGCCGTGGCTTGATTTTAAGCATACTGTGTTCGGTCAGGTGACAGACGGCATGGATATTGTTGATAAGATCGCAAACAGCGAAGTCGGCGCGATGGACAAGCCGATTGAAGACATTAAAATAATCGGCATAGATATTGTTAAGTAAAATTCTTCGGAGAAATTTATGAAAAAAATAATCAAATGTGCAGCGGCAGGTCTCATGGCTTTGACGGTAGCACTCAGCGCGGCGGCTTGCTCCGGAGCAAAGAGCGTTTCATCTTTGGATCAGCAGGAAAAAACCATCTCCTATGATTCTATTCCCGTAAGCTCGAGGACAGATGATAAAGTCGGATTTCAGTTTGATAAGCCTAATGCAGGCGATGAGATCGCTGTTATCACTGTTAAGGACTACGGCACAATGAAAATGCGCTTATTTCCGGATTCCGCTCCCAAAACAGTTGAGAATTTCAAAGCTCTTGTAAACAGCGGCTTTTACAACGGGAAGACATTCTATGAAGCCGAAAAGGATGTTAAGATCCTTGCGGGCGACCCGAAAGAGGACAAGAGCGCGAGCGGTCAGCCGATCGAGGACGAGTTCAATGCAAACCTGCTCAATTTAAGCGGCGCGGTTTCTATGTACAACGAGGGCTCAAATACAACAGGAAGCCGTTTCTTTATCAACACCGTATCTGCGGAGTTCTTTAAAACGACCACTACCCGCACATCGCTTCGTTATTCGCTCGACGGATATATAAAAGCACTCGGCGAATATGAGACTGAGTATAAAGAGAAATACGGTGATGAATGGGAAGCCTATGCTGCAAAGGATATGCCCGGCAGCGCGGCAGACCCGAGAAAGATAAACGATGAAACTTTTGATCTATATCTGCAGCACGGCGGCAATATCACTTATGACGGCGAGCTCGCCGTTTATAATAAGGGCTATAATGTTTTCGGTCAGATCTTTGAAGGATATGATATTGCTGAAAAAATATCGAATGTAGCTGTGGATGATTCCAAGAAACCCACACAGGACATCGTTATCGAGAAGATCGAGATCGTAAAGTATAATTAAGGAGAACGGCTATGAAAAAAGCAATTGCAATTATTTTGGCGGCGGCAATGCTGTTTGTGCTGTCGTCCTGCGGCGATAAAAGCTCGAATACATC
>CAVGWP010000008.1:0-31180 GCA_963633095.1 bacterium | reverse complement strand
CGCCTTGTGATATAAGTTGACGGTTTGATCATCTAAAGCCGAAACAGGTTGGTAGCTCAACAAAGCCGTCGTGAGGGCGTTTACAACCGAGCAGGTGACTTGTGCGTGACCTGTTTCGGAGAGGAGGAGCGACGGCGTGAGTGAGAGATGGCTTTTATTAAAAAGTCGTCGTGAACGATATACAGTCCGCGACGACGATGGTGCGGGTAACAGGACTTGAACCTGCACGCCGAAGGCACTAGTTCCTAAGACTAGCGTGTCTGCCATTCCACCATACCCGCATATTCTGTTTTCTCTTTGTTATTCCGCATGAAAAGCTCATGCAATATAGCCGGGCAGCCACGCTACACACGCCTCGCTGTTGCAAAATCCTTGTCCTCGCTGTTCTCTCGGACGATTTTGACATCTCGTTTTGCGCAATATTACAGATAACCGCACTTCACTCATGCATATTTAAAAAGCAAGCTCTGAAAAGAGCCTGCTTTTATCCTTTTTTGTCTGAAACGACTTAATAATTACTCTGCAAAGCCCGAAAGAACAAGCTTAACAAGAGCGTCAACAGCTTCGTTTTCATCGGAGCCGTCAGCAATTATCTTGATAGAGGTTCCACCGAGAATACCAAGGGACAAAACACCGAGAAGGCTCTTTGCATTGACTCTGCGCTCTTCTTTCTCGATCCAAATAGATGACTTGAACTCATTCGCTTTCTGAATGAAAAATGTTGCAGGGCGAGCGTGAAGTCCGACCTGATTCTGTACAACAACATCTTTAATACACATGCATATCCATCCTTCCTAAAACCTACAATATCTCTTCATATCTCTTCATACAACCATGAGGTACTTTATATTATATCATAATTTATTGCATAGTCAACAAAAAAGTTTGATTTTTTTGTTGAGAATGTCAAACTTCTATCTTCTCATCAAATTAGAGGGCAATAAAAAGCCACCTTTTGTTGAAAATAAACACAATTTATCGCAAGTTGTTTTGAAAATCCCTTATCTGCCGCCTTTCCTGTTCGGAAAGCGGAGCGGTTGCAAGCATGTCAGGGCGTTTTTTCATGGTGTTTTCAATACTTTTTTCACGCCGCCACTGCTTGATCTTTTTATGATCGCCCGACAACAGCACATCAGGCACCTGCCTGCCGTTCCAAACGGGCGGACGGGTGTACTGCGGATACTCGAGCAGACCGCTGTAATGGCTCTCTTCTTCATAGCACTCGCTGCTTGACAAAACACCATCGAGCATACGAGCGACCGAGTCAAGCAGCACAAGTGCCGGCAACTCGCCGCCTGTGAGCACATAGTCTCCGATTGATATCTCTTCGTCCACAAGCTCATCTATCACGCGCTGATCAACGCCCTCATAATGTCCGCAAAGTATTGCGATATTCGGCTTTTGTGCGAGCTCACGCGCTTTCTGCTGAGTCAGCACCTTTCCCTCGGGCGACATATAGATAAGGTGCGGACGGGTGCCTGCCTGCATACACACCGCTTTAAAGCAACTGTCGATCGGCTGGGCAGTCATAACCATGCCCATACCGCCGCCGTAAGGCGAATCGTCTGTTCGATTGTGCTTATTCTCGGTGTAGTCCCTGATATTGTGGCAATGCACCTCAAACTTATTCGCGGCTATCGCTCTGCCGATAACGCTTTCCCCGATATAGTTTTCGCACATTTCGGGAAAAATAGTCATTATATCAAATCTCATTCGTCGAAAATCCCCTTTATCGGGCGCAGTTCGATCCTGCCGACTTCAACATCGACGCTGATCACGACCGACTTTATTGCCGGTACAAGGTATTCTCCTTTTTCGTTTTTGATATGCCAGACATCGTTTGCACCGGTTTTCGAGACATCTGTGAGTGTGCCGAGCGGCTCTTTTGTGTCGGCATCGAACACCTCGCAGCCGCAAAGCTCCTGAATGAACCATTCGCCTTTCTTTACATTCGCGTCCTCACGCTTCATAAAGACAACTTTGCCTCTGAGCTTTTCGGCTTTTTCGATACTGTCGATCCCGCGAAGCTTTAAAAGAGCGACATTTTTATGAGTGCGGCACGATAAGACATCGGCTTTATCTCTGCCTTCATTATCGAAATAAAAGCTTTTAAACTTTGTGAGAAATTCGGGAGAATCGCACCACGGCTGAACTCGCATTTCGCCTGCGATACCGTGAGTTCCGACGATCTGCCCCGCCTCGAGATATTTAAGGATCATTTTAAAGACCGCCTTTCGGTTTTTATCAATAATCGTCCAGAAAAGAGACTATTTCGCCGTGTTCCCCACGGCGATAACCGATTATTGTGGACAAATTGACATTATGTATACTGCGAAAAATATTCGCGTCAGCATTTTTATTGACCTTTTTAAGCTCTCTGACAAGCTCTTTCATTTCCTGCCGCTTCGATTCCTGACGGTTTTCGCTCACATTCTCGGTGAACCTGCAGGCACAGCGGATAAACTCAAGACCGTTATATCGCGCCCATGCGATAATATCATCCTCTCTGACCATGTAAAGCGGGCGAATAAGCTCCATGCCTTTGAAATTAGTGCTATGCAGCTTCGGCATCATTGTGCGGATCTCCGCAGCATAGAGCATACTCATCAGCACTGTTTCCACGACATCGTTGAAATGATGGCCGAGCGCGATCTTATTACAGCCGAGCTCCTGCGCTTTACTATACAGATATCCCCGTCTCATTCGGGCGCAAAGATAGCAGGGCGACGCTCCGCCGTGCTTATCGACGACCTCGAAAATAGGCGATTTGAAAACCTTTATCGGAATATCGAGAGTCTTTGCGTTTTCGATTATTTTATTGAGATTCCGCTCGTTGTAGCCGGGATCCATAACAATGTATTCCACACCGAAATTCGTCTCTGAATACTTTTGCAAATGCTTAATGCAAGCCGCAAGCAGCATTGAATCCTTGCCGCCCGAAATGCAGACAGCAATACGATCGCCCTCTTCGATAAGGCGGTACGCCTGTATCCCCTCAACAAAACGATTCCAGATAGGCTTGCGATATTTCTTTATAATACTGCGCTCGATCTCCTGCGCACGGGAAGTTATCATAATCTCACTCCGAGTAAAAGATAACGGCGGTAAACCGCCGTTATCTTTTTATTCTATACTTTCAAGTGCCTGCTCGATATCGGCGATAATATCATCGACCGTTTCAAGGCCGACAGACATACGGATAAGGTCGGGCGATACGCCGCACTCGACGAGCTGTTCATCGGTGAGCTGGCGGTGAGTTGTTGAAGCGGGATGCAGACAGCAGGTTCTGATATCTGCGACATGGATCTCCAAGGACGCAAGCTTCAGACCCTCCATGAACTTCTTTGCAGCCGTCTTTCCGCCTTTAACGCCGTAGGAAATGACCGCCGAGCAGCCGTTCGGCAGATATTTCTTTGCACGCTCATGATACTTGTTGCTTTCGAGTCCCGGATAGTTCACCCATGCGATCTTCGGGTGGTTTTCGAGGTATTTCGCAACAGCGAGAGCGTTTTTGCAGTGACGCTCCATGCGGACAGGCAGAGTTTCCATGTTCATATTGAGAATGAATGCGGAATGCGGGCTCATCATTGCACCGAGATCTCGCATCATCTGAGTGCGCGCCTTGGTGATATACGCCGCCTTGCCGAAGCTTTCGGTGTAGACAACGCCATGATACGAATCGTCCGGCTTTGTCAGGCACTCAAACTTATCGGAGGATGTCCAATCGAAGTTGCCGCTATCGACTATTGCGCCGCCGAGAACAACAGCATGTCCGTCCAAAAACTTGCTTGTTGAATGGACAACGATATCTGCGCCGAACTCAAACGGGCGGCAGAGGACAGGTGTCGGGAATGTATTATCCACAATAAGCGGAATATTCGCGCTGTGAGCGGCGGACGCAAACTTCTCGATATCGAGGACATCGAGCGACGGATTTGTGAGCGTTTCGCCGAAGATAAGCTTTGTGTTAGGGCGGATAAGGCTTTTAAGCTCGTCGATACCGATCTCGGGATCAACAAAGGTCGTTTCAATGCCGAGCTTTCTCAAAGTGACATTGAAAAGATTGTAGGTGCCGCCGTAGATAGCCGCGCTTGATATGATATGATCGCCCGCCGACGCAATATTGATGACCGAAATAAGGCTTGCCGACTGACCGGACGATGTTATCATCGCGCCGACGCCGCCCTCTAAAGCCGCAAGCTTTATTTCGGGGGCTTCAACCGTCGGGTTGGAAAGTCTTGTGTAGAAATGGCCCGGAATTTTAAGATCGAAAAGATCGCCGAGAGTATCAACGCTGTTGTATCTGAATGTTGTGCTCTGATAGATCGGCAGAGCACTTGCGCCGCCGTTTTCGGGAGTGTATCCCTCATGCAGGCATTTTGTTTCTATTCCGCTCATTTTTATTCTCCCTTTTCAACTTTTCTTACAATGCACACAGGTGTCTGCTGATCCGACTGATCAAGCGGATTATCCTTAAATACCTGCTTGCAGAAATCTATCGAAATATCCTTATCCGATCTGCCGAGCACTTCAACGCCGAGATCGTTAGCGTCGATAACGACAAACTTACAGCCGAGGTGCTCCGACAGCTCCCTTGCGACCTTATCGGGGTTTGCGGGAGCGAGCTTCGCATAGTGGTTATACGGCGGAATGGTGCAGTCGCACGGGCCGTCGATAGCTCTTGCCTTTTCGCCGAGAATGCGATAGAACACGCCTCTTATGCCGAACAGCTTTGTTACAGCCGAGCAGAAAGACGCAAAAAGGATCCTCGGAAGACCGAGTTCATCGATCGCGAGCTGCATTGTGCAGGGCATACCGAGACCGATACCGTAGGGCGTTTTATAGACGAATTTCGAGAGAGTTCTCGCCCACCAGCCTGCTTTGATCTGATCGACAGGGAATGCTCTGCCCTGAGTTATAGCGACGATCTTTTCGCTCATGAACACATAATCGTCCGGCTCGACATAATCCTTCACATATTTATCAAGAACATCGGTGAGAACATCGGTGTCCATTATAACATGAGTTTTTATCGGGTATCTGTTGAATGTTCCGAAATCGGTCTGCCTTTCGAGGTTTTTCGATTCATTCGGTGAAAACGGCATATCCATTTTAACAATACTTCCTTTCACGGCGTTCTTTCAAAAACACAACAAGCCGCACTTAATGAAAAAGCGCGGCTTTGTGCTAAAGCTTTCAGTCTTGCTTTTCGGGGACCTCTTTATAAAGGTTGAATCTGAAAAGCTTGGTTTCGTCTGCCGGATTTTCACATCTGATATAAGCCTCGGCGATCATGCCGCCCTTTATCAGATTTGTAAGACCGACAAGCTGGCAAAGCTTCGACTTTAAGTTGAGGCAATCGCCTTCGTCTGTCTCAAGAAAGACATCGCCCTCGCAGGTGTCTATCGTTTTAAGAAAATCCTGAAGATCAACATCGTGCAATTCAAGTTTGGATCTCATAAAAATCTCCTTTCTTACCTTCAATACTCGCTCTTTCAGTATAACAAAGTCGGTATTGATTGTCAATCAATTAGATCAAATTTAAATCAGTATATCGCTAAATCTGCGTTAGTTCAGCGATTTTTCAGCCGCTCACAGAACTTTTTCGCAACTTTATATATATCGCCGCAGCCGAGCGTTATAACAAGATCGCCCGATTTTGCGGTTTTTTCGAGATAATCTGTTATCTCATCGAATGTATCAAATTGAACGCTGCCCTCGATCTTATCGCTGAGCTGCTTTGCGTAGATACCGTAGGTGTTTTTCTCTCTCGAGCCCATGATCTCGCTCAAAACAACATGATCGGGGATCTTGAGCACTCTCACAAAATCATCAAACAGCATGACTGTTCTCGAATAGGTGAACGGCTGGAACACCGCGATAACACGGTCATACCCCATATTCATAGCCGCATTCAGTGTGACCTCCAGCTCTTTCGGGTGGTGCGCATAATCGTCCGCCACGGTGATACCGTCAAATTCGCCGAGCACTTCAAAGCGCCTGCCCGCACCCCTGAACTCCTTGATATTCTTCACAATATCCTCGGGAGAAACGCCGTTTTCATAAGCGACTGCCGCCGCCGCACACGCATTCGAGATATTATGCTTTCCCGGAACGCTGACCTCAACCGTGCAGAGCCGCTCGCCGTTGCGGCAGAAATCAAACGAGCCTGCGGTCTTAGTGCCGTATTTCACATTTTCTGCGCGGTAATCGCAGTTTTCCGACAGACCGTATTTAATAACATCAATACTGGAAACGGCGTCGAGCGTGTTTTCGTCGTCGCCGTTTACAATGACCTTCCGAGCGCGGCTTGCGAATGTATGAAACGACTGCTTTAATCTGTCGAGTGTTTTAAAATATTCCATATGGTCGCGGTCGATATTAAGTATAACGGCAGTGTCGGGCGAGAGCTTCAAGAAAGTATCGACATACTCGCAGGATTCGACGACCATTGTCTCAGACTTGCCGCTGATACCGTAGGATCCGGTGAGTGGGAGCTTGCCGCCGATGACTGCGGACGGATCCTTGCCTGCACCGATCAAGATCTGCGTTGTCATAGCGGTGACAGTGGTCTTACCGTGGGTGCCGCAAATGCCGATAACATTATCGAAACGGCGGGTCAGCGCGCCGAGCGCATACGAACGCTCAAGCGTCGGGATACCGAGCCGCTCGGCTTCCACGAGTTCGGGGTTATCCTTCATTATTGCGGCGGAATAGATAACAAGGTCGCTCCCGTGGACATTTTCGGGGAAATGCCCCATTGTTATCGGGATACCGAGCGAACGGACTCTTTTCAAGGAGTCGGTTTCATTGTTATCCGAGCCTGTTATTTTATATCCTTTATTATGAAGTATCTCTGCTATGGGGTTCATTCCCGAACCGCCTATTCCTATCATGTGGATAAGCTTTGCATTTCTTATGAGCTCATCTGTTTTAAAAGCGTCTTTCAAAGCCATTACCTCCGTTATTCGATGCGGATGACATTCCGCAAATTTCATTATACATTATTTTATCAAAAAAATAAACAGTTATTTTGAATTTCGGTTCATTTTATGATATAATCTTAGTGCAGATGATCAAAGGAGGCGCGTTTATTGTTACCGGGATATATTATAAGCTGTCTTGAAACTCTCAGAAACAACGGGATAACCGCTTATCTCGTGGGCGGATGTGTCAGAGATATGCTGCTCGGCACAGCTCCGCACGACTATGATATAACATCAAACGCGTCCCCTGATGAGATATGCGCGCTTTTTGATAAAGTTATAAAAACAGGGCTGAAGCACGGCACTGTGACGGTTATTATGAACGGCGAGCCTATCGAGATCACCCGAATGAGGACGGAAAGCGGCTACTCCGACTTCCGCCGACCCGACAAGGTCGTGCCGACAGACGATATAAGAACCGATCTTCGCCGCCGTGATTTCACGGTGAATGCCATGGCGATGGATATAAACGGCGAAATCATCGATCCGTTTTCAGGCAGATCCGATTTGAAAAAACGGGTGATAAAAGCGGTCGGAGATCCGAAAGAACGGTTTTCGGAGGACGCGCTTCGGATAATGCGCGCATTTCGGTTTGCCGCTCAGCTTGGCTTTGAGATCGAAGAAAACACGCAAAATGCCGCAATAAAGCTTTGCGGCGAGCTTAAATTCATCAGCGCGGAAAGAGTTTTTGCCGAGCTGTGTAAAACGCTTTTGTCGGACTCGCCGCAAAAGCTTTTGCCGCTGATCGAGTGCGGCGGACTCAGCCCGTTCGGCATTGACCGCTGCGGCGACATTTTCAAAACGGCAAAGCTCAGCCGAGATATAAAGCCGAGGCTTGCGCTGTTTTTATCGCTTTGCGGCGCGGACGCCGAGCAAAGCTGCCGAAGGCTCAAAACCTCGACTGCATTCAGGCGGTTCTGCGAATATTTCGAGCAAAATAAACTCAGCGGCACCGACAACTGCTCGCTTAGAAAGATCATTTGCGATCTCGGCGAGAGGGACGGCGAGCTGATGTATGAAGCGATATGCGTTTACGATGGAAAAGAGCCGCAAAAAGGACTTATCTTAAAGCTGTCAAAGGGTGCTTGCTCGGTGAACGATCTGCCGATAAACGGAAGCGATCTTAAAAATATCGGATTTTCCGGCAGAGAGATCTCTTTTGTGCTCGATAGGCTTATAGAAGAAGTCCGCCGTTTTCCGAACAGAAATACCAAAGAATATCTTATAAAAAGAGCAGAAAGCTTTAAAACAGAAAGGAACATAAAATGAGAGCCGGATTTTACACTCTCGGCTGCAAGGTCAATCAGTATGAGACGCAGCTTATGAGAGAAAGCCTGCAAAGGCGAGGATACGAAATAGTCGAGGCGGACGATTGCCCCGATGTTTTCATCATAAATTCCTGCACTGTGACCTCGGAGAGCGACCGCAAAACAAGGCAGACTGTGCGTAAATACCGCAGACTGCTGCCGGGCGCCGTTATCGTTCTCACAGGTTGTGTGCCGCAGGCTTTTCCGAATGTGGCAGACGAGCTTGAATGTGCCGACATCGTTATCGGAAACGCCTGCAACAACGAGCTGCCCGAGCTGCTCGATCGATTTTTTATCAACCGCAAACGAATCGTCGATATAAAGCACCACGACAAGCAGGCAGTCGCAAGCACTATTTCGGGATTCGAGAGCCGGACAAAGGCTTTTTTGAAAATTCAGGACGGGTGCGACAGGTTCTGCACCTATTGCATTATTCCGTTTTCGCGCGGCAGAATGAGGTCAAAGCCGCTTGACAATATCAGAAGCGAGGTCGAATCGCTTGCAAAGCAAGGGCACAGGGAAGTTGTGCTGATAGGCATAAATCTCACCGCTTATCATACGGACGACGGATACGATCTCGCGGACGCTGTTCGGGTGAGCGGCGAAGTTGAGGGGATAGAGCGCGTTCGTCTCGGCTCGCTTGAGCCCGACATGATGACCGACGAGCTTATCTCAAGGCTTAAAGATACAAAAGAGCTTTGTCCGCAGTTTCATTTATCGCTTCAGGCGGGCTGTGATAAAACGCTTAAAAAGATGAACCGCCGCTACACGACGGACGACTACCGCCGTGTGGTGAAAAAGCTGAGACAGACCTTTGAAAACTGCGCCGTTACCACCGATATTATGGTCGGATTTGCGGGAGAAACCGAGCAGGATTTTGAAGAGTCGGTCGCATTTGTGAGGGAGATCGGGTTTTCAAAAGTGAATGTTTTCCCCTATTCCCGCAGAAAAGGCACTGCGGCGGACAACTACACCGATCATGTTGACGATCACACTAAACGGTGCCGCACCAAAACGATGCTTGCCGCGGCGGATGAAACTCAGCGCAAATTTTTAAAAAGCCGTGTCGGAAAGACGATGCCTGTTTTATTCGAGAGTGTTCAGAAGGACGGGCTTATTGAGGGCTACACGCCCGACTACTCGCTTGTGAGAGCGAGGGCGGACGCCGATATCTGCGGCAGGATAATCGATGTCGAATTGCGCGATATTGAGGGCGGCGGATTTAAAACGGAGATTAACCGATAAAAGTATAACTGCGTAAAATAATATCGGTGGAGATTTTTTCACCTCGGAATGTTTAAAGCTGTTGAAAACGGGCAAATATATCAACAGAAAAAGATGCAAAACGGGGGCAAAAATCTTATGACAATCAAAAGAGGAGATATTTTCTACGCAGATCTCAGTCCGGTGGTTGGCTCCGAACAGGGAGGCGTGCGTCCGGTGCTTATTGTGCAAAACGATGTCGGCAATAAATACAGTCCGACTGTGATAGCGGCGGCGATAACCTCTCAGCAGGCGAAAAACTCATTGCCGACGCATATCCGCATAAACGCCGCAGGCTGCGGACTTACAAAGGATTCGATCGTGCTGCTTGAGCAGGTGAGAACCCTTGACAAAAGGCGGCTCAAAGAAAAGATGGGTGCACTGGATCAAAATTCTATGATGAATGTTAATGAAGCGCTTTCGGTCAGCTTCGGGCTGAACTGAGATATGAAAAAAGGGAACGGTCTGACCGTTCCCTTTCTTGTTTTTCGGGCACTAAATATCAAGGATATTTTTATAAAATTCGCAATAGTCCGTCCTGCCCTGCTCTGTGAAGGCTATTGCTTCTCTGGGGTGGCAGTTCATCAACCCCGTTATCATATATTGAATATCAAATCCCCATTTAACTCCGCTTTGCTTCAGCGGGAGCATATATTCCTCGATAAAGGTGAGAAGTGCAAAAAGACTGTATTTCGGGTTTTTAAGAAAACCGAGCAGCAATTCCATAGCACAGTTGCCCGCTCCTCTGCCCATACCGTTCGCGGTAGCGTCGAGGAAGCTGACGCCGTAGGACAATGTTTCGATAGTGTTTGCAAAGGCGAGATTTTGATTATTATGAGCATGAAATCCTATTTTCTTGCCGCACTTTTCCGCAAACTCGACATATTTCTTTGCAAGCGCCGCCGATGATTCGGGATAAAAGCTGCCGTAGGAATCGACAAGGTAAACAACATCTGTGGAGCTTTTTCCGATCATATCGAGTGCCGAATCGATCTGAGCCTCGGTCGCCTGGCTGATCGCCATGATATTGCACGATGTTTCATAACCGAGCGAATGAAAATACTCGATCATCTCGACTGCCGCGGGAATTTGGTTGATATAGCAGGCGACACGCACCATATCTATAACGCTTTCGCTTTTCGGAACAAAATCCGTTTTATAATCGCATCTGCCGACATCAGCCATAACCGCGATCTTCAGATCGCTGTCGTTATTGCCGACGATCTTACGGATATCCTCCTCATCGCAAAACTTCCACTTGCCGAACTTCGATTTATCAAAAAGCCGTTTCGACGCTTTATATCCGAACTCCATATAATCAACGCCGCAGCGCACATTTGTTTCGTAAAGCGCGCGGACAAATTCATCGGTAAATTCAAAGTTGTTGCACAGTCCGCCGTCACGCACGGTCGCATCAAGAACCTTGATGTCGTCACGGACTGTCATCAGATCGCCTTTTCTAAGCGACATTTTGCATCTTCCTTTCGTGTTTCGCTTTAACGCTTTAAAGTATATCATTAAACTCCCGATTTGTCAACCCCCAAAAACCGACTTTTAAGCAGAAAAAAATTTTTTTCAAAAAATTTTGAAAAACCTATTGACAAAATAGGATTTAGCGTGTAATATATAAACATACCAACCGCATAGGTTGAACCAAAAACCCGAAAACAGCGGTGTAACGCCGCTTTAACTGAAAGGAGTCGGCATAATGAATTTGGTATTATCACTTCTTCGGCATAATTTTCGCAACGGACGAATGTGTCGGCGGATAGATTTTTAATCGGTATTTATTTTTTTAGAGTGTGAATTATATATTATTTTTTAAAATGAAAGGAAAGATAACCATGAGTTATAATTACGATAAATACAAATTTGAAACTATTCAGCTGCACGCAGGTCAGGAATCTCCCGATCCCGCATCGGACGCAAGAGCGGTTCCGATCTATCAGACAACTTCTTATGTCTTTAAAAACTCGGCTCATGCCGCTGCCCGTTTCGGACTGGCTGACGCCGGCAATATCTACGGCAGACTCACAAACTCCACTGTTGACGCTTTTGAGCAGCGTGTTGCGGCTCTTGAGGGCGGCGTTGCGGCACTCGGTGTTGCATCGGGTGCGGCAGCTATCACCTATACTATTTTGAATCTCGCGTCTGCCGGCGACAACATTGTTTCGGCACAGACTATTTACGGCGGCACCTACAACCTCTTAGAGCATACTCTGCCGCAGTACGGTATCACAACAAAGTTTGTTGACGCAGATGAAGAAGGCGCTTTTGAAAACGCTATCGACGAAAACACCAAGGCTGTGTTTATTGAGACTATCGGCAACCCGAACGCAACGCTTATCGATATAGAGGAAGTCGCAAAGATCGCTCACGCACATAAAATCCCGCTTGTTGTCGATTCGACATTTGCAACTCCTTATCTTGTTCGTCCGATCGAATACGGCGCAGACATTGTTGTACATTCGGCAACAAAGTTTATCGGCGGTCACGGCACTGCTATCGGCGGCGTTATCGTTGACAGCGGTAAATTCGATTGGGAGGCTTCGGGCAAGTTTAAGACTATCACCGAGCCGAACCCGAGCTATCACGGTATCAGCTTCACAAAGGCTGTCGGCCCTGCCGCATTTGTGACAAAGATCCGTGCGATCCTGCTCAGAGACACCGGCGCAACGCTTGCTCCGCTTCATGCATTCCTGTTCCTGCAGGGGCTTGAGACCCTCTCGCTGAGAGTTGAGCGTCATGTTGAAAATGCGCTGAAGGTCGTTGATTACCTCGCTCATCATCCGCAGGTCGAGAGCGTTAATCATCCGTCGCTCCCCGACAATAAGTACAATGCGCTTTATAAAAAGTATTTCCCGAACGGCGGTGCCTCGATCTTCACATTTGATATCAAGGGCGGTGCTTCGGCGGCTCAGGAATTTATCGATCATCTTGAGATATTCTCACTGCTTGCGAATGTCGCTGATGTTAAATCACTTGTTATTCATCCGGCATCTACGACCCATTCTCAGCTCAACGAGCAGGAGCTGCTCGAGCAGGGTATCAAGCCGAACACAATCAGACTTTCGATCGGTACCGAGCATATCGACGATATTATCGCCGATCTCGATCAGGCTTTCAAGAGCGTTAAATAATCCGCAAAACAAAAGATCCCTGCAAGCCTTTTATATAGGCTTGCAGGGATTATTTTTATTTACAGTTCCATCAAGCGGTGCATTATATGCCCGTCCGGGTGGGGCTCGCCGATTATTTTAAAGCCGAGCTTTTCATAAAACTCAATAGCTGTCACCTGAGCGTCCACAACTATTCTTTCAGCGCCCGAGCGTTTTGCTTCATCGATCAGAGCCGACACAATATCTTTACCGACCGACAAGCCTCTGTACTGCGGCAAAACCGCTATTCTTCCGATCTTGAATTTGCCGCCGCCCTCGTTTATCACTCGTCCGCAGGCTATCGCTCTGCCGCAGTCAAACGCGGCAATGTGCGTAACATTGTCGGGAAATTCATCAAATTCATCGAACTCGACTTGATGAGCATAACCCTGTTCACTGCAGAAAACCTGCTCTCTGACATTGCGAACGCCGTCAAATTCCGACTTTTTGATAATTCTCGGTGAATACCAATCTATATCGCGGCTATCAAAAACAGGGCCCGCCTTGCAGACCTGCTTATAGCCCTCAAAGTCGCGGGTCTTGACCTTGCACACACAGCAGACACACGCACCGACTCCGCAGCCCATGCGTTCCTCAAGCGAAACATAGCACAAAACGCCTCTTTTTTTGCAGACACGATGAACGGCGGAAAGCATAACGACAGGGCCGCACGCCATAACGCAATCGGTGTCGGTATCGGTCAAAATATCGGTCACAAAACCTTTTTTGCCGTACGAACCGTCGTCAGTACAGACTGCGACTTCATCGGCATATTTTTTAAATTCATCTTCCAAAATAACAAGGTCTTTTGTTCTCGCACCGAGAATGACCTTCGTTTTGATACCCTTCTCAGCGGCGGTTTTAAGCGTTTTAAACATCGGCGGTATACCGATCCCGCCGCCGATAAGCGTCAGGTTATTTACACCGTCCGGCATTGAAAAGCCGTTTCCGAGCGGACCGAAAACCTCGAGAGTATCGCCTGCACTTCGCTCGGACAGCCACTTTGTGCCGCCGCCCTTGACCTGATAAACAAATCTTACAACACCGTTTCCGCTGTCGCAAATCGAGATCGGTCTGCGAAGCATCTTACCGTCGCACAGAATGTTTGCGAACTGACCGCACCCTGCCTTTTCGGCAATAAACTCCGAACGCACGGTGAGATCAAAAATATCGGGAGCTATAAGCTTGTTTTCAAGCACCTCGCATTTTTCGTCAATATATTTCATGCTGCACCTCATTTCAAAGTTTGTATATCGAGTGTTGCTCTCGCGTTCAGATCGAGTCCGCCGCGTGTTCCGGCGAGATATTCATAGTAGCCCTGAACGCCGACCATTGCCGCATTATCTCCGCAAAGAGAAAGCGGAGGGCAATAAAGCTTGATCCCGTTTTGTCGGCACTCGGCTTCAAACCTCGATCGAATCTCACTGTTTGCCGAAACTCCGCCTGCGAGCGCGAGCGTTTTACACCCTGTTTTTTGAATGGCAAGCATGGTGTGGCTCAAAAGAATATCGCACACCGTTTTGCGAACGCAGGCGCACATTTTGGGCACATCGACCTTTTCGCCTTTTTGCGAGAGATTGTTGATCGTGTTTAATACCGCGGTCTTGAGCCCCGAAAAGCTGAAATCAAGATCGTTTTTCTCAATCTTCGGCTTCGGCAGTTTATATTCATCACCGCTGCCCATTGCCGTCTTATCCATGTGAACACCGCCGGGATACGGCAAGCCCATTGCCCTTGCGGTCTTATCAAAGCATTCGCCTGCCGCATCGTCTCTCGTTCTTGCGATTATTTCAAAATCGGTATAGTCCTTCACAAGCACGATATGGCTGTGGCCGCCCGATATAACAAGCGCTAAAAACGGCGGCTTGAGATCCGTGCCGACATAGTTAGCTGCGATATGCGAGCGCAGATGATGAACGGGAATAAGCGGCAGTCCTGCGGTGTAGGCGACACCCTTTGCAAAGCCGACTCCGCAAAGCAAGGATCCGATCAGTCCCGGCGCATAGGTCACTGCAACAGCGTCTATATCGCTAATGGTCATCTCAGCGTCAGAAAGCGCTTTTTCATAAAGCGCGCTGATATTTTCGATATGTCTGCGCGACGCTATCTCCGGCACAACTCCGCCGTATAGCGTATGCTCGTCCACCTGAGAGGCAATAACGCTCGATATTATCGAACGCTCATTGACAACGGCGACCGCCGTATCGTCGCACGAGCTTTCTATTGCAAGAATATTCATTTTTCCTCCCTGTTGTAAAGCGTCATAATAATCGCGTCCTCTGTCGGTGCAGTGTAGAAACCGCGCCTTTTTCCCTGCTCTTTAAAGCCGAACAGGCGATAAAGCGAAATCGCCGCTTTGTTTGAAGCACGCACTTCAAGTGTTATAAAATCATCGTTTTCACATTCTTCGATAACAGCTTTGATAAGCACCTTTGCAATGCCCTGACGACGGTATTCCCGCCGCACGGCAACATTATCGATATATGCTTGTCCCGCCACTCGGTTGACGCCGATATAGCCGCAAAGTGTATCGCCGGAGATAACACCGAAGAAAATATGCCCCGCATTCATCGAGCTTATGACGCTCTGCTCGCTCCACGGGTGGACAAAGCATTCTTTTTCGATCTCGGCTATAACAGCTGCGGATGTCTTTGATAAAACTACTGTTTCCATTGCTTTTCTATCAGCTTTTCAAGGCTGTCGGCGCAGGCGCGGTATCGGTCGAGATCGCCGCCGTAGGGGTCGGGCACCTCGCCTATCATGAGAACCTTATCGGGTTCTATTCCCGCTGACAACATAGCCGTCTTGTGAGCCGCGGTCATCGGGACTATCAGATCGGCGTTTTGCGCCATTTCAAATGTTAAAAGCTTTGAACGGTGGCTCGATATATCGATACCGCGCTCAGCCATAGCCTTTATCGCATTTTCGCTTGCGGGCTGACCGTCCTGTGCTAAAAGTCCTGCGCTGTCGCACAAATGCCCGATCGAATTTTTTTTGAAGAAATCACACGCCAGCGCCGCCGCCATAGGACTGCGGCAGGTGTTGCCCGTGCAGACAAAAAGTATTTTCATTCTAAACCCTCACAATGCCGTAATCCACGCCGAGAGCCGGCATGATAACATTCAGGACATCATCGGTTCTGAGCTTTAAGCTGCTTGTGTTGATACACGGGTGGCAGCCGAAAAACTCCTCATGCGTCAGCTCCTCATCGAAGAAAAGGCGAACCTTATGCTCTTTATCGTTCATCATACCGAGCACGCTGACTGAGCCCGGAGTTAAATTCAGCAGCTCCTCCATTTTATCCGCAGGCGCAAAAGAAAGCCTTGAAACGCCGATACGCTTTGAAAAATCGGCTGTTACAAAGTGCTTTTCGCCGGGGAGCGTGAGCATATAAAACTCGGTCTTTTTGCGGTTGCACAAAAATAGATTTTTACAGATATGAACTCCGAGAGCCTCGGCTATTTCATCGCACTCGCCGCATTGCGCCGAAACGAGCGGATCATGATCGACGCCCTCATAATGCACGCCGAGCCGATCGAGCAGATCATAGACAGCTTTCTCTTTTTCGAGTCTGTTCAAATCATTCGGTCGGCCGACAAATTTTTCGCCTTTTAAAATAGACATTTTAAATTCCTTCCTTCATACGACCCTGTCGCAATAAACGACATAGCGATGCGAATTTACGCGATACGGTGTGCAGGTGAACAGGGTCAGCATATCGCGGTTTTTCTGAATAAGCACCTTTTTTATATCGTTCGGCAGAATTTTTGTTATTTCGCTCACTTTATAGTGCAGAGTTTCCCACGAGTTTGTGAGATAAACATCGTCTCCTACTTCGAGCTTATCGATATACCGAAACATCTTCTTGCCGTCCCATCCGCGGTGAGCAGCAATAACGCAGTTTGTGTTGTTGCCGCCGATTGGCATAGATGTTTTGGAGAGATGGACGGCGCCGTAGTTCATATTATATTTCGAAGCACCGAGCCTTATGGATATCTGAAGGTCCATTTTCGGGATCTTCAGATATCCGACCATATTATTTTCAATACCGTATTTCGAGAGATCGAAATCCGATTTTTCATAGGAAAACGGGTCTTTCAGATCGCTCTGACCTGTTTTGTAAAGGTTTTCGTTGTACTGCCTGAAAGCCTCGTAAAGCTCGGGCAGATAGGTCTTATGCGAATCGGTAACTGTCTCATCACAGCGCGTCTCATCAAAATGCTCGATATCCTCCGCTGTTTTAAGATCGTTGAAAAAATCATTGGCATAAGGAAAGGTCAGCACGCCTATTCCCGCGAGCAGCATCAAGGCAGCGATGATCGTGAGCACAATTTTAAGCTTGCTTTTCTTCGGTCTCGCTGTCGTCTTGTCCGTTTGGCGGTTCTTCCGGCGGTTCATCTTCCTTCTCCTTTTGCTTTTTCTTTCGCATTTTACGAATGATTATCAAAATGCAGGTTATGATTATCAGCAGCAGCGACGGCAGAAGTATTCCCCAAGGTCCGAGGAACACGCTCTGGCTCGAAACCTCGCTGACGCTTTCATTCTGACCGCCGGGAACAACGACTGTTCTCTGGGTGCTGTCCGGCACCTCGACCTTCTTTATTTCCTGCTTTGTTGTATCATCGGCGTCAAAATGCTCGCCTCTTACAACAAGCCTGTGCGAATTTATACCATAGGGATAGCAGGTTATCAGCGAGCAAAGATCCTTGCCGCGCTCGATCGCAAGGCGCGAAGTGTCCTCAGGTTCGATAATAAACACATCCACAACTTTATAAGCCAGCCTTTTATTAAGAACATGGATATAAAATTCATCGCCCTTTTGGATATCGATAAGGTCATCGAACATTTCAGACTGTGCGATTCCCGTGTGTCCCGTTATCAGACAGTGGGTATTTATACCGCCGACAGGGAACGACGAACCCTCGATATGGCCGAGACCGAGCTGAAGCGAACGGGTGCTCGTTGTGTGATAAACAGGCAGTTTAACATTGATCTTCGGTATCTCGACATAAGCCATGACATCTCCCTCTAAGGTGAGGATATTCTCATAGTTCTGCTTATCCGCCTGCTTATTATATTCGACCGCCTGTTCCCACTGCTTTTGCAGCTCCTCATCGGTCATTGTGAGAACTTTATCATCGTATTTATTGATAACGGAGATCTGACTCTTTTTTGTTATGATATCGCTGATCGAGGGATAAAACATGATCGCGAGTCCGAGGATAAGCAATATCAGAATGATGATGTAAAGGAAAGCCGAGCGGCGTTTTTCCTTCTTTGTTTTTTCGGGTTTCGGCGGTGTTTCACCGCGCTCTATCGCCTTTTCATACTCCTCTTTTCTGAGTTTTTCAAGGCGGTGATTCGCGATCTCTCTCGCAAGCTCTCTCTGCCTGCGCTTTTGCTTTTGCTTTTTTCGTTCTCCGCGCTTGCCCATTTCCGCTCGCCTCCTTTCATTTTAAAATTTCTTATGCCCTCGACCAGACTGTGCCTTCTCTTGTGTCTTTTATCACAATGCCCATTGCGGTGAGCTCGTCGCGGATACTGTCCGCCTTTTGGAAATCACGCTGTTTTTTAGCCTCCGCACGCATTGATATGAGCTTTTCGATCTTCTCTGCGTCCTCATGCGGCTCTGCAATATCCTCGCCGTCGAGCAGCCCGAGCGACAAAACACTATCGTACTTTTCGATGATATAGCGTTTCTCAGCATCCGAAATGTCAGCTTTCAGGACATCGTAAACCGCCGTGATGCCGAGAGATGTATTGAGGTCGTTGCCGAGCGCGTCGTTAAACTTATCGATAAACGGCTGAGCCGCGGCTTTATCGACATCGCCCGACTTATCGAGCGACGAAATGCGCGAGCGCAGCTTTTTATATGCGACCTCGGCGTTCTCAAGTCCTTCAAACGAGAACTCCTGCGCCTTGCGATAATGCGATTGCAGGCAGAAAAAGCGATACGCAAGCGGATCATAGCCCTTTTCTTCGAGCAAAGAAACTGTGAGAAATTCACCCTTCGATTTGCTCATTTTGCCGCCTTGGGTGTTTAAGTGCAGGACATGGAACCAATAGTTGCACCAGTGGTGGCCGATATATGCTTCCGACTGCGCTATTTCGTTTGTGTGGTGGGGGAACTGATTATCGATACCGCCGCAATGGATATCAAGATATTCGCCGTTGTGCTTTAAGCTGATAGCGGAACATTCGATATGCCAGCCGGGATAACCGATACCCCACGGGCTTTCCCATTTAAGCTCCTGATCATCGAATTTGGATTTTGTGAACCAAAGAACAAAATCGGTCTTATTGCGTTTATGCACATCTTCGTCAACACTGTCGCGTACGCCGATTGCAAGATCGTCCGCATCGAAATTATTAAAGACATAATACTGCTCGAGCTTTGAGGTGTCGAAATAGACATTTCCGCCCGCGATATAAGCATAGCCCTTATCGAGCAGTCCCTGCACCATTTTTATAAACTCAGGGATACACGAGGTTGCAGGCTCAACGACATCGGGACGCTTGATATTGAGCTTTTCGCAATCGGAAAAGAAAGCGTCGGTGTAGAATTTCGCTATTTCCATCACCGATTTGTGCTCTCTTTTTGCGCCCTTGAGCATTTTATCCTCGCCTGTATCGGCGTCGCTCGATAAGTGGCCTACATCGGTTATATTCATAACTCGGTTTACATCGTACCCCGCAAAGCGCAGATACTTCTCCAGCACATCTTCCATGATATATGTGCGAAGATTTCCGATATGCGCGAAATGATACACTGTCGGGCCGCAGGTGTACATATTGACTTTATTGCCGCTGTGGGGCTTGAATTCCTCTTTTTTTCTTGTCAGCGAATTGTAGATCAGCATTGTGTTATTCCTCCGTTTGCTGTTTTTCGAGCTTTTTCAGTCTGCATTCGAGCTGGCAGATCCTCTGCGATACCGGGTCGGGAACATGGATCTGATCGAGCGAATCGCAGACCCGTTCGCCGTTCATGCGGACAACGCTTGCAGGTACTCCGACCGCTGTGCAATCGGGCGGAACCTCCTCAAGCACGACCGCACCTGCCGCTATCTTAGCATTATCGCCGACCTTGAACGGGCCGAGGACCTTTGCGCCCGAGCCTATCATAACGCCGTTGCCGATAGTCGGGTGGCGCTTGCCTGTGTCCTTGCCGGTGCCGCCGAGAGTGACTCCCTGATAGATCGTCACATCGTCGCCTATTTCGGCAGTCTCGCCGATGACAACGCCAACGCCGTGGTCGATAAACAGTCTTTTCCCGATAGTAGCACCCGGATGGATCTCGATACCGGTCTTGCGCACGCACCGCTGAGAGATCCAACGGGCAATGAATTTCATATTATGCCGCTGAAAAAAGTTTGCTCTGCGGTGCATTCTGACCGCTTTTACTCCCGGATACAAAAGCAATATCTCAAGCGTTGATCTCGCGGCGGGATCACGCATTTTAACAGCTTTTATATCCTCCTTTATATTATCGAACAATTCTTCTCACCTTTTCACTTAAAAATCAAAAACCCCGCCGGAAAAATCCCGACGGAGGCGAAAAATTCGCGGTTCCACTCCTGTTTGTTGCTCATTCGGCGGATAACGACGCCAACCGCACGGCAATACTCGTCACCTTTCCTGCCGCAAGCAAACAGGTGCATTCAACCGCCTTACCCGACGCCGCTTCCAGCCTGCGGCGGCGCTCTCTGTTCGGTCACGCGCGGTCTACTTCTCCCGTTTAACGCTTTTCACTTTATAATATAGATTGTATCACACTTTTGTTAAATTGTCCACCGTCATTTACTCTGCATAACATATTTTTTGCAGGCAAGCAGATAATTTGTGCCCGAAATGACTGTGAGCAGCGCACTGACCCACATAAGAACCGAGCCGATGATATAAAATGTGCTCTCGACTGTCTGCCCGATCTCAAAGCAGACTTTTATCTGCTCGAATACAAGCACCGCAATTATCGCCGCCATTTGAGCGACTGTTTTCATTTTGCCCCAGATATCTGCAGCTATAACATTGCCGTCGGACGCGGCGAGCATTCTCGCCGACGCGACAAGCAGTTCTCTTGCAACGGCTATGAATATGATGAAGACTATTCCGAAAACGCAGTTTTCCCGACCGATAAGACCGAGCAAAGCGGCGAAAACAAGCAGTTTATCCGCTATCGGGTCGAGGAATTTGCCGAAAGTCGTCACCTGGTTGTTTCTTCTGGCGAGCAAGCCATCAAACATATCTGTCAACGATGCCAGCACAAAAAGTCCGAGCGACACTGCCATATTATAATCGAAATCGATAAGCATAACTATCAGCACAGCAGGCGCGATGATAACTCTTATCAGCGTGAGCTTATTCGGAGTGTTCATAAATATCCGGTCCTTTCGAAAAGGGATTTATTCTTTGATCTGTTCACCTATCGGATCGTATTCGACGCTGTCGGTTATCTTGACTTGCACAATGTCGCCTGCAGACGGCGAAAACGCACTTTGGAAGAACACCTTGCCGTCGATATCGGGAGCGTCCGACTTTGATCTGCCGTAGTAGCATTTATTAAGGCGGTCATACCCCTCGACCAGCACCTGTGCGACAGTGCCGATCTTCTGCGCTGTGAGTTCCTCGCTGATGACAGACTGCTCCGCCATCACGACTTCGTATCTGCGCTGTTTTATATCCTCGGGGATCTGATCGGGAAATTCAGCTGCAGGCGTTCCCTCTTCGGGAGAATATATGAAGCAACCGAGCCTGTCGAATCGGACGGCTTTTACAAACTCGCAAAGAGTTGTGAAATCCTCGTCGCTCTCGCCGGGGAAGCCGACGATCATTGTCGTTCTGAGCGTTATATTCGGCACTTTTTCTCTGATCTTTTTAATAAGACTGTAAAGCTGTGCATTATTCGAGCGGCGGTTCATTCGCACTAAAACGCTGTCGGACGCATGCTGTATCGGGATATCGAGATATTTAAGCACCTTCGGCTGATTTGCAACCGTGTCCAAAAGTTCGTCCGTTATCCGCTCGGGATAGGTATAGAGCACCCTGATCCACTCGATACCGTCGATCGCGCACAGCTCATTCAATAGCTGAGGCAGCCTGCCCTCGCCGTAGATATCCTCGCCGTAGCGGGTGGTATCCTGTGCGACAACGGTGAGCTCCTTGACTCCGCGCTTTGCAAGAGACTTCGCTTCATCGATAATATCTTCAAGCACCCTTGAGCGGTACTGTCCTCTGATCATCGGGATAGCGCAATATGTGCAGCGATTATCGCACCCCTCCGCAATTTTTAAATACGCCGTATACTTCGGTGTTGTCAGCAAACGCTCGCCGCCGAGAGGCAGACAAAAAAGCGGAGCGTCATACACCTTGGTTTCGTTATTCTTAACAGCGTCCCTCACGATACGGCAGATGTCGCCGTTTTTGCCGAGTGTGACGATAGCGTCGATCTCGGGCATTTCTTTTTTCATATCGTCCTTATAGCGCTGAGCAAGACAGCCCGAAACGATAAGTGCTTTCAGCTTGCCTGTCTTTTTAAGCTGCGCGACTTCCAAAATATTATCTATTGCTTCGCGTTTCGCATCCTCAATGAAGCCGCAGGTGTTGACGATTATCGCGTCTGCTTTGGATTCGTCGTTTGTTATTTCAAATCCGTCATTTTTAAGGTCTGCGAGCATGACCTCGGCATCCACCTGATTTTTCGGGCAGCCGAGCGATACCATTCCAACTTTATATGCCATTCGTTCCTCCGTTGATCCGTTCTGCCGCTTCGTTTATCTGCGAGTAGCTGAAACCCCGCCGAAGCAGTGCCGAAACCATTCGGCGCTTGATTTTTTCGTCTTCTGAAAAGTTTTTATACTTAGATCCTATAAGCCTTACCGCAGCTGAGATCTGATCGTATTCAAGTTCCTGCGCCGCCTGATAAGCAATATCCGCGCCGACGCCTTTTAAGATGAGTTCCCTCGCTATCGACTTTCTCGACAGCGACTTATACTCCGCAAGATACCTCGCCGCATTCTCGGCATACCGCCGATCATCAAGTGCGCCGACCTCTTCGAGCGACCCCACGGCATACAAAACCGCATACTCGCTGAAATCCGGCTTTAATTTTTCCTTCAGGCCTTTGACCGTGTAGTCGCGCTGCGACAACAGCCATGAGCCTTTTGACAATGCGCGCACGCAATCGGAATGGAGCTTTAAGCCCTCTGCCTGCTCCTCGCTGAGCCGAACGCCTTTTTTAAGGCAATGTTCGGTGACGGTATCGCAGTCGAGCAAAAACTCACATTCATCGGTCACTATCATAAAGCAGTGCTTTTTTGCGCGCTTTATTTCAAGTATCGTCATCAGTCCTCAACAGCGATGTCGATATCGATCTTCGGGATCTTAGGCTTTTCCGTCTCGGCAGTCTCTACTTTTGCCGCTGCCGCAAGAGCCGGCTTTAATTTGCGTGTTGTGATGATCTTATCCTTATTTTCAATGATTTTCTGCTCGATCTCTTTTGCAATATCGGGGTTGTTTATAAGGAAGATCTTTGCGTTGTCTCTGCCCTGACCGATCTTCTGATCATTGTAAGAGAACCAAGCACCGCTCTTTTTGATTATCTCCGCTTTAACGCCGAGGTCGATAAGCTCGCCCTCGTGGGAGATGCCTTCACCGTACATAATATCGAACTCTGCCTCTTTAAACGGCGGTGCGACCTTGTTTTTAACAATTTTTGCCCTTGTGTGCGAGCCGACCATTTCGCCTTGAACCTTGAGTGTTTCGAGACGGCGGATATCGATCCTAACGCTCGCATAGAACTTCAATGCCCTGCCGCCTGTTGTGACCTCGGGATTGCCGTAGACAACGCCTATCTTTTCACGAAGCTGATTGATGAAGATAACTGCGCAGTTTGATCTTGAAATGCAGGCTGTGAGCTTTCTGAGTGCCTGCGACATAAGACGTGCATGCTGACCGACATGAGAATCGCCCATCATACCCTCTATCTCGGCTCTCGGGACGAGCGCGGCAACAGAGTCCACAACAACTACATCGACAGCGTTTGAACGCACGAGTGCTTCGCAAATCTCAAGAGCCTGTTCACCTGTGTCCGGCTGAGAAACGAGCAATGAATCGATATCAACGCCGAGTGCCGCGGAATACTCCGGATCGAGCGCATGCTCAACATCAATGAATGCAGCGGTTCCGCCGCTTTTCTGCGATTCCGCAACAACATGAAGCGCAATAGTCGTTTTACCCGAGGATTCCGGACCGTAGATCTCGATGATCCTGCCCTTCGGAACGCCGCCGATACCGAGCGCGAGATCAAGCGAGAGAGAACCTGTTGAGATAGCCTCAACATTCATTGCGGCGTTCTCGCCGAGGCGCATAACGGCTCCCTTGCCGAACTGCTTTTCAATGTTTGAAAGCGCTGTTTCGAGCGCCTTTTTCTTTTCGGTTGCTTTATTGTCAGCCATGTTTAAATACCGTCCTTCTATATTGATTATATATCGAAATTGAATTTGTTAAAGCAAATTTTACGAAAAATTTAAATTTTTGTCGCTTCGACCGCACGGTCAAGTCCGTTCAAGTCCTTATGCGTTTTAATATCACGAAAACCGCTTTTTGAAAGTATTTCGCAAACGCTTTTTGCCTGAGAAAAGCCTATCTCATAAATGATATGCGCCCCGCTTTTCGGATTACCCGAAATAACGCGGTAAAACATCAGTCCGCCCTCGGGCGCGAAAAGCGCTGTTTCGGGCTCGTTCATGACCTCTTTTGAGAGCGTTTGCCGCTCTGACTGTGCGATATAAGGCGGATTGCAGGTGATAAGCTCGTAGCCCGAAAGATCAAAATTCAAAGCGTCTGCCTGCACGGCAAAAGCGTTTTTAAAACGCTTTACATTCTCGCTGAGAATGTTAAACGCGCCGTCGTACAGCTCGACGCAATCGGTATGAACGCCGGAATTTTCGCTGAAAGCTATTCCGATAGCACCGCTGCCCGAGCAAAGATCGCACGCCGTCTTCACCGAGTTTTCCTTTGCATAGCCGAGCGCAAGATCGACTATCAGCTCGCTGTCCTGCCGTGGGATCAGAGTATCGCTCGATACTTTAAGCGGGATCGAATAAAACTCGGCAGCACCCAGAATATAATAAAGCGGCTCGCCTGCGTTTCTTCTTTTCACAAACCCATCGATGGCCGCCTGCTCGCTGTTGGTCGCCTGCCTGTCGCAAAGCAACAAGCGCGTAGCGTCTGTTTTGCAAGCGGAAAAGACCATCTGCCGAGCTTCAAAGTCTGCGTTTTCGCCCGAAAGCTCAGACCTTGTCTTTCGGATAAGCTCCCTTAATGTCACCAGCGATCGTCCTCGTTGTTTTCGGGAATGACCGGCTTCATCGAAGCTATTGCGACTTCGATCATATCATCGTCCGGCTCCTTTGTTGTGAGCCGCTGAACCCATAGACCGGGGGCGGCGATAATTCTGGTGAGTAAATTATCGTGTCTGCCGCAGAACTTGATAAGCTCATAGCCTATGCCGCAGAAAAGCGGAACAAGCAGTATCTTAACAGGAACCCAGACATAAGTATAATCCGCGACATGAGGGAACACCAGAACAATGACAGTTGAGATGAGAATGCCGACAATTATCATCAAAAACATGAACGATGTACCGCATCTCGGATGAAAGCGGATCTGGCGGCGGACATTCTCGACTGTGAGTTCAAGCCCGTGTTCGTAGCAGAAGATGGTTTTATGCTCCGCACCGTGGTATTTGAACACCCTTTTTATGTCCTTCATCTGCGAGACTATCGCAAGATAGCTCAAAAATATAATAAGCTTCATAATGCCCTCGATCAGCGGGCGCCAATTAGCCATTTCCCAGCCGACAGCGGATTTTATGCCGCCCGACATAAGGTTGAACAGCCATGTGGGAAGCCACATGAACAGCACCACCGCGAGCGCGATACCGAGCACTGCGGAGATACCCATTACAATGCTCATAAGCACGCCGCTGAGCTTTTTAGGCTCTGATTTTTCGGCGGATCCGTCGCTGTCGTGACTGTGCTTTTTTTCCTGCTTTTCCTCTTCCTCAAGCTCGGTCATTCCCGAAAGGTCTGCCGAACGCATAAGAGTTTTATAGCCGACTATCATTGATAAAATGAAGTTGTAAACTCCTCTGATTATCGGGACGCGCAGTATCTTCGGCGGCTTTTTATTGAATCCTGCGACATCTTCCGTTATGATCTCGCCGCTCGTCAAATGCCGCACTGCAAGCACTGTCTTGTGCGGGCCGCGCATCATAACGCCCTCGATAACAGCCTGACCGCCTATCGATGTTCTTTTGTATTCGTTTTTATCTGACATCTTTTCAGTACCGATCCTTTTTTATTTATTCTCCGGACGATGCTTCCTCCGGAATAAACGGCAGCTCTATCATAACTGTCGTACCGTAGCCCTCGACCGAATCGATCTCCAGAAATCCGTTGTGCTGACGGACGATCTCATCGGCAACTGCAAGCCCGATACCCGAGCCTCTGACCGTTTTATTCGCTTTATAAAACTTTTCTTTAACTCTCGGCAGATCCTCTTTCGCAATACCGCAGCCCATGTCTCTGACCGTCACGCGGACAAAAACATCGTGCAGACTGCACTCGACTGTGACTGTTCCGCCGTTTGTTGAATATTTCACTGCATTGTCGATAACATTGATGAAAACCTGCTTTAAGCGGTTTTTATCGGCAAGCACCTTCGGCAGATTGTTCGGCAAGGTGAAGTTTATAACAACACCGAGCTTTGACGCCGCCTCCTCATACATCCCGACTGCCTCTGTGAGCGGCTCGGAAATGTCGATCTCGGTCGGGTTTATTTTGAGTCTGCCCGATTCGAGCCTTGAGAAATCAAGCAGGTCTTCTACAAGTCCTGTCATTCTCTCGGATTCATTTATTATTATGTTGATACCCTTATCGAGTATAAGAGGGTCGGAAACTCCGCTGTCGCGGATCGTTTCTCCCCAGCCCTTTATAGCCGTGAGAGGTGTTCGCAGTTCGTGCGATACCGATGAAATAAACTCGTTTTTAACACTGTCGGCGGCGGCAAGCTCCTGCGCCATAAAATTTATCGAATCGCAAAGTGCTTCTATCTCTCCGCTTTGCTTTTCGGCGTCTATTCGTTCGTCGAACTTGCCTGCGGCAATAGTCTGCGCCGCATGGGTGACTTTTTTGACAGGCGAGATTATCGAACGGATGAAGAAAAGACCTGTGAGCATAACGAGCCCGATAACAACAAGCCCTGCGGATAATATCACTATAATATTTTTTAGCAGTTGATTATCGATCCGATCGAGCGACACCGCAAATCTCACCGAGCCGAACACCGCACCCGATTCATCGTACATATCCGCAGTCATGAGCATGATCTTTTCATTGCCGATCTTGCCGACGTATTCATAGATATCACCGTAGGTTCCGGTGCGGCTGAAACCGCCCGGCAGAGAATAATCCTGAATAACGCCGAGCGACGAAGCGATTATTCTGCCCGATGAATTTATCACCTGCACCTCCGCTGTTTTGCGGTCGGTGTAGTTATTTATGAAGTTTTGCGCGGCTTTGTCAAACTCCGCCTCGCTCGATGAGGCATAGTCTCCGAGTATGCCTGTCGCCATGCGGATACGGGAGTTTAAGTCGGTTCTCACTGCAGTGTAATATGAGCTGCTTATCATGACCGAACAAACGGTGAGAGCCAGCACGACGACTGCCACGATAACGCCGAATACATCGACAAACCAGCGCCATTTCAGGCTTTTCGGCTTTTTAGGCATTCTTTATCTCCGTTTCGTTTATTTTACCGACCATTTATAGCCGCAGCCCCAGACTGTCAATAGATGGCGCGGGACAGACGGATCGTCCTCGACTTTCATGCGAAGCCTTCTAACATTGACATCGACTATCTTTTCCTCACCGATATACGATTCTCCCCACACTCTTTTTAAAATGTCGGTGCGGTCGAGCGCCTTTTCGGGATTCGAGAAAAGATATTCGATTATCTGAAATTCAACAGGGGTGAGCTCTATCTCCTGACCGTTTTTCTTGAGGATACGGCGGCGAAGATCAAGCGAAAATTCGCCGAGCTCCAATTTATCGGTTAGGACCGCACCCGCGCCGCCTGTGAGCATTTCAACACGGCGGTTGAGCGAATCGACTCTCGCTAGCAATTCGGATGGGCTGAACGGCTTTGTCATATAATCGTCCGCTCCCGTCATGAGTGCCGACACCTTATCCATCTCCTGCGATTTTGCGGAAAGCATGATAATACCGACCTGCGGATTTTTCGCTCTGACATTCTTGCAGACGGTAAATCCGTCGATTCCGGGCATCATGATATCAAGCAGAATAACATGAATATCGGGATTACCGGCAAAAAGCTCAAGCGCTTTCTCGCCGCAATCCGCCTCAATAGTTTCATAGCCTGCGCGTTTAAGGTTGATAACGACAAATTCTCTGATAGCCGCTTCGTCCTCAACCACAAGAATTTTTTTCATTATATCAGTTCCTTTCGGTGATGCTGTTTATTCAAGCACGGTGAATGAATCTGTCACCGTTTGTATGCCCTGCGCGTAGTCCTTCGGCATCGTGTCGGACAGCTTGACATAAAAATCATATTTCTTTGAAGAATATGTCGCGCCCGATGCCTGTTCCGACGAGCTGTCGCTCTGCTGTTTCCGGCGAACGGTAACAGTGCACAGCCTTGCGCCTGCGTTTGCTTTATCAGTGGGATAAACGGTGTATACTCTTGTGAGTCCGTCGTCCTCAGTATCGATCGAGATCGAACTGAGCCACTTTTCGGGCGCGCTGAAATAGTATTTATAAACCGAATTATAATAGCCCTCAGTTTTAACGGTGAGCTTGCCGTTTTCATAAGCCATCCAGGAAACGGGCATATCCTCGGCAGAAGTGTTTCCGTCTGCCATGCGGTGGCTCACAGGGATCTCCACAACACCATCGGAATCGATATCGCGGCTTAAAACAGCACTTGTTCTGAGCGTTACGCTGTTGTTGCCGGAAGCGGTATCGAAAAGCGGATTCAATATTTTTTCTTGTTTGCTGTCGTAGATCAGAAGCGAGGTCGCCATAGAGCCGTTGCCGAGTGCGGTGTCAATATACAAGGCGTTCATCTCGCCGACCTTGCCGGCAGTGACTGCCGCGATCGATGAAACACCCGGATCGAGCTGAGCCTCGCCGACGCTGTAAACAGTGGTGCTCTGACCTGCGGCGGTATTGAGCGAACAAATTCTTGCGGTGTTGGGTGTTGCGGCAGACGACTTATTTGTTCCCGACTCCAAAGCATAATTTTGCGCGGCGTCTATCTTAAAAGTGACGATCTGGCGATACCCGTCGTCGAGCATGGAGCAGACTGCGAAATCGCCGCATTCTTCCTGAAATCTGTTTGCGAGCGCACCGTCCTCATACGAGTAGACAAGCACCTGCTTTGTCGCGCTTGCGGACGATGTATAAAGTCTTGTGCTGACGACTATTTCGAGCTTGCTGTCGCCGCAAAGGTTGTCGAACAAAACTCTCTCAACGCTGAAGCTGAGCGTGTTTATATCACTCACCGAATGCCAGCCGCCGTCCTTCCTTACAAACAGGTTCATGTGGACAACGCCGTCATTCTTCGGGATATAGAAGATCAGTGCTTCGTCTTCCCCGTCGCCGTTGAGATCCTTTGTTATGCAGGAAGAAAGATAGTCGCCCGATTCGGGATATGCAAATTCGTATTTTTCGCCGATCGCCGCTTGGAGCGCTTCGTCCAATCCCGAAAGCGACCCCTCCAGCTTCGGAGGGCTGATAAGATCGCCCGGAGCGGCGAAAATACCGTCGCACCCGGAAAAGCCGAGCAACACGCACAGGCACAATACAAGGAGTGATGATTTTTTGATCATTTTGAAGCCTGCGATACCGGCTGACCGCCGTACCGTTCCTTTCTTGATATTACTGCGAGACTTCCTCGAGCGACTTGAATTTGTAGCCGCCCTCCTTGAGTCTGCGAAAGCGTTTGAACGCCATTGATGTACCTCTTGCGACGCACCTTTTCGGATTATCCACTGTGCGGACTTTAAGGCCCGTGTATGATGTGATGAACTTATCAAGACCGTAAAGCCGACTGCCGCTGCCGATGAGAATTATACCGTGATCCGAGACATCGCCCGCGATATCAGGCGGAGTTTTCTCAAGCACTCTTGTTATCGCCTGACAAATTCCTGCCGCCGTATCGTACATTGCGGTTATCATTTCATTGGTGTTTATCTCGAATGTCTGCGGCATTCCGGAGAACTGATGTCTTCCCTTTGATGTGAGTGTAAGCTCGAGCGGACGCGGAACGACACATCCGATCTGGCGCTTGATACGCTCGACGGTGTGCGGCCCGATCAGGACATTATGCTCTCTTTTTATGTAGCGCCCAATAGCGGCTGAAAAGCTGTCGCCCGCGGTGGGCACAGACTCGCACTTAACAAGTCCGCCCATGGAGAGCGCCGCGATATCTGTTGTGCCTGAGCCTATATCGACGATGAATGTACCGCGCGGCGTTGTGAAGTCGGCTTCGATGCCGATCGCCGCCGCAACAGGGGCTTCGATAAGGCAGACATCTCTCGCGCCCGCCGCATAGCAGATGTTGTAAAATGAGCGTTTCGGCATATCATCAAGATCGCTCGGCACCGCCGCTATGATTCTCGACTTCATCATGCTGCCTTTTGCAACGCTTTTTACAAATGCGGTCAGCATACTTTCAGCAAGATCGTATTCGGCTATTCTGCCGTTTTTGATCGGGGTGACTGCGGTTATAGAATGAGGCGTTCTGCCTGTCATCATGTATGCGTCTGTTCCGGCGGCGATAAGCCTGCCTGTATGTGTTTCGTAGGATATGGCTGTGTGCTCGTCCAGCACGGCGGTCTTGCCTGAATAAATGACAGTGCGCCGCGAGCCGAGATCGATGCCTAAATCTGTGGACATTTATTAAACCTTCCTTTACTTATCGTAAAAAAACGATCCCTTGATCATAACTATACAGATTAATTATACCACAAGCCCTTGCCTTTTACAAGCGATTTTACCCCTTAAATTGTAACCTAATTATAAATTTTAATCTGTACTATTTTCTGTACAACAAAAAAACCGCGGAACAGCTCCGCGGTCTTGTCTTATCTGTGGTTTATATTCATTCTGAGCCTTTAGGATTTTATCGCCGGCGGGAGACAGCTTGCGTGTATTACAAAGATTTCGTGTGTTTTCACACTCAAGGTCTGAGCTTTTGCGGCAAGAACACACAATATGCAGTGCTGCTATCGGCGTTGTCTTCAATATATTGCTTGATAATTTTGTATACTATTGCTTTATTTTATAAAATGCGGTATAATATATGTCGAAGTAAAAGGACGGTGATGAAAATTGGTTGTAAAAAAGAAAGTGCTTTGCAAACTGTCAACTTCAATCCGCAAAGCGCT
>CAVGWP010000007.1:0-35255 GCA_963633095.1 bacterium | reverse complement strand
CCCCCGACCTGCTGATTACAAATCAGCTGCTCTACCAACTGAGCTACACCAGCGCGTTTACTTGACGCTTAAATACTATACCACATTTAATTTAAGTTGTCAAGCAATTTTTTTATTTTTTTGAACAATATTCGATAGAAATTTTATTTTTCGCCGTAAAGCGCACTGCAAAGTGACTTTACGGCGGATACTGCGCCGTTGCCGCAAAGATCGTTTGCACTGAAATCTACTGTTATTATCCGAGCGTACGGATATTTCTCCGGCACTTTCGATTCAGACGAAGTATCGCAAACAACGATTTCCGGAGTTTTGCCGATCCTCAGTCCGCAAATACTGAAAAGCTCCGCTATCAGTGTATCATCGCCGAACTCGTAGGAGCCTTGGGAGAAAAACACGGCATTCATCGGCTCGGTCGGGATCGAATACTCCTCTGCCGCCGCTTCCACATTGCTTTTGAGAATTTCATACGAATTTTCCGCCGCCGTCTTTCCCGACACATTTCCGGAAAGCACTATGCCGAGCGAGGAATAAAATTCAGGCAATTCGCTTTGCAAATACGGAGCGTCCAGCCTTACAACTTTGATACCCGCGTCATACAGCTCGGACAGCGCAATATCCGATGTAAACGATGTTGTTATCAGAACATCGGGAGAAACGGCTTTTATCCGCTCAATATCGGGCGCAGCGACCGTGCCGATCGAAGCTGCGGCAGGCGCGTCTTCGCTTAAATAGCCGTTCGGCACACCGCATAGACGAAGACCGCCGCCCATCATGCAAACAGCATCCGCCGCCTGCCTAAACAGCACGGCGACCTTAGACGGTGCTTTATCAAGCGTGCAGCCGCCGACAGTGACAGGATAATCGGCGATCGTATCTTCGCTGCTGCAGCCGCACAAAACGGCGGCAAACAAAATCACCGCCGCAAAAAATGACAAAAATCTTTTCATTCTCAATAGTATTTACAAACGACAGAGCGCTTGATCCCGTTCTTATCAATGCCGACTATTCTGACGCCTTCTCTGCTTAAAAGCTCACCAAATTCCATCGTTTCGGTGTCGCAGCAAAAAACATCCTTACCCTCGCAAGTGACATACAAAACGCCGTCTTTAACATTTATTCTGCCGTCCTTGCCGAGAACGATCTCACTGCCGTTTTCATCGCGCGAGGAAACATATTTCAAAAGACGATGGCTCGCGATCGCAAGGATATCGCTGTTATGATTCTTTTTTCTGCGTTTGAATATACTCATTTTTGTTTCTTAATCGTCCTCTCTTGACTCCGGCAAGGCAAAAAGTGTCATAATAAGGAACACTGTTATATAAATGCCGCTTGCAAAATCGAAATACGAGATGTGTTCGGAGATGTGGATTCCTGTGTTCGGCATGAACCAATTAACATAGTATTTCGGAACCGAGCAAGCAAAGCAAAGCAAAGCAGCCGGAAAACCGAAGCCATAGAGCATTTTAACCGTCGATTTGGATGCCATGCCCGCATTGACTCTCGAGAACATATGCCAGAACATCATTGTGACACCGAGCATTGTTATTGTGAGAATTATATCTGTGACTTTGATAACATCGACATAGCTTATAAATGTGACCGTGAAACGGACAGCACCGAACAGGCTCGGGATCAAAAACAGTTCCGACGGTGCTTTTTTGCCGCAAATGAGCATGACACCGTAGGCAACACAGAAGATGAAAAAGACCGCATAAGCCGCAAGCAGAAAATAATCGCTGACCGAGATAGTAGCCATTTTCAAAACATACTGCACACATCTCACGCCTGCAACGGCGGCGAGCATGAGCGTCATAAAGCCGAGCGGACGGGAGACGATATAGCTGTCGCCCAGCGGCGGATTTTTCGATGAAAGCATCGCAATGATGAAATATGCGATCATCAGCGCGAATATCGTTATCAGAAAGACCGGTTCAAAAGCCTCGTATTCCTTATAATAAAAGCCTGTTTTCGGGTCGATCATAGCCGCGTTTTGCATGATCCTCACAACGACTGTTATCGCAGTGAGCACGCTGAAGATCACCGATGAAACTATCGCTTTGGTTTTCAAATTGATTCCGCCTTTCGAGAGTTATCTTTTATCAAGCGGAATATATTCCGCAGCTTGGCTGAATGTGCTTTTATATGCCGGTCTGATAATGCGGTTGCCGGTCAATGTTTCTTCGATCCTGTGAGCGCACCAGCCGGCAGTCCTTGCAACTGCGAAAAGCGGTGTGAACAGATCAGACGGGATACCGAGAGTTTTATAAACAAGACCCGAATAAAAATCGACATTCGCGCAGATGATTTTGCTTGAGCCCTTGACCGCTCTGAACACCTCGGGCGAGAGCCGTTCGACACGCTCGAGCAGGTCAAACTCCTCGCCAAAGCCTTTTTCATGAGCGAGTCTGCGAGCATACTTTTTGAGAATGACTGCGCGCGGATCGGACTTTGTGTAGACAGCATGGCCCATGCCGTAGATAAGTCCGGAACGGTCGCCTGCCTGCTTCTTCATCAGCTTGATGAGATAGGCGCTGATCTCATCGTCGTTCGTCCAGTCGGACACATTCTGCTTGATATGCTCAAACATTTCATCGACTTTGAGGTTTGCACCGCCGTGACGCGGACCTTTAAGTGAGCCTATAGCTGCAGCGATTACAGAATATGTATCCGTGCCCGAAGAGGAAAGCACACGGGCGGAGAAGGTTGAGTTATTACCGCCGCCGTGCTCTGCGTGGAGAGTCAGGCAGACATCGAGAAGTCTCGCTTCATCCTCTGTGAATTTACGATCGGCACGGATAGCCGAAAGGATCATCTCGGCAGCCGAATGGTTTTTATCGACAGGGTGGAAGAACATACTCTTTTTATCGTAATGGCGGCGCTTTGCCTGATAGGAATACGCCATGATAGTGGGCATTCTCGCAATTATCTCGAGCGACTGGCGCAGAAGATTGGAAATGTTTATATCATCAGGGTTGTCATCATATGAATAAAGAGCGAGAGTCGAGCGCGCGAGCTTATTCATGATATTGCGCGACGGTGCTTTGAGGATCATGTCCTCCGCAAAATACTCGGGAAGCTCGCGTAGCTCTCCCAAAGTTTCGCACAGCCCCGAAAGCTGCTTTTTATTCGGAAGTGCGCCGAACAAAAGAAGCCAGCAGACTTCTTCAAAGCAAAAACGGTTCTCGCGCTCACAATTTTCGATAATATCGTTTATATCATAGCCCCTGTATAAAAGCTGACCGTCTATTGGATATTTCTCCGCGTCGTTCATCATATATCCGCGGACAGAGCAGATATTTGTCAGTCCGGCAAGAACGCCCGATCCGTCTGCATTTCTGAGGCCGCGCTTAACGCCGTAACGCTCGAAATAATGCGAATCGATATGATTTGTTTTCTCGATCTCCTTTGAGAGCACCTCTGCGGCGGCATTAAAAAAGTTTTTATCCAAGTCCTTCACCTCAAATTATACACTCTTATTTGATATATTATACATTAAATCGAGTGTAAAGTCAAGAACCGCCGCAAAACAAAGCAGCCCCGACTGCTCGGAGCTGTTTTACGGATGATTTTATTCGGCAGGCTTATAAACCTTTACATAATCAACGGTGATACCGTCAATATTATGGAGCGAATTTTCGGGATCAAAAGAGCCTGCCCATGTGCCTGCCTCGACAGAAAGCTTGACATAGCTTTTGACTTTAGAGATGTTGACAGTTGTGCCGTTTATAACATCGCCCTCTTTGAGAGTGTATGTGCACTTACCATCGACATAGAACACATATTTATCCGGCTCCCACGAAAGACCAAAGGTGTGATAGCCATAGTAAACATCATTAACCCGTGTTGCCTGACCGACTGTTTTATGGCGGCTTCCGTAGCCGTCGAAATGAATGCCCTGCTGAACCTTATCGGTATAAAGATATGCCGACTCGAAAATATCGATCTCGGTACCGTCCGATCCGCCGTCGATACCGGTGTCGATAGCATCGGGCATTATCCAAAATGCGCCCCAGAATCCACGCGAATACTGCTGAAGAAGCACTCGTGCCTCATAGTAGCCGTAGCTGTTATAGAAGCGGTCTTTAGTGCGCACAGCACCGCTCTTGCAGCGCGCGGGCGCGTCCTCATCGACTGCATTGGACAGAACGAGACAGCCCTTGCCGTTCATCGAAACCATTTCATTGCGCCATACATTGCCGTTGTGGCGTTCCTGCTCTGGGCAGCGTTCCCACTTCTTGCGGTTTAATGTTGTGCCCTCGAAATCATCATAGAAGGCAAGCGAATACTCCTTGCCGTTGATGATATAATTGCCGCTGTCGGTCATGTCGTAATACGGATTGTAATTAGCCTCGCCGTCAGTTGTGACAGGACGATGGACAGCGGTGCGCTCGCCGTTGACTGTCTGAATAGCGGCATAGACGTCCTTAGCGTTTATCTTGCCGTCCTCCCAGACATCTGCGGCTTCGCTGTCGGCATCGGTATCAAGCTCATAGCCGGAAACCAGCTTTCTGAGTGCCAGAAGATCGGCGGTGTTCACAGCGTCGTCCTTAATAACATCTCCGAGCAGACGATGATTGATAAGGTCGCCGTAGTCTTCATAAGCGACTGTTGGGAGATTGCTGTCTTCCTTTGAGGTCGTGTATGTAGCACCGTTGCCGCCCGCCAAAACGCTCGAAACGGTATAGTTTATTGCGGTGAGCCCTGTATTGTAGTTCATCGCGTTGATAGCGATCGTGTCGGGGATGACTGTGACATCATTGACATTGATATAGAATGTTCTTGTTTCTCCTGCGCTCATCTCAGCACCGCCGTCGATAAGTGTCGGACCGTTCTGCCAGTCGCCGTTCGCAAAGCAGTACATTTTGAATTTAACGGTGGTAGCACCGCTGCTCGACTCGGCTTTATCAAGCTTAAAAGTAACGCGAAGTCTCTGATCGGTCGCTTTAGCGACAGCGATCGCCGAAGAAGCGGCTGAAGTGTTCATTCCGACTTCTACCTGAAGGTGCTGGCAATTATATGTCATGCCCTCGGTGTTATAGGTCAGCGAGCCGTTTGAAACGCTTATTGCGCTTTTTGTATCGCTGATGTTCTGATTGTTGGGGGCTGTCCAGCCCTGGGTGCGCGCGCCGATTATCTCGCCCGACCAGTCGCAGAATGCAACAGCGTCATCCGATTCCGCCTGAACGAATGCGGGAACGGCTGTCTGCATAGCCATTGCAAGCACGACTATCACTGAAAAAAGCGCGAGCTTTATAGTTTTTTTCATTCAATCGCTCCTTTAATATAAATCTCCTTGTTCATATTAACACACAAATTCAGGCGGTTCAAGCGTTGTTTATTTTTTCAGCGTTTTGGTAAAAAAACATCGCTTTGTTTATGCAACATGACAGATTATAAATCGGTTTATTTTAAAAAAAAATCCGTCGGTCGAATTTTCGACCGACGGATATCTTCTGTTTGTTTGCGGATCAATACATACCGCCCATGCCGCCTGCCGCAGCCGCTGCTGCGTTGGCTGCCGCTGCGTCTTCCTTCTTATCGGCAACGAGCGACTCTGTTGTGAGTACCATAGCCGCAACCGAAGCCGCATTCTGAAGAGCGGAACGGGTGACCTTTGTAGGATCGACAATACCTGCCTTGAGCATATCGACATATTCTTCGTTATAAGCGTCGAAACCGTAGTTGACCTTATCGGAAGAAACGATCTTATCAACGATAACAGAGCCTTCGAGACCTGCATTGTGAGCGATCTGTCTTACCGGCTCTTCAAGAGCTTTCAGCACGATAGCCGCACCCGTCTTTTCATCGCCTGTGAGCGAATCAACAAGCTTCTTAACAGCAGGAATTGCATTGAGCAAAGCTGTGCCGCCGCCTGCGACGATTCCCTCTTCGACTGCCGCACGGGTTGCCGAAAGAGCATCTTCAATGCGAAGCTTCTTCTCTTTCATTTCGATCTCTGTTGCCGCGCCGACCTTGATAACAGCTACACCGCCTGCGAGCTTAGCAAGACGCTCCTGCAACTTCTCGCGATCGAAATCGGAGGTTGTTGTTTCGATCTGCGAACGGATCTGCTGAACACGCGCCGCAATATCGTCGGAATTGCCTGCGCCGTCAACAATAATCGTGTTCTCCTTAGTGACTTTGACCTGGCGAGCCTTGCCGAGCTGTTCCATGGTGGTATCTTTAAGCTCAAGGCCGAGTTCCTCGGAGATGACCTGACCGCCTGTAAGGATAGCGATATCTCTGAGCATTTCTTTTCTTCTGTCGCCGAATCCCGGGGCTTTGACCGCAACACAGGTGAATGTGCCGCGCAGACGGTTGACGATAAGTGTCGAGAGAGCCTCGCCCTCAATGTCCTCAGCGATGATGAGCAGCTTCTTGCCCGACTGGACGATCTGCTCGAGAAGCGGCAGGATCTCCTGAATGTTAGAGATCTTTTTATCTGTGATAAGGATCGAAGCGTCGTCAAGCACAGCCTCCATCTTGTCCGTATCAGTTACCATATACGGTGTGATATAACCGCGGTCGAACTGCATACCCTCAACAACCTCGGAATATGTCTCAGCGGTCTTGGATTCCTCGATGGTGATAACACCGTCGTGCGATACCTTTTCCATAGCGTCTGCTATAAGTGTGCCGACAAAATCGTCAGCCGCGGAGATAGCCGCAACTCTCTTTATCTCATCGGAATCTGTGACCTTTTTGGAGTTTGCCTTAACAGCGTCAACCGCAGTATCTACAGCAGATTTGATACCCTTTCTGACGACCATCGGGTTAGCGCCCGATGTTACATTTTTCATACCCTCGCGGATGAGAGCCTGTGCGAGCAGTGTTGCGGTCGTTGTACCGTCGCCCGCGCAATCGTTTGTCTTTGTGGCAACTTCCTTAACAAGCTGAGCGCCCATGTTTTCAAACGGATCGTCGAGCTCGACTTCCTTAGCGATAGTAACGCCGTCATTTGTGATGAGCGGAGCACCGAACTTCTTATCGAGGACAACATTTCTGCCCTTCGGACCGAGTGTTACCTTAACTGTGTCGGCAAGCTTATCAACGCCTGCCTGCAGAGCCTTTCTTGCTTCTTCACCGAAAATAATTTCTTTAGCCATTATAAAAACCTCCCTTATTCAACTACTGCAAGAATATCGGACGAAGAGCAGATAGTGTACTCCTCACCGTCGATCTTGACCTGTGTTCCCGAATACTTGCTTGTCAGCACCTTATCGCCGACTTTGACCGGCATTTCGCACTGTTCGCCGTTGACAACAGCAAATTCGCCCACCGCGATAACTTCCGCTACCTGCGGCTTCTCCTTTGCATTGCCTGCGAGGACAATACCGCTTTTGGTTGTCTCCTCAGCCTCTGTCATCTTGACGACGACATGATCGTATATCGGTCTGATTTTCATTATAAATTACCTCCTAAAAGTAAACTGTCGTATGTTTTAGCACTCTTTTCTTCCGAGTGCTAATTATATTTTAACTATTTCTGACCAAAAATCAACCCCTAAATCAAGAAATTTTTAAAAATTTAAAATTTATTAACATTTTTGAGCGCCGATTTGATTTTTATTCAAAATCGGTTGACAAACAATAGATTATATGCTAAAATACACTCAAATATTTGAGTCGCCACCGGGTGGCTGTGCATTTTTTGCACTTGCAAGCATTTCATTAGGTCTTTGAAGAAATGCGGCTGCAGGTGCTTTTTGTTTTAGAAGGAGAGGTTTATGAGGCTGAGAAATCCGTTTTCAACGCTTAAAAAGGGTGAATTGGCACTTTGGATCTGCTCGCTTGTTATTGTCGGAGTGTCGCTTATCATCTCGGGCAGCGGTGATATCGTTTCGCTTTCCGCTCCGATCGTGGGAGTCACTGCGCTGATATTTGTGGCTAAGGGCGATGTTTTCGGGCAGGTGCTGACGGTGCTGTTCAGCCTGCTGTATGCTGTGCTGTCGCTGAGATTTCGCTACTACGGCGAGATGATAACCTATCTTTGCATGACAATGCCTATCGCCGCTTTATCGGTCGTCACATGGCTTAAAAATCCATACAGCGAAACCCAAGTGAAGGTGAGCCGCCTTAAAAATCCCGAGCGAATATTACTTGCGGTTTTAACGGCGGCTGTGACTTTTGCATTTTACTTTATTTTAAAAGCGTTCGACACGCCTAACCTCGCGGTCAGTACGCTTTCGATAGCGACAAGCTTCAGTGCCGCTTATCTTCAGATGAGGCGGTCGCCCGCTTATGCGGTGGCATACGCCGCAAACGATCTTGTACTGATAACGCTTTGGGTCATGGCGAGCATGACCGACATTTCGTATTTATCGACTGCTGTTTGTTTTCTGATGTTCTTTATAAACGACATATACGGTTTTATAAGCTGGAGCAAGATGAAAAAGGAACAGGCAAAAAACACGCCTTTGCTGTGATCAGCAAAGGCGTGTTTTTAATATTATCAGAAGAAGGTGAGCTGATTGGTCTTAGGCAGAAAATCGAGTGTGCCGAGCTTTTCAAGCGCTTCGATGACTGTTTTTGAGACGCCGGATGATTGGCGGATATCCTCAATCGAGATATATTTCTGCTTTGCGGCGGCTTCCTCAAGCGCGACCGCAGCATTGCCGCCGACGCCCGGAACAGATGAAAACGGCAGTCTTATCTTACCGTCCTCCATTGCATATACCGACGCTTTGGATTTATAAAAATCGATAGGCAGAAATTCTATTCCGCGCTCCATCATCTCGTTGACGATCTGCAAAATGTTATATGTTCCGTTTTCCTTTGCGCTCGCCTGCTTGCCCTTTGCGCGAATCTCGTTCATCGTCGCTTTGACAGCGGAAAGTCCGCCCATGCAGATACCGGCGTCCATATCCTCGCCGCGAACGGTAAAGTACGCCGCGTAATACTCTGCAGGGTAATGCACTTTATACCACGCAAGGCGCAGTGCCGCGATCATATACGCTGCCGCATGAGCCTTCGGGAACATATATTTGATCTTGAAGCAGGAATCGATATACCACTGCGGAACACCGTTGTCCTTCATCGCCTGAACATGCTCCTCTGTGAGCAGCTTGGGTGCTTTACCCTTTCTGACGATCTCCATTATCTTAAACGCCATACCGTTCTCAACGCCCTTATGGATAAGGTAGACCATGATGTTATCACGCGTTCCGATAACCTCGGAAATATCGCAGATACCCTGGCGGATAAGATCCTGCGCGTTGCCTGTCCAAACATCGGTTCCGTGGGAAAGTCCCGAGACCTGCAAAAGGTCGGAAAATGTTTTGGGCTGTGATTCGAGCAGCATTTGAATAACAAAGTTTGTGCCGAGCTCGGGGAGCGAGAGTGTTCCTGTGGGAACTCCTATTTGCTCGGGTGTTACGCCGAGTGCCTCGGGAGAATGAAACAGGCTCATGACCTTTTCATCGCTCATTGAGACCTGCATAACGGGGATACCCGTGTTTTGCTCAAGATATTTATAAATCGTCGGAACATCGTGTCCGAGAATATCAAGCTTCAAAATAGTATCGTGGATCGAATGGAAATCGAAGTGAGTTGTCACAGTGTCCGAGCCCGATTTATCCGCAGGATGCTGAACAGGGCAGAAATCATAGATCTCCATATCAGCCGGAACGACTATCATACCGCCCGGGTGCTGACCTGTTGTAGCTTTACTGCCGGTGCAGCCCTCTGTGAGCCGCTCGATCTCGGCTTTGTTCAGATGAAGTGCACGATCCTCTGCATATTTCTTAACAAAGCCGAACGCCGTTTTTGAGGCGATAGTAGTTATTGTACCTGCTTTAAAGACGCAGCCCTCACCGAACAGAGTTTCGGTGTATTTATGTGCGCAGGACTGATATTCGCCGGAGAAGTTAAGATCGATATCGGGGACTTTATCGCCGTTGAATCCGAGGAAGGTCTCAAACGGGATATCGTGGCCGTCGCGCACCATAGGCTCGCCGCACTCGGGACAGTCCTTCGGCGGAAGATCAAAGCCCGAACCGACAGAGCCGTCGGTTATAAATTCGCTGTGGCGGCATTTCGGACAGACATAATGCGGGGCCAAGGGGTTGACTTCGGAGATACCGGTCATCGTTGCGACAAATGACGAGCCGACAGAGCCACGGGAGCCGACAAGATAGCCGTGGGCGTTAGAGTCGGCAACAAGACGCTGTGCCGTTACATACATGACGGCATAGCCGTTTGATATGATAGAATCGAGCTCTCTTTTCAGACGCGCTTCGACTATTTCGGGCAGGGGATCACCGTATATCTCCCTTGCGCGCTTCATAGCGTCCTCTCTTAAAGTGACATCACTTCCCTCGATTGACGGAGGATAGTTGCCTTCGGGGATCGGGCGGATATCGTTATCTATCATGTCGGCGATCTTATTTGTGTTTTCGACAACTATTTCATAAGCTTTTTTGTCGCCCAAATACGAAAAATCGCTTAACATCTCATCGGTCGTTTTAAGATAAAGATCAGCTTGTATATCGGCGTCCTTGAAGCCTTGACCTGCCATGAGTATAGCACGGTACTTAGCGTCGCGTTTATGCAGAAAATGAACATCTCCCGTTGCGACAACAAGCTTATGCTGTTTATCGGCTATGTTCATTATTGTCCGCACATGGTTCTGAAGGTCAAGCTCACTCGACACGATGCCCTCGCGCACCATGAACATATTGTTCGACATCGGCTGAACCTCGAGATAGTCATAGTAATCGGCTATCTCCATCAGTCTGCCCCAGGGTGCGCCCTTGACGATCGCCTGATAAAGCTCGCCTGCCTCGCAGGCACTTCCGATAATAAGTCCCTCGCGGTGTTCGTCAAGATCGGAACGATAAATAAGCGGCTTTTTATAGAAATGATGCAGATGAGCATTGGAAACGAGCTTATAGAGATTTTTAAGCCCTGTCTTGTTCTTGACAAGGATTATCATGTGATAAGAAGTGACTTTGCCGCCTGTTGCCGCGAGCGCGAGCGATTTATTGACTGCACCGAGCGATGAGCAATCGCGGTTTTTCAGCATTTCGACAAACTTATTGAAGATCTGGCCGAGAACTCTTGCATCGTCACACGCGCGATGATGATTGAACTCGGGCAGATTGAGCGCATTGGCAACAATATCGAGCTTATGCTTTTTAAGCTCGGGCATAAGCGACTTTGCCATTGGCAGAGTGTCGATATATGTCGGCTCATAGTCGATACCGCTTCGGTGAGCCGCGGCTCTTATGAATGACATATCAAAGGTTGCATTGTGCGCGATAAGCGGACAATCATTTGCAAACTTCATCAGCATTTCGAGTGCCTGCTTTTCGTTCGGAGCACCGCTGACCATTTCATCTGTTATGCCTGTGAGCTCGGTTATTTTGGGCGGGATCTTCTTTTCGGGATCCACAAATGTATCGAACTCTTCGATGATCTCTCCGCCCTTTATACGAACAGCACCTATCTCTGTGAGCCGCTCGGTATTGGCGTTGAGTCCTGTTGTTTCAACATCGAAAACGACCATTTCATCATCCAGGCCTCTGTCGTCCGTTCCTGTGACAGCGTCCACATAGTCGTTGACGAAATACGCCTCTGTGCCGTAGATTATCTTGAAATCGCCGCCTTTTTTGCGGATAGCTTCGACAGCGTTCATCGCGTTCGGAAAAGCCTGAACAACTCCGTGATCCGTCACGGCTATTGCTTTATGCCCCCAGCCGTAGGCGGTGTTGATAAGATCCTCGGCGGTTGCAATACCGTCCTTCGAGGACATAATTGTGTGCATATGCAGTTCGACGCGCTTATGCTCGGACATATCGCTGACTTCATAGCTTTTGACCGTCATCAGTGCGGTGGGCTTCATAACATAATCGTCCTCGTATGTATCGAGCGTTATCTCACCCTTAACTACAGCATAAACACCGCCCTTGACCGAAAGCACCGATTTATCGAGCTTTTCAAAATCCTGAGCGTTCGCAAAAAACTTCAAAATAAACGAGCCGGTGTAATCGGTGATATACATTGTTACGATATAGCGGTTGCCGGCTCTGGTCTTGAAAAAGTCAGTCTTGAATATTTTGCCGAAAATGACCGCCGCGCCGTCCTCAGGCGTTATATCGCAAATAGGCGTCGGCGCGCCCTTGATATGAGCACCGATGATCGGCTCTGCCGAATCGGGATAGTAGCCGAGCTCTGCAGGCGATTTTCCCGATACTGTGCTTCGCGGTTTGCGGGCGGCAGGCTCACGCTTTATTGGCTGTTTTCCGTTGCCGGAACCGCCGACATCAAACGGAATATCTTTAGGTGCCGCCTGCTGTCTTGCGGGGGGTGCATACTGCGGTGTGGGCGGCTTGTACTTCGGCGCATTCTTCACAAGATCGCTGAGCATTTTTTCGGTGGATTCGGTGACGCCGCTGAATTCGAGCGATATATGCGCGCCGAAATGACCGTTTATATAGTCGCGTATCAGCTTGTCCGCTCCGATGTCCTGCATAACCGAAAGTCCGCCGTTTTTCAACAAGACCGACAATGTATTGTTTTCAAAGCGGCATTCAGCACCGTTTAAAAAACCGTTTAACTTCGGGTGATCGCGCTTTAAAAGCAGAAAAACATCTGCCGCATAGTCCGTCAAGAAAGGCAGGTCTTCATATACAAATTCAACTCTGACCGCAGATAGCCCGAACTCCTTTGCAATGGTGTTTTCGAGTTGCTCGGTCTTTTTATAGTCAACAAAGCTGCGGCTTATCATGCGGATGAACATAAGGCGGTTTGCCCTGTTGATCCGACAGCTTTGAACCGGCAATTCAAAATATTCCGACAGCTCGTTTTTATCGCTTAAATAGCTTTCAAAAAGCTTAAAAAAAGTTTTCAATTCACTCTTCCTTTTGCTCGTACTTCTTTATTTCATCCATCAGCGCGCTGAAAAGCTCTTCTTCGCTGACCTTTCTTATGATCTCGCCTTTTCTGAACAGGATACCGCAGCCGTCGCCGCCGGCAACCCCGAGATCGGCTTCTCTTGCCTCGCCCGGGCCGTTCACGACGCAGCCCATAACAGCGACTGTTATCGGTTTGCCGTTATAGCTTTCAAGCGCGGATTCGACTTGCTTTGCAAGCGAGATAAGGTCTATCTTTGTTCTGCCGCAGGTCGGGCAGCAGACGATGTTTGCGCCGCCTGTGCGTGCACCGACAGCTTTTAAAATATCCTTCGCGGCTTTTATTTCTTTTATCGGATCATCGGTGAGAGAAACTCGGATCGTGTCTCCTATATCCGAGAGCAACAGTCCGCCTATTCCCGCTGCGGATTTTATCAGACCCATGCGCTCTGTTCCGGCCTCTGTGACACCGAGGTGAAGCGGATATTTTGTGAGTGCGGCGGCTTTTCTATAAGCGTCGCTCATCAGGCGGACATCGGACGCTTTCATTGAAAGCACGATATTATCAAAATCGAATTTCTCAAGCAGGGACGCATGATACATTGCGGCTTCGACAAGCGCGTCTGCGCAGACACCGCCGTATTTTGAAAGTACGCTTTTCGGCAGTGAGCCAGAATTAACGCCGATCCTGATCGGAACACCTGCCGCTGCGCACTTGTCCGCAACCGCTTTCACCCTATCGTCCGACCCGATATTACCGGGGTTTATGCGGATTTTATCGACCCCTGCCTCCACGCACTCGAGCGCGATCTTATAATCAAAATGAATGTCCGCGACAACAGGGATCTTCAATGCAAGCTTTAATGCATAGATCAGCTTTGCGTCGCCGACAGTCGGCACTGCTGCGCGGATTATCTCACAGCCTGCCTCTTCAAGCGCTTTTGCCTGCTTCACACTGCCGTCGATATTGTCCGCCCTGACATTAAGCATAGACTGAATGGCGATGTTTTCTCCGCCGCCGATAGTAACGCCGCCGATCTTCACTTTTTTAGTGTAGCTTGCCACTTTTGATTTCTCCTTTTAAAAAAGACTGTAAACATCCTTCACAATTATAAATATCATAAACGCCATAAGCACTGCCATGCCGACCGCATGGACAATGCCTTCTTTTTCGGGCGGCACGGGCTTTCTTCTTATAGCCTCGATTATAAGGAATAAGATCCTGCTTCCGTCCAACGCGGGGATCGGCAAAAGGTTGAACACACCGAGGTTTATTGTGATGAGTGCTAAGATACGCATGAGATAAATAAGCCCGTTTACTCCGTTTGAAGTGACGCTTGAAACCGCCTGCGACATTATATTTGTTATCCCCACGGGACCTGAAACATCTGAAAGACCGTATTTTCCGCTTATAAGGTCAATAAGCGACATCCAGATATATCTCGCCATAGAAAGCGTCCTGCCGAATGCTTCTTTCACAACTCCGAAAAAGCCTGCGTCGATCGGGCGGACATAGAAATCGCGCTTGATGAAAGTATGCCCTTCGTACTCCTGAAGGTCAAATTTAACGCCTGTCAGCTCGACTTTCTCGCCGTCTCTTACAACGGTTATGTCCACAACACCGTCCGACGAGAGAGAAAGCATATAATTAAGATCGTCCGATGAAAAGACCCGTCTGCCTCCGATACGGATTATCTCATCGCCCACGGAAAGTCCGCTTTGCTGTGACTGAGCCGCGGTGTCGAACTTCGATATGGTGGTGGAAGCAAGTCTGTTCGACTGGATGCAAACAACGCTCAGCAATATCAGAAAGCCGAGAATTATATTAAACACAGCACCCGCCGCGCACACGATGATACGCTGCCAGACCCTTGCTTTTGAAAAGGCGCGGTCGTCATCGCTCTTGCCGTCCTCACCCTCCATGGCGCAGTAGCCGCCGAGCGGAAGTATTCTGAGGGCATAAAGCGTTTCGCCTTTTTGAAATTTGAATATTGCGGGGCCGAAGCCGATCGCAAACTGATTGACCTTTATTTTGAAAAGCTTTGCGAAAATAAAATGTCCGAACTCGTGGATAAAAATGATGAAGCCGAATATTAAAATCGCAACTAAAACCGGCCAGACCTTACTCCATATTTCTATTTTGATCATCTCCGTATCTCTCGTCTACCATGCGGCGCGCAAGCGCGTCGGTTTCGACAAGGTCGTCAATGCAATTATATTCTCCCCTGAAGCTTTGATATGCGTTTTCGGCGATCTCTTCGATCTGCAAAAATCCGATCCTGCCCTTTAAGAACAGATCGACCGCGCGTTCGTTCGCCGCATTGACGGCGCACGGCGTGATACCCGAAAGCAAAATAGCCTTTCGGCAGATCTCAAGACAGCCGAACGCTTTCAGATCGGGTTCGGCAAAAGTGAGCTTGCCGATCTTAGTGAGAGAAAGCTCCGCCGCCGGCGATTCGTACCGCTCGGGATCTGTCAATGCAAATTGGATCGGCACGCGCATATCCGGCACGCCGAGCTGGGCTATGACCGAATTATCCATATACTCGACCATCGAATGAACAATGCTTTCTCTATGCACAACAACATCTATTTTCTCGGGCGGGACATTGAAGAGGTGCGCCGCTTCGATGACTTCAAAGCCCTTATTCATCATTGTAGCAGAATCAATGGTTATTTTTCTGCCCATATCCCAGTTCGGGTGGCGAAGCGCCATTTCGGGCGTTACATCTTTGAGCTGCTGCCTGCTCATTCCGAAAAACGGGCCGCCGGAGGCTGTCAGTATAAGCCGCTTAACACCGCTTTTATTATTGCCCATGAGCGACTGATAAATCGCTGAATGCTCCGAATCAACAGGCTTTATCAAAACTCCGTTTTCACGGGCTGTTTTCATTATCAGCTCGCCGCCGACAACAAGCGCTTCTTTATTTGCAAGCGCCATTTTTTTGCCTGCTTTGACAGCATGGTATGTCGGGATAAGTCCCGCCATTCCGACAAGCGCATTGAGCACAGTGTCGGCATCGTCCGTTTCGGCTGCCGCCGCTATTGCTTCGTTTCCGGCATACACTTTCACCGGCAGATCAGCGACTCTTATTTTAAGATCGTCCGCCGCCTTTTCGTCTGCCATGACGGCGATCTTCGGCAAAAACTCTCTTATCTGCCGCTCGATCAGTTCAACATTGCGCTGCGCTGTCAGCGCCGCGATCTTTATTTCCGGGTGCAGTCTTGCAACATCAAGGCTCTGAGTGCCTATCGAGCCGGTCGATCCGAGAATTGAAAGCTTCAAGGTCATGCCTCCTTACGGCAATACGGCGCAGATACTGCGCCGTAGAAAGTTTTTAATATTTCCCTTTATGCACGAATGACAAGCGGGAAAAAATGAATGAAGATATACACAACGGGTGCGGTGGTTATGAGCGAATCAAAACGATCGAGCATACCGCCGTGTCCCGGAATGATCGAGCCATAGTCCTTGATCTTACACTTTCTTTTGATAAGCGAGAACATAAGGTCGCCGAACATACCGACTGCCGCGGTTATCACTGCAAGCAGGATAAGCGGAAGCCACTGGATACTGTCTGCCGCGGAAAGGGCAAAGGTTTTCCAGATGAGTCCGATTATCAGCAGCATAACGATATTAGCAACAACTCCGCCTGCCGCGCCCTCGATAGTTTTTTTCGGGCTGATGTTCGGAGCCATTTTGTGAGTGCCGAAAAAGCTGCCTGCGAAATATGCGCCGATATCGCAAAACCACGCTCCGCCGAACGAAACGAGCAGAAGAAAAAGTCCGTCGCTTTCAAAATATGTATCGGGGCGAAGCTCGCCGATCCTTGCAAAGACGCACAGCGTCATAAGCGAGAACGGGATAATGGCTGTCATCATAAATGAGAAGCTGAGTTCTTTAAGCGCGATAGTTTCGTGCTTTGCGAGCGCTATAACGAACAGCACCGTAATATAGCAGACCGAAAGCAAAATTCCGTAGATATAATCGAACATCGGAAAGAACGCAACGATCGCCGAAAAAACGATCGACGCTATAAACACCGCACGATCGCGGACATAGCCTGTCGAGCCGAGTACTTCGTACATACTGAAAACAGTTATTATCAGCACGGCAAAATTGAAAACTATCGTGTTATGTAAAAGCAGTGCGACCAGTGCAAGTGATCCGCCGACCACTCCCGTTAAGACTCTTTGCTTCAAATTTATCAAACCCCTTGATAATGAAATGAATTGTATCCCTGTTTATTTTACGGCGCCGAAACGTCTGTCTCTTTGCTGATAGGCTTTTATAGCTTCGTCCAAATGCTTGGGCTTGAAATCGGGCCAAAGCACATTTGAAAACCACAGCTCACTGTAAGCCGATTGCCACATAAGAAAATTTGAAAGGCGGTATTCGCCGCTCGGTCTTATGATAAGATCCGGATCAGGCATAAAATCGGTGTAGCAGTTTTCGGTTACTGTCTGCTCGGTTATGCTTTCGGGATCGATCTCGCCGTCTTTAACCTTATTTGCGATTTTTCTCACAGCGTGAACGATCTCGTCCCTGCCGCCGTAGTTCACGGCGAGAACACATGTGAGCCCTGTTGCATTCTCCGATTCATGCTCGGCATTATCGATAAGCTCCACAATATCCAAGGGGAGTCCCGTTCTGTCGCCGATGACCTTAAGGCGGATATTCTCGCCTTTGAAATTAGTCGAGTCCTTCAGGTGGCGGCGAAGCATATCCATGATCGTATCCACCTCGGCTTGCGGGCGCTTCCAATTCTCTGTTGAAAAAGTATAGACTGTGAGGTATTCGATGCCGATCTTATTGCAATAGCGTGCGATCGTCTTAAAAGTCGAAGCGCCGGCGGAATGACCCGCAGTCCTCGGAAGAAAACGCTTTTTTGCCCATCTTCCGTTGCCGTCCATAATAATGGCGATATGGCGCGGCAGGTTTTTATCGTCTGTTTCCGATCTCATTTTAAAGCCTTTCTTAAAACGCCGAATATTCGGGAACGCAAAAACCGCCCCGAATATTCTCTGCTGTGTTTACAGCTCCATTATTTCCTTTTCTTTATCTGCGCAGAGCTTATCAACCTCTTTGCAATATTTATCGGTGGAATCCTGCACCTTTTTCTCGCTGGACTTAAGATCGTCCTCCGTTATCTCGCCGTCCTTCTTCTGAGCCTTGAACTTCTCGATTATATCGCGGCGAACCGAACGAACGGAAACCTTGCATTCCTCCGCATACTTTCTGACTTCTTTAACGATGTCTTTTCTGCGTTCCTCTGTGAGCGGCGGGAAGTTAAGACGGATCGCTCTGCCGTCGTTGTTCGGGGTGATACCGATATCGGAGGCAAGGATCGCTTTTTCGATCTCCTTGAGTGTGGAAGCGTCCCACGGGGAGATCATGATCGTGCGGGCATCCGGAACAGACACTGCCGCCATCTGCGCGATCGGTGTGGGTACTCCGTAATAGTCAACCTGGATCTTGTTGAGAACTGCGGGATTTGCGCGGCCTGCTCTGATCGAAGTATATTCAACATCGAGCGCATTTACCGCTTTATCCATCTTTTCGTTGCAAAGCTTCATTAAATCTTCCATAATAACCTCCAAAATCGGTGTGTTTTACTGAACTATTGTTCCGATGTCCTCGCCCATCACGGCGCGAACCATATTGTCCGGATCTTCGAGCGAGAACACGAGGATCGGCAGCTTATTGTCCATGCACAGGGAAGCCGCTGTCGAGTCCATAACATGAAGTCCGTTGTTGAGCACATCAAGAAATTCGAGCTTATCGAATTTGCTTGCGTCGTCATAAGCGTTCGGGTCCTTATCGTAAACGCCGTCAACATTGGTTGCTTTAAACACGATCTCCGCTTCGATCTCAGCTGCTCTGAGTGCTGCGGCAGTGTCTGTTGAGAAGAAGGGGTTGCCTGTTCCGCAGCCGAAAACGACTACTCTGCCCTTTTCGAGGTGACGGGTCGCTTTATTGCGGATATACGGCTCTGCGATCTGCTGCATTGCGATAGCCGTCTGAACGCGGACATCGACGCCGAGCTGCTCGAGCGCATCGGCAATGGCGAGCGAGTTGATAACGGTGGCGAGCATACCCATATGGTCGGCACGGGTCCTATCCATCTTGCCGCTGGATCTGCCGCGCCAGAAGTTGCCGCCTCCGACAACGATAGCGACTTGTACTCCGAGATCGGCTACTTTCTTTACACTGCGGCAGATCTCGAGCACACGATCGAAATCGAGACCCATTTTCTTATTGCCCGCAAGTGCTTCTCCCGAAAGCTTTATCATTATTCTTTTATACTTTGGTTCCATTAAAAGCCGCCCCTTTTTATTCTCTTTTTCTTTTAATTCATTTTACTATATTTTCGCCTTTTTGTAAAGTAGAATTTAGTTTAAAGAGCAAAAAACTTAAAGCTCGCTTTGCGGCAGCTTGCAGACATCCGCCCACCCCTCGGGCTTCGCAAGATCATAAAGTTCATCGATACTGAGCTTTATTGCGCTGTTTTGGCTGCCTGCCGCAGGATACACATAGTCGAACGCCTTGAGTGATTCATCCAAAAAGACCCTGACACCGCTGTTTACAGCAAACGGGCAGACTCCGCCGACTGCATGACCGATGAGCGGCTCGACTTCATCATATCCGAGCATCTTCGCTTTAGCGCCGAAAAATGATTTATACTTATGATTATCTATTCTGGCGTTGCCTGCGGCAACTATCATTATCGGTGTTTCATCGGGGAGCTTTAAAGTTATCGACTTTGCGATGTGCTCGGGCTCGCAGCCGATAGCTTTTGCCGCAAGCTCGACGGTTGCGCTCGACTGATCAAACTCCATGATATCGTTTTCGCGGCCGTATTTTTTAAGATATTCTCTCACTTTTTCTATTGACACTTTGCCTCAGCCTTTCCGATTGCAAATTTACTGATATTCTATCATTTTCGCCCGAAAAAATCAATCTTTTTTGAAAAAAGTTCTTGCATTTCAAGCGAAACAGTGGTATCATATTAAACAGACTATGTGTTATTACCGTCACTTGTTTAACACGCTGCTTATATTAACGATAATTTGGAGGAAATTTTATGCCTAACATTAAATCGGCGAAAAAGAGAGTTCGCGTTATCGCTGTTAAGACTGCCCGCAACAAGGCTCTTAACTCCGAGCTTAAGACACAGATCAAAAAGGCTAACACTGCTGTTGAGACAGGTGCTGAGAACAAGGCTGAGCAGGTCAAGATCGCTATTAAGAAGATCGATATGGCTGAGTCGAAGGGCCTTATGCACAAGAACACAGCTGCAAGAAGAAAGTCTGCTCTCCAGAAAAAGCTCAACAAGGCTTAATTTTGTTCTAAAAGTCAAAACCGCTGCATAACGCAGCGGTTTTTTGTTTTTGGCAGGAGACAGCAAAACAGCTCGTGAAGATCACGAGCTGTTTTTGATTTTAATAGATATCTTCCTCAGACGGGAGATCGCCCTCTTCTGTTGAATAGACGAGCTCATCGGGAGTCGTATCCATCGCTTCCTCCGCTTCGATATTGATAGTGGACTGCGAATAATACTTCATACCCGTTCCGGCAGGGATAAGATTACCGATAATGACATTCTCCTTAAGACCGAACAATTCATCCTTCTTGCCCTTGATAGCGGCGTCAGCCAGCACACGGGTGGTCTCCTGGAAGGAAGCCGCGGAAAGGAACGACTCGGTTGCGAGAGAAGCCTTGGTGATACCGAGCAGCGTCGGTGAGCCGACAGCCTCGACAAGATCTGTTTCGCCTGCGGCGATACGATCTCTGATCTCCTCGTTCTTCGCATAGAATGTTCCGCACTCAACATGAGTATTCGGGATCATATCTGTCGATCCGTTGTCATCGACATTGATCTTTCTCATCATCTGACGAACGATGACTTCGATATGCTTATCGTTAATATCAACACCCTGTGTACGGTAAACGCCCTGTACCTGAGCGATGATATAGTTCTGAACAGCCTGAGCACCGAGAATTGCGAGAACATCCTGCGGATAGATAACGCCGTCTGTCAGCTGCTGGCCCTTTTCGACCTCGTCGCCGTCCTGAACATTGATACGATAGTCATACGGGATAACATAGCGCTTTTCGTCGGAGCCGTCATGCGCGGTGACAACGATCTCGCGGTTCTTCTTGACATTCTCGATCCTTGCGATACCCGCAATTTCGGAGAGGAATGCCGAATGCTTCGGGCGGCGTGCCTCGAACAGCTCTTCAACTCGCGGAAGACCCTGTGTGATATCTTCGCTCGACGCGATACCGCCGGTATGGAAGGTACGCATTGTGAGCTGAGTACCGGGCTCACCGATAGACTGAGCAGCAACGATACCGACTGCTTCGCCGATAGTTACAGGCTGGCCTGTCGCAAGGTTTGCACCGTAGCACTTCTTGCAGATACCGCGCTTAGCCTTACAGGTGAGGATCGATCTGATCTTGCAGCTTCTGATGCCTGCATCGATAATGCGTTTTGCATCGTCATAAGTCATCATATGCTCGGTGTCCATAATGATCTCGCCGGTTTCGGGATGAACTGCCGGCTCGAACAGGAATCTGCCGATAAGACGCTCCTGAACATCCTCGATAAGCTGTTTGCCGTCATAAATATCAAATACCTCGAGACCTTCGTCGGTATGGCAGTCATCCTCTCTGACGATGACATCCTGCGAAATATCGACAAGACGGCGGGTGAGATAACCCGAGTCAGCCGTTCTGAGCGCTGTATCGGCAAGACCTTTACGCGCACCGCGGGAAGAAATGAAGTATTCAAGAACATTAAGACCTTCACGGTAGTTAGAACGAATCGGAACTTCGATGATCTTACCGGAGGTGTTTGCGATAAGTCCGCGCATACCTGCGAGCTGTCTGATCTGGCTTGCAGAACCACGCGCACCGGAATCAACCATCATGTTGATCGGGTTGTATTCCGAGAGGTTTTCGGTGAGCGCCGCAGATACCTGATCGACAGTATCCTGCCAGATGTTCTGAACCTGCTTTGCTCTGCCCTCATTGGACATAAGACCGCGGTTATACTGCTTTGTGACCTTCTCGATCTTAGCTTCTGCCTCAGCTATCTTCTGCGCCTTGATCGGCGGAACGACAGCATCGGAAACAGCGATGGTTATAGCGCCCTTTGTGGAGTACTTATAACCGGTGCTCTTGATCTTATCGAGGACCTCGGAGGTGACTGCTGTGCCGTTGACACGGATACAAGCGTCAATGATTTTACCGAGCAGCTTTTTACTTGCCTTATTGGCTTTATATGTGCCGTCCTCATTCTTTGTGAACATGATCTCGAGATCGAGCTCATGACCGGGAGTTCTCTCAACAAAGCCGAGGTTCTGCGGGATCGACTCATTGAAGATGAGGTAGCCGACGGTAGCGTCGATAATTCTGGTGAGCTGCTCGCCCTTATATTCGCCTGTGACTCTGACTCTGATCGGAGCATGAAGTCCGACAGCACCTGCGTCATAAGCCATGATAGCTTCGTCCTTATTTCTGAACACCTTGCCTGTGCCGACTTCCTCGGGGCGGACAAGGGTGAGGTAATACGAGCCGAGAACCATATCCTGAGTAGGAACGGTTACAGGCTTACCGTCAGACGGCTTGAGCAGGTTGTTTGCAGCGAGCATGAGAATCCGCGCCTCTGCCTGAGCCTCTGCCGAAAGCGGGACATGAACAGCCATCTGGTCGCCGTCAAAGTCGGCGTTGAACGCTGTACAAACAAGCGGATGAAGCTTGATAGCGTTGCCCTCGACAAGGATCGGCTCAAACGCCTGGATACCGAGACGGTGAAGTGTAGGAGCTCGGTTCAGGAATACCGGATGGTTCTTGATAACAGTCTCGAGCGCGTCCCACACCTCAGGACGAGCACGGTCTATCATCTTTCTTGCCGACTTGATGTTGCCTGCCGCGCCTGTTTCAACAAGGCGTTTCATGATGAACGGCTTGAACAGCTCAAGCGCCATTTTCTTCGGCAGACCGCACTGATAAATCTTCAGCTCAGGGCCGACAACGATAACCGAACGACCCGAATAGTCAACTCGTTTACCGAGCAGGTTCTGTCTGAAACGGCCCTGCTTACCCTTGAGCATATGCGAAAGCGATTTAAGCTCGCGGTTGCTCGGGCCTGTGACTGCTCTGCCGCGCCTACCGTTATCGATAAGCGCATCGACCGCTTCCTGAAGCATTCTCTTCTCGTTTCTCACGATGATGTTCGGAGCACCGAGCTCAAGAAGTCTCTTAAGACGGTTGTTGCGGTTGATAACGCGACGGTAAAGGTCGTTTAAGTCGGAAGTGGCAAATCTGCCGCCTTCGAGCTGTGTCATCGGGCGGATATCCGGCGGAAGAACCGGAAGAACCGTGAGGATCATCCACTCAGGGCGGTTATTTGAAAGGCGGAACGACTCGATGATCTCAAGACGGCGGGAAAGCTTATTGCGCTTTTGACCTGTCGCCTCGTCGATCTCCTTTTTGAGCTGTTCGCTGAGCTTTTCGAGATCGATCTCGCAAAGCAGTTCACGAATAGCCTCCGCACCCATTTCTGCGCGGAAATCGTCCTCATACTTCTCATAGGCGTCAGCATACTGCTGCTCATTGAGAAGCTGCATCTTCTGAAGACCGGTGTTGCCCGGACCCGGATCAATAACGATATATCTGCTGAAATAGAGCACCTGCTCGAGATCGCGCGGCGACATATCGAGTGTGAATGCGATCTTTGAAGGGATAGTTTTGAAATACCAGATATGCGATACGGGAGCTGCAAGCTCGATAGAGCCCATGCGCTCTCTTCTCACGCTGGATTTTGTGATCTCAACGCCGCAGCGTTCGCAGATCTTGCCCTTAAAGCGGTTCTTTTTATATTTACCGCAGTGGCACTCCCAGTCCTTCACCGGACCGAAGATCTTTTCGCAGAAAAGACCGTCCTTTTCGGGCTTGAGTGTGCGGTAATTGATAGTTTCCGGCTTGGTTACTTCGCCGTAAGACCATTCGCGAATCTTTTCAGGAGACGCGAGTCCTATACGAATAGATTCAAAATCTTTAATCTGCATATTATCCGTCCTCCTTAATTATTCAGCGTCGCTGTCTTCATTTTCGTCCTCGACGGCTTCACTGTCGAGATCCTCGTCTAAATCGAGATACTCGGAAGTGTCTATATCGCCGTCGCCGTACTCATCGTCGTATTCATCGGACGCTTCGATAACATCGTCCTCATCATCGACATATTCGCCGTTTTCGTCCTGCACACCGAAGCCGTGCAGACCGTCAACAACGGTGTCGCCGCCCATTTCGGAATGGTCGCGGCTGCTCGAGATCGATCTTGTGATCTCGGTCTCGTCATCGATCGACTGCTTCAAGTCGATCTCGTTATCGTCGGCGTCGAGCACCTGAATATCAAGCGCGAGCGACTGCAGTTCCTTGATAAGGACCTTGAACGACTCGGGAACGCCTGCTCTCGGAACATTGTTGCCCTTGACGATCGCCTCAAACGTCTTAACACGGCCGACGACATCATCGGACTTGACAGTGAGGATCTCCTGTAGGGTATAAGCTGCGCCGTATGCTTCGAGCGCCCAAACTTCCATTTCACCGAAACGCTGACCGCCAAACTGAGCTTTACCGCCGAGCGGCTGCTGAGTTACAAGCGAGTACGGACCGGTCGAACGGGCGTGGATCTTATCGTCAACAAGGTGATGAAGTTTAAGGAAGTACATATAGCCGACAGTTACACGGTTATCAAACGGAAGACCTGTTCTGCCGTCGTAAAGCTGAGTCTTACCGTCCTCCGCATAGCCTGCTTCCTTGAGGCACTCGCGGATATCGTCCTCCTTAGCGCCGTCGAATACTCGTGTGCAGATCTTCCAGCCGAGCGCCTTGGCAGCATAGCCGAGGTGCACTTCGAGAACCTGACCGATATTCATTCGGGACGGAACGCCGAGCGGATTCAAAACGATGTCGAGCGGAGTACCGTCCGGCAGGAACGGCATATCCTCCTGCGGGAGGATGCGGGAAACAACGCCCTTGTTACCGTGGCGGCCCGCCATTTTATCACCGACAGAGATCTTACGCTTCTGAGCGATATAGCAACGAACGACCATATTGACGCCCGGGCTGAGCTCAGAGCTGTTTTCTCTTGTGAACACTTTAACATCAACGACAGTGCCGTACTCGCCGTGCGGAACTCTCAGAGATGTGTCTCTAACTTCTTTTGCTTTTTCACCGAAAATAGCGCGCAGCAGGCGTTCCTCGGCTGTTGCCTCGGTCTCGCCCTTAGGTGTTACCTTACCGACAAGGATATCGCCCGAGGTGACTTCTGCGCCGATACGGATAATACCGCGCTCGTCAAGGTCTTTAAGCGCAAGCTCGCCGACATTCGGGATATCTCTTGTTATTTCCTCCGAGCCGAGCTTTATATCTCTCGCCTCAGTCTCATACTCTTCGATATGGATAGATGTGAACACATCGTTCTTGACAAGGTTTTCGTTAAGAAGAACAGCGTCCTCGTAGTTGTAGCCTTCCCATGTCATGAAGCCGATGAGCATATTCTTACCGAGCGCGATCTCACCGTTCTGAGTTGCAGGGCCGTCAGCGATAACATCGCCCTTCTTGACCTTCTCGCCGAACGATACGATAGGCTTCTGGTTGATACAGGTGCCTTGGTTGGAACGGGTGAACTTAACGAGTTCATACTTTCTGTCCTCGCCGAGATCATTGGTGATAACGATCTCATCCGCGCTGACGCGCTTAACAGTACCGTCCTCCTTGGCAAGGACTGTGACGCCCGAATCGACAGCGGCTTTATATTCCATGCCTGTGCCGACGATAGGCGACTCTGTTACGAGAAGCGGAACAGCCTGTCGCTGCATGTTAGATCCCATGAGCGCACGGTTAGCGTCGTCGTTCTCGAGGAACGGGATCATAGCGGTCGCAACAGATACGATCATTCTCGGAGATACATCCATGAAATCGGGAACGGTGTTCTCAACCTCGAGGAATTCGTCTCTGTGGCGGCAGTTGACTCTCGCTCTCTTGAATCTGCCCTCTTCATCGAGCGGCTCGTTCGCCTGAGCGACAACATACTCGTCCTCTTCGTCCGCTGTCATATAAATGACTTCGTCGGTTACGACGCCTGTCGCTTTATCGATCTTTCTGTACGGAGCTTCGATGAAGCCGTATTCATTGATCTTTGCAAAAGTTGCAAGGTGAGAGATAAGTCCGATGTTCGGGCCTTCAGGCGTCTCGATCGAGCACATTCTGCCGTAGTGGCTGTAGTGAACATCTCGAACCTCGAATCCTGCGCGGTCACGCGAGAGACCGCCCGGGCCGAGTGCCGAAAGACGGCGCTTATGAGTGAGCTCTGCGAGCGGGTTCGCCTGATCCATGAACTGCGAAAGCGGCGAAGAGCCGAAGAACTCGCGGATAGCCGAAACTACCGGACGAATATTCATTATCGACTGCGGAGAGATATTATCGGTGTCCTGCGACTGGAGATTCATCTTCTCTCTCACAAGGCGTTCCATTCTCGAAAAACCGATCCTGAACTGGTTTTGGAGAAGCTCGCCGACCGAACGGATACGGCGGTTGCCGAGGTGGTCGATATCGTCGATATTGCCGACGCCTGCGGGCAGACCGCAGATATAGTTCATTGAAGCATAGATGTCTTCAACTGTGATCGTGTTCGGGATAAGCTCGTTTCTTCTCTGAACAAAAGCTTCCTTGATCTGATCTTCATTCTCGGCGGAGTCAAGGATCTCGCAAAGAACCTTGAAGCAGACCATTTCATTGATACCGCATTCCTTCGGATCGAACGAAACATAGAATTTCGGATCTACCATTCCGTTTGTGAGGATCTTGCGCTCGACTGTTTCGCCTTCGTTTTCAACGGAGACATAAGCCTCGCTGACACCGAGACGCTCAAGCTCCTGAGCCTTTGTGCGGTCGATAACATCGCCCTCATCGGCAAGCAGCTCACCTGTGCGCGGATCGACTATCGGGCGCGACAAGGTCTTGCCGGCAAGTCTTGCGGACAAAGCGAATTTCTTATTATATTTATATCTGCCGACTCTCGAAATATCATATCTTCTCGGCTCGAAGAACAGATTATAGATATGCGACAGCGCGCCGTCAACTGTGAACGGCTCGCCCGGACGAAGCTTTTTATAAACTTCGAGAAGCGCGTCATCACGGGTCTTGGTAGTGTCCTTTTCGAGAGTTGCGAGAAGTCTGTCGCTCTCGCCGAACATTGCGATCATCTGCTCGTTTGTCTCAAGACCGAGCGCGCGCGCAAATGTTGTCATCGGAATCTTGCGGTTTTTATCGATTCTCGCATACATAATGTCGTTATGGTCGGTCTCGTACTCTATCCACGCGCCGCGGTTCGGAATGACCGTGGTGTTGAACAGGTCCTTACCGGTCTTATCGACTTCCTTAGAGAAATACACACCCGGCGAACGAACGAGCTGAGAAACGATAACACGCTCTGCGCCGTTGATAACAAATGTGCCGGAATCTGTCATAAGCGGGAAGTCGCCCATGAAGATCTCATTTTCTCTGATCTCACCCGTTTCGCGGTTGAGAAGCTGCGCGCGGACACGCAGAGGAGCGCAATAAGTCGAGTCGCGTTCTTTGCATTCCTTGATGCTGTACTTCGGCTCGTCGTCAAGCTTATAGTCTACAAAGCTCAGCTCCAAAACGCCGTTATGGTCGGTGATGGATTCGATGTCGCGGAAAACTTCCTTGAGTCCCTCGTCCAAAAACCACTGATATGAGTTTTTCTGCACCTCGATGAGGTTTGGCATTTCCTGAACCTCATTGATCTTCGCAAAGCTCATTCTGGTATTTCGTCCGAGCTGTACCGGTTTAACATTCACCATAGGCTTTTTCTCTCCTTATCTGTCATTAGCAGTCAAAATTATGCGAAAAATATTTTTTATTTTCCGCTTGATTTTTGGAAGCTTATCTGCTATAATCCAAATAAAGTTCCAACTAAAATAGGCTAATGTGCCCATTTTGTGCATTTTACTATTATATAGCACTGTTTTAAAATAGTCAAGCATTTTTTCAAAAAAATCTTAAATATTTTTAAAAAACTCTTGATTTTTGTCTGTATATCTGTTAAAATGTCTTTTGTGACTTATAAATCCGTTAGGTTTAAAGGAGGTGCAGAACATGGCAAAATGTGATATCTGCGGAAAAGCGGTTACTTTCGGTATTAAAGTTTCTCACTCGCACAGACGTTCAAACAGAACCTATAAGCCGAATGTAAAGCGCGTAAAGGCTATCGTTAACGGTACTCCTAAAAGAGTGTATGCCTGCACCCGCTGCCTGCGCTCGGGAAAGGTCGAAAGAGCTGTCTGATCGCAAAACGCTATATTGTAAACAGTTCCCGTTCGGAAATTCCGAGCGGGTTTTGTTTTTTGTTATTGAATTGACTGTTTTATTATGATATAATATCGTAAAGTCCTGTTTTATGGACTGATCTCGGCATATAATTAAGTAAAATACAAAAGGAGGCATTTTTATGGCAGGCTGGCTGGAAAAATCAAATGAAGAATTTGAGGAATACCTCAATTATATGAACGTTATTGAAATGATGAACGACACACCGGGCGGCGTCTTTTGCGATGAGGACGACGATGACGACGAGTTCTACGAGGACGAGTTCGACGAAGATGAAGAATACGACGATGACGATGAATACGATGATGACGAGTATGATGATTATGATGAGTAATATCAGCTGTCACGGCAAATGAATCCGCACAAAAACAAAACCGCCTTTCGGCGGTTTTGTTTTTTTACTATGGACGCGGGATATAGTCGAACGGATCGACATAATCGCCGTTGACGCGCACTTCAAAATGAAGATGCGGGCCCGTTGAGTTGCCTGTTGAGCCGCAATAAGCGATAAGCTGGCCTTGGCGGACATAATCGCCCTCGTTGACAAGCAGCGTCTGACAATGAGCATACAGCGTTGAATACGAATCGCCGTTTTTCTTGCCGTGGTCGATTATAAGATGATTGCCATAGCTGACATTACTGTATTTTGCACGGATAACATATCCTGCGGCAGATGCATAAATTGGCTTGCCCAGTGCCTGCGAACAGCTTATATCAACACCTGTGTGAAAGCGGCTTTCTCTCTGACCGTATGGGCAGGAAATATAATACGATGTGCGGAAGGGCCACGCAAAGCCCTTTGATGATACGATGAGATCATCGGTTATTGTGACTCCGGAGGAAGCTGTGGTTTTTTGAGTTGTCGATTGAGTGGGCTTTTGTGTTGTTTTATCCGTGATAGACTGAGTTTTTTTAGCTGTTGTACGCTCGGTTGCGGTCGGCTTAGCGGTCGTTTGCTGTTCGCCGCCGCCAAAATCAAAATCGCGGCTGTTATTTTTGATAACATCGCGCCACTCCTCGGCTTCCTTTTGCTTTGCGGCAATAACATCGGCAAGCTCTGACTGATCCTCATAAAGCGAAGTTTGCTGACCCGAGATCTTTGTGAGCATTGCGCTGGCTTCGCTGTACTCGGTGTCATACTGCTTTTTCTTTGCTTCAAGCTCCGCTTTCATTTTAGCGTTTTCTTCCTTGGTCGAACGGTTCTGATCTTTAAGCTCGTTTAATTCGCCGACTTCTTTTGCAAGCGAATCCATCAGCTTTTTATCGTGATCCGAAACGCCTCTGAGAAGCTCGCTTCTTGCAAGAAAATCGCTGTAATCCTCGGCGCTTAGCAAAATGAGCAATTCATTGTTTGCCCCTGCGACATAGATCGCGCGCAGACGCTGCTTCAGTTCTTCCTTTGCGCCGTAGAGCCGCTCATTTCGATTATATATATCGAGCTCATTCTCCTCGATCTTCTCATTAAGCTTTTCAATCTCGGAATCGATATACTCTGTCTGATCCTTGATCGACTGGATCTTTTTGTCCAAGCTGTTGCGAAGCTCATCGTAATTATCGGAGTTTTTTGAAAGCTCATTGATCTTCGACTGAAGCTCCTTTTGCTGCTTTTCAAACTCCTTTAATTCCTGCTCAATACTGCTGAGTTTATCCTCGGCGTTGCTGTTCGTTTTCTCAGCGGCATAGGCAGTGCTGATGAAAGCCAGCACCGCTGAAAGCGCGAAGCAGATAATGCGTTTTAAACTTTTATTCACACTGCCACATCCTTTTTGAGTTTAATCTTATTTGCCGAGCAATTCCTTTATTCTGCGAACAGCCTCGATAGTGTTTTCACGGTTGCCGAACGCTGTGAGGCGGAAATAGCCCTCGCCGTTTTCGCCGAAGCCCTGACCGGGTGTGCCGACAACATTGGCGTTTTCCAGCAGATAATCAAAGAAATCCCACGATTTCATGCCGTTAGGACATTTGAGCCAGATATAAGGCGAGTTTTTGCCGCCGACATACCAGATCCCAAGTTCGTCCATCGCTTCGGCTATGATCTTGGCATTCTCCATATAATAAGCGATGTCGGCTCTGGTCTCTTTATAGCCTTCATCGGTAAACACCGCTTCAGCAGCCTTCTGAATGATATACGCGGTGCCGTTGGTCTTAGTGGAACGACGGCGGAGCCACATACTGTTGAAGCTCATGCCTTCATCGCTGACAAGTGCTTTTGGAATGATAGTATAGCCGCAGCGAGTGCCTGTGAAGCCTGCTGTTTTGGAAAGCGAGCAAAGCTCGATTGCGCAGCTCTTTGCACCCTCGATCTCATAGATGCTGTGCGGCAGACTCTTATCAGAAATAAACGCTTCATAAGCGGAATCGAATAAAATGACCGCGCGGTTGGCTATCGCATAGTCCACCCACTCTTTGAGCTGAGCTTTATCAAACACCGCACCCGTCGGGTTGTTCGGAGAGCAAAGATAGATAATATCCGCATGAATATCGCTCGGCGGAACGGGCAAAAATCCGTTTTCCTCGGTCGCGCTGACATACGCTATCTCTCTGCCATCCATAATATTCGTATCGACATAGACGGGATAAACGGGGTCGGGCACCAATACCTTATTGTCCTTGCCGAAAATATCGAGCAATTCGCTGAGATCGTCCTTAGCACCGTCGCCTATGAATATTTCATCAATATCGAGCGAAACGCCGTTTTTCTTATAATACTCGTGCACCGCTTCTTTCAGGAAGCCATAGCCCTGCTCAGGACCGTAGCCGTGAAAGGTCTCAGCCGCAGCCATATCGTCAACTGCACTGTGGAGCGCTTTTATGACAGCGGGGCAAAGCGGCTTTGTGACATCGCCGATACCGAGGCGAATAATCTTTTTATCGGGATGCTCGCTTGAATATGCGGCAACCTTTTTTGCGATGGTTGAAAACAGATAACTGTCCTGAAGATCGTTGTAATTAGTATTTGCTTTCATTCTTCAAACCCTCTCTCGGATTATTTTTCGCTGTGTTCAAGGCTGGCGCGGACAAACTCTCTGAACAGCGGATGAGCGCGGTTCGGACGGCTCTTGAACTCAGGATGATACTGAACTGCCACAAAGAAATCGTTTTCGGGGATCTCGACCGCTTCAACAAGGCGGTTATCGGGCGATGTGCCGGAGATCTTCATGCCGTACTGCTCGATCTTCTCGCGGTAGTCGTTGTTAAACTCATATCTGTGGCGGTGACGCTCGGAAATAAGCGAGCAGCCGTAAGCGTGCTCAAGCTCGCTGCCCTCGCGGATCTTGCAGGGATAAGCGCCGAGACGCATTGTACCGCCCTTCGGAATATTGCCCTGCTGATCGGGCATAAGGTCGATAACGCTGTTCATACCGCCGGGCTTAAATTCGCTCGAATCAGCGTCCGACAAATTAAGGACATGGCGGGCAAACTCGATAACAGCTGTCTGCATGCCGAGGCAGATACCGAAATACGGAACATTATTTTCTCTCGCATAGCGCGCTGTACAGATCTTTCCTTCAACGCCTCTATCGCCGAAGCCGCCCGGAACGAGCAGGCCGTCATACTCCGAAAGCTTTTCTGCGGCGTTGCTATCGTCGATATGCTCGGCGTCTACCCAGCCTATCTCGACCTGCGCTGCGTTTTCAAAGCCTGCATGTCTCAATGCCTCCGCTACCGAAAGATAAGCGTCGTGCAGGCGAACATATTTACCGACTATGGCGATCTTGACCTTTTTATCGGCGTTTTCAACACGCTCGAGCATTTCGTTCCACTCTGTCATATCGGGGGCGGGAGCGTCAAGCTTCAGCTCGCGGCAGACGATATCGGACAGATGGCTGTTTTCGAGCATGAGCGGTGCCTGATACAGCACCGGCACAGTTATGTTCTGAATAACGCAATCCGGCTTAACATTGCAGAAAAGCGATATCTTCTGACGGATAGTATCCGGTATCGGAATATTGCAGCGGGCGATAATGAGATCGGGCATGATCCCGAGCGCTTGGAGTTGCTTTACGGAATGCTGGGTCGGCTTGGATTTAAGCTCGCCCGAGCCCTCGATATACGGGATCAGCGTTACATGCAGAAACAGGCAGTTCTCCTTGCCTACTTCAAGGCCGACCTGACGGATAGCCTCGAGGAACGGCTGGCTTTCGATATCGCCTGTTGTACCGCCGATCTCTGTGAGAACGATGTCTGCGTCGGATGTTTTACCGACATTATAGATAAATTCCTTGATCTCGTTTGTGATATGCGGAATTACCTGAACTGTCTCGCCGAGATATTCGCCGCGGCGTTCCTTTGTGAGGACATTCCAATAGACCTTACCTGTTGTGAGGTTGGAATACTTATTGAGGTTTTCATCGATAAAACGCTCATAGTGTCCGAGGTCAAGGTCGGTTTCCGCACCGTCCTCGGTTACATATACCTCGCCGTGCTGATACGGGCTCATCGTGCCGGGATCGACATTGATATAAGGATCCAGCTTCTGAGCGGCTACTTTAAAGCCGCGCGCCTTCAGCAGTCTGCCGAGTGATGCTGCTGTGATTCCCTTGCCGAGTCCTGATACAACGCCTCCGGTTATGAAAATATATTTTGTCATATCTCTACTACTCCCTCAAAAGATTTTATTGCACTGCCTGTCATATAAACAGCGTCGTCTGTGTATTTGACATGAAGATCGCCGCCGACAAGCTTTACGCAGATCTCTTCATTTTTGGCGCAGAAACCGTTTTCGACCGCCGCGACCGCAGCCGCGCAAGCTCCTGTTCCGCAGGCGAATGTTTCGCCGCTGCCGCGTTCCCAAACACGCATTTTTAATGTATGTCGGTTTACTACTTTGACAAATTCAACATTGACGCGCTCCGGGAAGAGCTCATCGCACTCGATCATCGGTCCGAGCTTTTCAATATCGATATTATCGATTATATCGCAGAACACAACGCAATGCGGATTGCCTATTGAAACGCAGGTTATATTGAACTTTTCTGTGCCGATAACGACTTCTCTGTCCACTATCTTATCGCCTGCGAGCCGCACCGGAACCTTATCGGGATCCATCTGTGCCTTGCCCATATTAACAGTGACAAGCGCGACCTCGCCGTTGCGGTGATACAGCTTAAGCGACTTAATACCGCTCGAAGTTTCGATCGTGAGATCGGTCTTATCGATGCTGCCGCTGTCGAACAGATATTTAGCAACGCATCTTATCGCATTGCCGCACATGAGTCCCTCCGAGCCGTCGCGGTTGAACATGGTCATCTTAGCGTCCGCCTTATCGGAATTATCGATAAGGATAACGCCGTCGCCGCCGATACCATAGTGTCTGTCGGACAGTCTGACCGCAAGTCCCTCGGGATTGTTGATCTTCTGGCTACGGCAGTCGAAATAGATATAGTCGTTGCCGCAGGACTGCATTTTGATAAATGCAAGACGCTGCTTTTTATCACGCAGATCGTTGATATCGACAAGCTCGATACTGCCCTGCGAATAGCGGCTCTTGATACTCGACGCGATGGCATTCGCGGTGTCGATCGATGTCAAACACGGAATACTGTGCTCTACCGCTTTTCTGCGGATCTTAACACTGTCGCGGGTCGGGATCCTGCCCTTTGAAGAAGTGGAGATAACATAGTTTATCTTGCCGCTCTCGAGCAGTGTTATTGTGTTATCGTCACTCTCGTGGATCTTGTTGACCTTCTGCGCCGGAACACCCGAACGGTTGAGCAGATCGGCTGTGCCCGATGTTGCATAGATCTTGAATCCGAGATCGTAAAAACGCTTTGCGGTTTCGGCAATTTCGGGCTTATCCGAATTGCGGACGGTTATAAGAACGCCGCCGTGTTTTTTGAGATTGTAGCCTGCCGCTGTGAGTCCCTTGAACAAGGCTTCCTCCGTTGTTGCGGCAATGCCGAGGACCTCACCCGTTGACTTCATCTCAGGGCCGAGATGGGTATCGACATCGATAAGCTTTTCAAATGAGAACACCGGGACCTTGACTGCGACATAAGGCGGCGTGCGGAAAAGTCCCGTGCCGAAGCCTTGATCGCGCAGCTTTAAGCCTGCAAGGCATTTTGTTGCGAGATCGACCATAGGAACACCCGTTACCTTTGAGATATAAGGAATAGTTCTCGACGAACGGGGGTTGACTTCAATTACATAAAGATCATCGCGGTAAACAATATACTGGATATTGATAAGTCCGAGCGTGCCGAGCGAAACCGCAAGCTGCTTTGTGCAATGGATTATCTTATCGGTGAGCCTTTCGCTGACATTCATCGCAGGATAAACCGCGATTGAGTCGCCCGAATGGATACCTGCACGCTCAATATGCTCCATGATACCGGGGATCAGGATATCCTCGCCGTCGCATATAGCGTCAACCTCGATCTCCGTTCCCTGCAGATATTTATCGATAAGGATCGGATTTTCGATATTCTGCGCGAGGATTATCGCCATATATTCCTTAACATCATCGTCGTTAAACGCGATGATCATATTCTGGCCGCCGAGAACATAGGACGGACGAAGCAATACCGGATATTCAATGCGGTTTGCAACATCGAGAGCTTCCTCGGTCGTCATAACGGTGAAGCCCTGCGGACGCTTGATATGAAGCCGCTCGAGCAGTTCGTCAAACCGCTCTCTGTCCTCAGCGGCGTCGATACTGTCTGCCGAGGTGCCGAGGATATTAACACCGTTTTCGGTGAGTGTTTTGGTTAGCTTTATCGCTGTTTGTCCGCCGAACGCAACGACAACGCCGTAGGGCTGTTCGGTGCGGATTATATTCATGACGTCTTCACCTGTGAGCGGCTCGAAATAAAGCCTGTCCGCAGTGTCGAAGTCGGTCGAAACCGTTTCGGGGTTGTTATTGACGATTATGACCTCATAGCCGAGCCGTTTGAGCGACCACACGCACTGGACCGAAGCATAGTCAAACTCGATACCCTGACCGATACGGATCGGACCGGAGCCGAAAACAATGACTTTCTT
>CAVGWP010000006.1:15568-42650 GCA_963633095.1 bacterium | reverse complement strand
GAAATCGAGGTGGGCAATATGAATATTTGTGTTTATGGTTCGGCTGATGTGCCGAGTGAAAAATGCCTGCAAGCTGCAAAAGCACTTGGAAGCTACATAGGAAAGAACGGTCAAACGCTTGTGTTTGGCGGCTTTGGCGACGGCTTACTTGGAGCGGTTGCGGATGAAGCCTATAAAAACGGAGCAAAGGTAATATCCGTATTGCCTGAAAAGCCACGCAAAGGTCATTCGGAATTTTCATACTCTGAGAAGATATTCAGAGACAGTGATAAAAGAATGAGAAAGAAATTACAGGCAGAAAATGCTGATGCTTTTGTTGTTATGCCTGAGGGCTTGGGAGTACTGGATGAGTTATTTGAGGTCTTGCTTTTGAAGCAGTACGGCGAATACAATAAGCCTATTTATATTGCCAATATTGAGCATAAATATGACCTTCTTATTTCACTGTTGGAGGAGCAAGGCTGCAAAGAGTTGTTCACTGTAATATCAGAAAGCGAGTTTGACAAAATAGGTACGAACTAAGGCGATAAAGAGTTGGAGGCTGAATATGAAAATCGAACATATTGCAATGTATGTCAATAATTTGGAGAGAGCAAAAGACTTCTTTGTAAAGTATTTTAATGCGAAATCAAATGATGGATACCACAACACGAAAACTGATTTTCGCTCATATTTTCTGACATTTGATGATGGTGCAAGACTTGAAATTATGAATAAACCTGAAATGTCAGATTTGTCGAAAGACCTTGCACGCACCGGATATGTGCATATAGCTTTTAGCGTTGGGAGTAAGGAAAAAGTGGATGCACTGACTGCTGAACTTAAAACTGACGGTTATGAAGTACTCAGCGGACCGAGAACCACAGGCGACGGATATTATGAAAGCTGTATCATCTCGATAGAGGGCAACCAAGTTGAGATAACGGTTTGATTTGATGTACTGAATTTTTAGGAGGGCGGAAAATGAGCTATCAAGACGAACACAAATACGATGACATCATCAATCTGCCTCACCACGACTTCATTAAGACACCCACGAATGCCGCTTGAGGACAGGGCGGCTCAGTTTGCAGCATTTGCAGTTATCGGCAGTGGCATGGCGGCAGGAATGTATTTTATCTAAAAGCGCCGTATTTCGCAATTATTTGCGAAACACATCAAAAAAGATTGTTTTTATGCTCGGTTTGCGTTATAATAAAATAAACATCTTCATAAATGTGCTTGAACCGGAAAGGAAATGCAAATGCCTTGATTGCAAGGTTGATGACATTATGGAGCTGACCGATGAGACAAAATACACAGAAAAGAGGGAGAGCTAATGACAGAGGAACGCAAACGGGATCTCTTTTCGGAAGTCATAAGGCTGTCCTTTGACGCCGTATTCCGGCTCGACCTGATGGGCGGCGTTTGCCAGCCGATTTTTTCCGGCGGTGTGGACTGCTCTCAAAGCGCACAGAGCTATGCGTATGCCGATTTTGCCGAAAATTTCGCGGAGAAGTACGCGACGCCGGAAAAAGCTGAGAGTCTGCGGAAAGCACTTTCTCTTGATACGGTGAGGGAAGCCCTGAAAAGCGGAAGAAAGTACGAAGTCTACGGCGGAACAAAGTTTGGCAAAAACGCTAAAGAATACAAAAAACTATCCTTTATGTCCTGCGGGAGCGATGAGTACGCGCTTCTTGCTGTTTCGGACTTTGGGAACATTGCCGATTATTATAGCGAAACACTTCGTCGGATGGCTGAGGGGGCACTGCTTGACAGTCTGACAGGTGCGTATACCCGAAATTATTACGAAGCGGAGCTGAAGCAGACCCCGTTTGCCGGCGGCGTTGCGCTGATCGATATTGATGATTTCAAACTATGCAATGACCTGTACGGTCATGATGTCGGAGATCTCGCCCTGACCGAAACGGCAAAAATCATCCGAGATAACATTACGGAAAAGGATATTTTGGTTCGCTATGGCGGCGATGAGCTGCTGCTTTTGCTTCCAAAGGCGACTCCGGAGCGGCTGGAAAGCGTGTTGGAGAATATTCGTGCGGATATCAGCGAGGTGAAAAACAGCGGGTTGAGAAGCATACGCCTGAGCATCAGCGGCGGCGGCGTTATAACGGACAAGGGGTCACTCACCGATGCTGTCTACCGTGCTGACCGCGTCATGTACCACGCCAAGCGGGAGAAAAACACTGTGATGACAGAGCGAAAACTCGCGGGGGATGACGAGGAGAAAAACGACGGCAAAGCGGCAAAGCCGCAGGTGCTGGTCGTGGATGATTCCGCATTTAACCGAGAACTCCTGCGGCAGATTCTCGGCGAGAGCTTCTGCATTTTGGAGGCGTGCAACGGCGAAAAAGGGCTGAAACTGCTGAAACGATACGGAACACAGATAGCCGTTGTGCTGCTGGACATTATCATGCCGGGAATGGATGGCTTTGACGTACTGGAGGAGATGAACAGAGAGCATTGGCTGGACAGCATTCCCGTTATCATGATCTCGGCGGATGACACTGACGAGAATATCCGCCGTGCCTTTGACCTCGGAGTGTCGGATTACATCTGCCGTCCTTTTGACGCCAAGGTCGTGGAACGGCGTATCCGCAATACTATCACGCTGAACCTTAAGCAAAGGCGCATGATGTCACTGCTCACCGAGCAGAGCCGCGACAAGGAGAAGATCGGGCAGATGATGGTGGATATTCTGAGCAACACGGTCTGCTATGTCAATGGCGAGAGTGGTCAGCATATCCGCAACATACAGCGTGTCACTGCGATATTGCTGGAGCGGCTGCTTCTGAAGACCGACCGCTATCGATTGTCCTTTCAAGACTGCGTCACGATCTCAACTGCCGCTGCCCTGCATGATATCGGTAAGGTGGGCATTGATCCGTCCATACTCAATAAGCCGGACAGACTTTCGCCTGAGGAGTATGAGGTGATGAAAGGGCATACGCTGATCGGTGAGAAAATTCTGAAAAGCGGGGAGCTTTCGGCGTTCTGGGAGGAGCCGCTGCTGAAGGCTGCCGATCAGATCTGCCGCTGGCATCATGAACGGTATGACGGAAAGGGCTATCCCGATGGACTTTCCGGTGAAAATATTCCGATCGCCGCGCAGGTCGTTTCGGTCGCAGATGTGTTTGACGCTCTTGTGAGCGAGCGAAGCTATAAGGCGGCATTTTCCGTGGAAGATGCGCTGAGGATGATAGAGAGCGGCGAATGCGGCAGCTTCAATCCAATCCTTCTTGAATGTCTGAGAGAGATGATAGAAAAACTGAAAACCGATGTGTACGGGAATTGAAGGCTTGCTGCTTCAAAAATGTCAAAATTTCAAAAAATCGAAAAATTTCAGAAAAACACTTGCATTCCAACCGATGATATGATATAATAACAAAAAAATTTGGCAAACCTGTCGAAAGGCAGGGACGCAAAGTTAAGTGTCTAAACGGAAAATTCCGTATGATCGACTGACCGCACACATTTTCGTGCGGTCAGTTTTTTGCTTTATTGAGGTGATTCTTTGAACCGTGTCTTAAGAGAAGAAAAAAAATTCTTGATCAGTGTGGATGAGTTTATTTCGCTTTCACACAAGCTGGGCAGTGTGATGCTTTCCGACCCGCATAACGGTACACACGGATACAGCATTCGTTCGCTCTACTTTGATACTGTTTATGACCGGGATTACTTTGAAAAGCAGGCAGGTGTGGAGCTGCGGCGTAAGATTCGTCTACGCTGTTACGACCCGAAAGCAGACTATGCCATGCTCGAAATGAAGCAGAAGCAGGGTATGAACCAGCTTAAGCGTTCGCTGAGAGTAACGCGAGAGGACGCTGTTCGTCTGACAAAGCGTGATTATTCTCCGTTGCTTTCCTATTCCGAGCCCTTCGCCGCGGAATGTTATGCCCTGATGAAAACCCAATGCTATTTGCCCAGAACCATCGTGGAGTATAATCGCAAAGCCTATATAGCAAAGGAAAACAAGATTCGAGTGACATTCGATAATCACATTGTTTCCACGGAAAGCTGCTTTGATCTGTTCAGCGAGAAGCTGAATATGAATCCGGTGCTCGACCCTTATAATGTGGTGCTGGAAGTGAAATTCAACGGCTTTTTGCTGGAATACATAAAAAGAATGTTAGCCCCCGTGAATCGGAGCGAATTGTCCGTAAGCAAGTATGTTCTGGCACGGCAGAACGGATATCAAACAAGACTATAGGAGCAAAAGAAGATGAGAGAAAAAATTTACAGCCTTTTCACCAACCCCAGCGATATGACATGGCAGCAGATCTTAATGAATATTTCCGCCGCTGCGGTGCTCGGAATGTTTATTTTTATTTCCTATATGATCTCGCACCGTGGGACGATATACAGCAAAAAATTCAATGTCTCGCTTGTTATTCTGACCGTGCTGACAGGCACGGTGATGACCGTGATCGGAAATAATATCGCCTTGTCCCTCGGCATGGTCGGCGCGCTGTCCATCGTCCGATTCCGCACTGCCATCAAGGATTCACGCGACACGGTATACATCTTCTGGTCTATCATCATAGGTATTTGCTGCGGCGTAGGCGATTATCTGGTCGCCTCCATAGGCAGTGCGATCACCTTCGTTATCATACTGATCCTCGGCTGCATCAAAAGCGACAACCGCACGCTTCTGATTATCCGCGCCGACCGCGCAAAGCAGCCCATGATCAAATCACAGGTCTACAAGCTCTTTTCCGGGAAAGCCATCTTGAGGGTGGAGAACACGACATCGGACAGCGTGGAGCTGATCTACGAGCTGACGCGGAAAATGGTGAAGAAGGCGGAAAAAGGCGAGGTCAATATCACAGACAGCATTTACAGCCTTGAGAACATCGAATATGTAAATTTGGTGATGCAGAATGACGAAATATCCAACTGACAGAGGGCTTCCTGATGAAGTATAAAAGGCTTGGGGCGGCCGCCTGTGCCGTCGTATTGTTTATGAGCGTATTCAATTGGGGGCTGCTGTTCGGCGACACAAGCAAAAGAGTCCACCAGCATTTATCCGCTTCGGTCAAGCAGGAATGTACGAGGGATCACACAGACGATGAGCTCTGCACACACCTGCCGCTGATCTGCATTGATACAGACGGTCAGGATATTCCCGGAAAAGGAATAAAGGACGAAAACGGAGAACATCTGGGCTATACGACCACCGCGGACGGAAGCGACCGAATCAGCGCATCGATGACGGTTATGGACTCGGAGACCGAGTACAATCACTCCTCGGATGACCCGACGCTTCAAAGCGAAATTATCATCCACGCACGCGGCAACAGCTCACGGTATTTTGCAAAATCGAACTATCGCATCAAGCTTGTCGATCAGGACGGAAATAACAATCCACAGTCACTTTTGGGTATGGACGCGCACCACGAATGGGCATTGCACGGTCCATATCTCGATAAGACTCTGATCCGCAATTATATGATGTATAATCTGTCGGGCGAAATTATGGGCTATGCCCCGAATGTGCGCTTTTGCGAGGTCATGATCAACGGCAAATATGAGGGTGTTTATCTTTTGACCGAGATGATCACCGCAGGTAAGGACGGCACAAGGCTTGATATGTCGGTTGACGCCAAGGATAACACCTACACGGGCTACCTTTTAAGGCTTGACCGCAACAATAACATTGATGACGACTTTGTAAACAATCTGACTGCCTACACCTTCAGGTCAGACAGCGATTTGAAGCTGGAGATCGAATATCCCGGTCCGGAAAAGCTGAACGATACACTGAAAAAAGCTATTAAAACCGATTTTTCGCGTTTTGAAAAGGCACTTTACTCATATGATTTTAACAATAAAAAATACGGTTATAAAAACTATATTGATGTAGATTCGTTTGTCTCCTATTTTGTTATACACGAGCTTGTGGTGAACTACGATGCCGGATCTTATTCGACCTATATTTACAAGGACACAAGCGGAAAATATAAGATGTGCGTCTGGGATTTTAATAACGCCTGCGATAATTATCAGGAAACGAGCGTTATGACAGTGCAGCATTTTCAAATTCAAAACAAGCTGTGGTTTGTTATGCTTATGAAGGATGAGGATTTTGTCGAAAGTGTTATAAGCAAGTACAGAACACTCCGGAAAACCCTGTTCAGCGATGAATATTTGGAGGAATATATAGACGGAGTGATCGAATATTTGGGCCCGGCTGTAGATAGAAACAACGAGCGGTGGGCGTCCTCATTCAGCGACGATACACTTCTTGAACCGGAGGACAGAAACCTTCATTCTTATGATGAGGCCGTGGCGCAGCTAAAAAGCTTTTTCAAGGAACGCACCTCTTGGCTTGACGATAATATAGAAACGCTGAAGCAATATTCCGCGTCCTCTAAAATCAAAAAATATACCGAAGTAACCGACTGAGAAGGGAGCGAATATGAAAAAATTCATCATCGTTGTTTTATGTATTGCTCTTTTCGTTGTAAGTATTGACACAGCTTACTACCGCTTCGGAGTATATATTGACTTTAACCCCTCAAAGGAACCAACGACCTTTGTAAAAACAGAGGGTGACAAAATTCTGCTTAACAGCGGCAGCGGGTATGAGGAATTTGAGATAAAGGGTGTTAATCTCGGTTCGGGAGAGCCCGGCGAATGGTCCACGGATTTCAGCATAGACAAGGAGACCTATAAGCGGTGGTTCAAGTACATACAGGAAATGGGTGCGAACACGATCCGCGTCTATACCATACAGAACGATACATTCTATAACGCCTTTTACGAATACAATAAGTCCAATCCCGAGCCGCTCTATATGATTCACGGCGTCTGGGTCAATGACTATGTGCAAAATTCGCACCGAGACGCTTACGACGATGACTTTTACGACACCTTTTCCCGTGACTGCATTACTATGATCGATGTTATTCACGGGAATAAAAAGCTCTCACTGGGCCGCGTGGCCAGTGCCGGCCACGGCACCTATCTCAAGGATGTCTCCCCGTGGGTGATCGGCTATATTCTCGGCGTTGAATGGGATGATATCACGGTAGCCTACACGGACGAAACATATAAGGAAGAGGCGGAATATACCTCCTTTGAGGGGGAATATCTTTACACGACCGAGGACGCTTCGGTTTTTGAAACGATGTTATGCAAAATCGGGAATCATGTCGTAGATTATGAAAGCAAGCGTTACAAAACGCAGAAGCTGATCGCCTTTTCAAACTGGCCGACAACCGACCCGTTTCAATATCCCGAAGCCATCCGAAAGCTGTATATGAAATGTGCCTATGTGGATGTCGAGCATATCAAGACGACGGACAAACTGCTTACGGGACAGTTCGCGTCCTATCATGTTTATCCCTACTATCCTGATTACCTCAACTGGATTGATGACTGGTCCTTTTCGGGCATTACCGACAAGAGCGCGTTTTATGACGGCGATGAATTAAACACCTACCGTGCCTATCTTTCCATGCTGACGGCACATCATACGATTCCCGTGGTCATCTCGGAATTTGGTGTTTCGACCGGCAGAGGAATGGCTCATAGAGATATGAATACAAACCGAAATCAGGGCAATATGTCCGAAAAGGATCAGGGACAGGCACTTGTGCGGTGCTATGAAGATATCACGGCGGCCGGATGTGCGGGCTCCTGCGTGTTCTCGTGGCAGGACGAATGGTTCAAGCGAACATGGAATACCATGTATGCCGTAAATCTGACCCGTAATCCATATTGGTCTGATTATCAGACGAACGAGCAGTATTTCGGACTGCTTTCCTTCGACCCCGGAGAAGAAGCCTCGGTTTGCTATGTAGATGGCGATATTTCGGAATGGAAAGGTGAAACGCCGGTCGTTCAGTCGGAGAATATGTCCGTCAGCATTCGCTATGACGAGCGGTTTATGTATTTCCTCATTTACAAGAAAAATCTCGATTTTGAAAACGACAAAATTTATATTCCTATCGATACGACTCCGAAAACGGGCAGCACCTATTGTGAGAATTTTGGGTTAAAGTTTGACAAGTCTGCGGATTTTGTCCTTGTGCTCAACGGGAAAGACAACAGCCGTCTTATGGTGCAGGAGCGCTATGAGGTGCTTCGCTCGACCTATTCTCAGAGCCTCAAGAACTTCGACACCTATCTTGTTGATAATGTGCCTGATAAAAATTCATCGAAATTTGTCAACATAGATATGATTCTGGAAATTTTCAATGAAACGGAAGCACAGCAAAACGGCACTCTTTTTGATTTCGGCGAGCCCTCGTTTGAAACAGGCAAGCTCAAATACGGAAATGCCAACCCGTCCTCCGACGACTTTGATTCTCTTGCCGATTTCGCACAGAGCGGAGACTATATCGAAGTGAAATTGCCGTGGCAGCTGCTGAATTTTTCTGACCCGTCCGAGATGGAAATTTTAGATGATTATTACGACGGGAATTACGGGATAAAGTTTATCAATATTGACCAAATGAATATCGGCATTATGACAGAGAGCAGCGAACGCTGCCGACTTTCTTCGTTTGCGCTGAAGGGATGGGGGAATAATGTGACCTATCACGAACGCCTGAAAAGCTCTTACTATATACTGCAAAGCATCTGGAGCAAGGAGGAGACGCCGTGAGAGTAGAGATCATGCTGTATGTCTATCTGTTCGTATGCGTGGCAATGATCATCTTTAATATAATCAATGCTGTTTTGTTTCGCAAAAGCGAACGAAGGACGGAAAAGGTCAGCAAAAATCTGCGTGAGGAGGTCATGCTTCAGCTGAAAGCGGCAGAAGAAAATATCCCGGTTGATGAAAGCCACAAGCTTTTCCTGAGCCGAAAGCTACGCAGGGTCGGAAATATGATTGCCTTTGATAAAATGCTGGAGGCGGAATATATAGAGCATCCGCAGAAGATACATACATATCTGCACAGCCTTGACGGCGTTTTTGTATCCCTCATGGCGTACTACGCAAAGCGGGACCGCATCGAGGCAGCCTATTTCCCCTATATTATCAAGAAATACCGTGTCATAGCCTACCGCTCGTTTCCGAGCTTGGAGGGAATGCTGCTCGAGCTTCTGAACGAGCCGATGATCTATTGTCGGGAAAACGCCATGCAAGCCCTGTACACCACGGGCGACGCCGACTGTATTTTGACAGCCCTTAAGATCATAGACCGAGGCGGGTTGTTTTTTCATCGGAAGCTGCTGTCCGACGGGCTTCTGAATTTTTCCGGAAGCAATAGACTTCTGGGCGAAAAAATCATGGAAAACTTTTTTGATTTCTCGGTGGAGATGCAGGTAACACTGCTTGATTACCTGCGTTTCTCGGGAGATGAATATCGGGCGTTTGCGCTGTCGCTGTTAAATAACGCGGAGCTAAACGATGAGATACGCTATGCCGCGATCCGATATCTCGGCAAGTATCCGTTACCTGAGGCATATGAGCAGCTGTGCCGCCTCGCGGAGGATAATTCGGAGCAAAAGTGGGAATATGCAGCTATCGCCTCCACCGCGCTCGCCGCTTATCCCGGCAATGAGACTGTGGATACGCTGAAACGTAATCTCTACAGCCGAAACTGGTACGTTCGGCTCAATTCAGCGGTCAGCTTAAAAAGCCTCGGCGTTACATACTCGGAACTGAGCGATATTATTGACGGAAATGACCGCTATGCTTCCGAGATCATCACATATTGTCTGCAGCACGATTACACGGAGGATCAGGAGGTGGTCCGAATATGATAGAGACATTGGATATCTTCTTAAAAGCAGTCGGTGTGTTTTTCATCGCTTATATGATAGGCTACTCCACATTTCTTTTTCTGTCAGTGCTGGTTGGCTCCTCCGAGCTTTACAAGACGCACCGTCGGAAGCGACTCAAGAATTATTTCCCGAATGATTATTTTGTACCGATCTCCATCGTGGTCCCGGCGCACAACGAGGAGATCACCGTGGTGGAAACGGTCAGATCTCTGCTGGCGCTTGATTATCGTGCCTATGAGATCATCGTGGTTGACGACGGCTCCGGCGATGAGACCGCGAAAAGGGTGATCGACGCATTCTCACTGCACCGTGTCTCCCGTCCGATTCGCAGGCAGATTGAGTGCCAGCCGGAGGAATTTGTTTTTGAAACAAGAGATACCCGCGTGCCGCTCACCGTTATTCGAAAGAAAAACGGCGGCAAGGCCGACGCACTGAATATGGGCATCAACGCCGCCAATTATCCCTATTTCATCTGCATGGACGCTGATTCGGTGCTGCAGTATGATTCGCTGAAAAACATCACGCAGCCGATACTCGAAAAAAGGAACGTCGTTGCGGTCGGGGGCTTGATCAGGCTATCAAACGACGTCGAGCTTGAAAACTGCCGCGTGAAAAAATATCGGCTTCCGAAAAGCATCATTGCCTGTATGCAGGTGCTCGAATACGACCGCTCCTTCCTGGCTTCGCGCATCATGTTTGATAAATTCAACGGCTCGCTTATCATTTCGGGTGCCTTCGGTCTGTTCAAAAAGGACGTGGTCATTGCCGCCGGCGGTTATAACAACAAGACAATGGGCGAGGATATGGAGCTTGTCGTGAAGCTGCACGAATACTGCACACTCAACAACATGGAATACAACATCTGCTATGCGACCGACGCGATATGTTGGACGCAGGCGCCTGAAAAGCTGAACGATCTGAAAAAGCAGCGCAAGCGTTGGCATATCGGCTTATTTCAGAGCATGGTGAAGCACAGAAAAATTCTTTTCAACCCCAAATTCGGAGCAGTGGGCTATATTTCATATTTATATTTTCTGATCTATGAGCTGCTCTCGCCTTTTATCGAGATATTCGGCGTGCTCACAATGCTTCTGGCCTTTGCTATCGATCTCATCAACGTCCCGTTTATGGTTTTGTTCTTTCTCATCTATGCGGTGTTTGGGAGCATACTGTCGCTGACGGCGTTTTTTTCGAGGATTTATACCTCAGATCTGAAAATAAGCGTTTCGGATGCCGCGAAGGCCTGCCTTCTGTGCGTTTTTGAGATCACCTGTCTGCGTTTTGTACTGGCATGGGTCAGAGCAACGGCGTTTTTCGGATACCGCAAGAAAAAGATGCAGTGGGGTCGGATCGAACGCAAAAAAATAGACTTCAAATAGGAGAGAAAAACAAATGGAACTGAAGAATTTACGAACTGCCCTCTTTGGGTTTAACAAAAACGATGTCTGCGAATATATTGCGGAGTTGAACCACATCTATGAACAAAAGGAAGAGCAGAAAAACAAAGATAAAAGAGAGGCAATGAAAGAGCTCAATCGAAAAAATGAGGAGTTGAACGACTGCAGCTCCCGTTTAAATCAGGAAAATACCGAGCTTAAGAGAGTGAACGACGAACTGCGAAAGAAGCTTGCGCTTGCTGACGCTGACATGGAAAGCATGAAATTTCAACTGAAGGAGATACAAAAAGCAGTTGCCTCGGCAATGGAGGCAGTCGGGGAGCAGGGGCATGAATAAGTGCCGGAAACTTCGCAAATGCTCGGTGCTGTGCATCGTGTTTCTGCTTTGTCTGACGAGTGTCAGCCTGCCGGCGTATGCCGCTGTTTATACCGTGACGGACGATTTCGGCGATGCGGATACCGTCTATATTGCCGGAAACCCCGATGCGTATCCCTTGGAATATTACAGCAAGGAGGACGAAGCCTTCTGCGGTGTCTTTCCCGATATGCTGAAGGCTGTATCCGAAAAAACAGGCATCTCCTTTACCTATATTTCCGCCTCGGATAAAAATCGGCAGAAGGAGCTTTCCAGAAACAATCAAGTCGAAATGGTAAGCGCACTTTCGAGCGAACAGGACGAGTGCGAGGTAACTGAAATACTGCCCGTTCTGGAGGTATCTTCGGGAGGCGAAGAAAAAACTTACGGGATAGGCTTTACCGAGATCGCGTCGGCGGAGCTTGTCGGGAAAATGAAAGCTGCGTTTTCGGAAATATCCGAAGAAGAAAAGGTGGGATATCTGCTTGCCAATGCGGGCAATAGCCCTGAGCTGAACAGCAAAAACCGCCTGATAAAAACGCTTTTGTTTTCTGCGGCTGCATTTTTTGCTATAATCTGTGGCGTGATCATCGTCATTGCGGTCAAGAAGAAAAAGCAGAACCGTGAGGATCTGCAAATTGACAGTCTGACGGGTATCGGTAATGCAGAATATTACAAATACGCCTTTGATCAGCTGCTATCCCGCCAATCGAAAAATCTCTATGCCCTTGTTTATCTGGCGTGTGAGATCGAAAAAATAAGCACCGAATACGGGGAAAAAGCAGCGGAGAAGATCGAGTGCTATGCCGCGGCGCACTTAAACGCAAAGGCGGCGTCTGCCGAATACCCGGCAAGGTTAAGAGACGGCGTGTTTGTCATGCTCTTGCAGGCACCGACGGAAAGGGAATGTGAAGGCAGAATGCTTGCCATTGTCGATAGCCTGAATCTGTATATAAAAGGCTTTTATCCGAACATGGAAAACACCTTCAATGCGGGCGTGTCAAGGCTGTGCGATCATCCTGACTGCAATGCCGAGACCGCACTTTACAACGCCGAGCAGGGTTATCTTGCGGCACGGAGAAACGGAAGCTGCGTCGAAATAACCGCAGGAAACGATCTGGCCCGGAGCAAAAAGCGGGAAAAGCTGCGCACTTCGATAATCAACGCCGTCAGCGACGGCGAGTTTCGGGTGTATCTGCAATTTATCCATGAAAGCAGCTCCGGCAAGATTTGCGGCGCGGAGGTCCTGTCACGATGGCAGAACAGGGAATACGGCATACTTCACCCGCACGAATACATGGATATTCTGAAAGAGTCCGGGCAGATAATCGCGCACGACTACGAAATCTTTTCTTATGTCTGCCGCCGGCTTGAGGCTTGGAACACCGCGCCGTATGACCGTCTTTTCCTGACCTGTAATTTCACAAGGGCGTCTCTCAGTCAGACCGATTTTGTTGATCGCATCAGCGAGATATCCTCCGGGTATCAGTTTGAACACAGCCGACTTGTGATCGAGATCACCGAGGACTCTGTTGCGGAAAATGCGGGGACAGTATCGGAAAACATCCGCAGATGCCGTGAGGCAGGATTCAAGATCGCCATCGATGATATGGGAACAGGCTTTTCATCCTTCGCCGACGTATATAATAACGAGATCGATTTTGTGAAGATTGCCAGAGAATTTATCTCATCCTGTACATCGGAAAGACAGCAGACCATTCTCTCCAATATTGTGACTCTTGTGCATCAAACAGGTGCCAAAGTGCTTTGTGAAGGCGTTGAAAGTCTGAGCCAGGCTGAATTTCTCAGTGAGATAAACTGTGATATGATGCAGGGATTTTATTTTTCAAAGATCCTCCCGCTGCTTGAATGCGAGAGATTCCTTCAAAGCGGGAATATTGTCGGTACATCGGATCTTTAAGAGTCTAATGCAAAACAGCATAAGAGGTGTTGATCATGAAAAAGAAAAAGATACGGCTTGCCGCCGCGATCATGGCGGCTGTGTGCCTGTTCCTTTCAGGCTGCGGTGGAGCCGATGTGACGCAAACATCGGAGACTCAGGGGACGCTTATCATCGGCAGCGACATTTACTCGCCTTATTTTTATCTGGACGACAGCGGCAATTTTGCCGGCATTGATGTGGAGATCGCCACGGAGGCGTGCCGCAGGCTTGGTATAACTCCGGAGTTCAAGCAGATATCATGGCAGGACAAGGACGCTTGCCTGAGTGACGGGACTGTAGACTGCCTCTGGGGCAGCTTTTCCATGAACGGCAGAGAAAACGATTATGCATGGGCGGGCCCGTATATGCACAGCAAGCAGGTGGTTGTCGTCAAAGCGGCAAGCGGTATCCACACGCTCAGTGACCTGAACGGGAAATATATCGCAGTGCAGAACGCTTCAAAGCCCGATGAGCTGTTCTCAAACGATGCGATTAGCGGCGTTTCGGTCAAGAAAATATACACCTTTGCTTCAATGTCGTCCGCATTTGCCGCGCTGAAAAGAGGACTTGTCGATGCCTGCGCAGGGCATGAGACAGCCTGTCTTGACTATATCGGCAATATCAGCGGTGAGTATCGCGTGCTCGACGAAGCGCTGCTGACCGCCAATCTCGGCGTCGCATTTTCCAAGGATACGGGGGCGGAGCAAGCCGAGCGGCTGACCGCTGCTTTTGCCGAAATGAAAGACGATGGGACTATCCGAAAAATTTTGGAAAATTATTCGCTTGACATTGATTTTGCATTGACGGGGGAAACAAAATGAAAGCAAAAACGGGAAAAATGCCTCTGCAAAGGCAGGATGGCCGCTTCATTGTGCTTTTCATTTTGGTCGGGATTGCTCTGATGCTGGGCACGCTTTTATACGGCGTTAAATACAGCCAAGCTGACGCGCAGAATACGATGGACGAAAATATAAGCGACCTTAAAAAGCAAATCAACGACTACAATGATTTTCTGGCACTGGACGAAGTGAAAAGTCTCACGCGGCTGACCGATAAAGCGGAGGATATCAGCAAAACGCTCGCCGTGCTTGACAAAAGCAAATGGAAGGAATATATTGAGACTATCTACGACAGTCAGCGGCTGAGCTGCATACTGGTGCTTGACGAGGATCTGAACCCGATCGAAGGCTGTGTCGCTACGGGCGAAAGCTATGATGACTGGAGCACCGAGTTGCAAAGCGCTGCCGTTGCCGGAGTTCTGGAACATCCGAAAAAGCTGTATTCGGCGAGGTTAAGCCGTGACGGAAGCGGCACCTATGATATTGCCGTCGTGACGCGGACAGATGAGAATGGCGTCGTTTTCTGTGCGGCTCAGCAGACAGATGAGAATTTGGAGCTTAATTATTCCGCTGTCAAAAATCTCTTGGCGAGAAACGAAACGCGGCTCAACGGGAGGCTTTATATTGCTGAAAACGGCAAGATAATTGCCGCAAATCAGGAACAAGCATCCACGGTCGAGGATATACCGGAGCTTGTATATCTGCAGGAGCATGCCGCCGGAGGCACGCTTACACGCTTCGTTTCCGACGGGAATGTTTTCTACGGCGGCTGTGTCAAATGTCGGAGCTATGACATTTTTGTGTTCTATCCGGCAAGCGCGGTATATTCATCCTGCCGCACCATCATGCTTGTCGCGTTCGTTATCTTTGTACTGATCGGCCTTGTGATCGGCGCGATCAATTTCAAATCGAGGGAATATCACGCGCGCGCGATCAACCGACAGTATGAAATTACAAAAACCATCAGCCATGTTCACAGTCTTACCGTGCTGATCAACCTCAAAGCGCAGCGCTACGAGCTTTTGAAATACCCGACGGAATGGAGCGATATTGCCGAAGAGGGCGCGGCAGACACGCAGTTTTATGAGAAGTTTATCGGATATGTCGATGAGCAATTTCGCTCGGACTACCGTGATTTTCTAAATTTTCAAACGCTGGACGAGCGGCTTGCGGATAAGAAATATGTTGAATACGATTATCGAAACAGTGCGGGCGAGTGGCTCAACGACAAGCTGATAGTGCACGAAAAGGACAAAAACGGGAAAATCAAGTATGTCATTTTTGCCCGCAGGAGCATCAACGAGCAGAAGAAAAAGGAGCTTGAATATCGAGCGAAGCTTAAAGCGGCAGCGAAGAACGAGCAGAAGGCAAATCAAAGCAAAACAGATTTTCTGCGCAGAATGAGTCACGATATACGCACGCCGATAAATGTCATTATCGGCATGCTGGAAATCGGCAGCCGCAATCCAACGGATACAGAGCTTTTGTCAAGCTGCCGCAGCAAAGCACAGACTGCTGCGGAGTATCTGCTTGAATTGGTCAATGATATTCTGACTCTTAACAGGGAGGACAGAACGGACAGTGCCGACACGCAAAAGTCGGTCGAGGCGTTCCGCCTGTCTGAGGAGGTGCAGAAGCTGTATCAGATAGCCGTCGAGCAGGTAAAGCGCTACGACGGTGTGACATTGGAGCCGGTTCAGCTTTCCGGCGAGGATAAGCCTCTGCTCGGCGAATCGCTGTATCTGCGTCAAATCATGATGAATATCATCACCAACGCCATGAGATACAGCCGAAAGGGCGGAGTTGTGCGTGCCTTTGTCTCCCAGAAGCCGTCGCAGAGCCGCGAAGGATATGCCGAGGTGCGTTTTGTCTGCGAGGACAATGGCATCGGAATGAGCAAGGAATTTCAGAAAACGATGTTTGAGCCGTTCGCGCAGGAGAGCGCGGTCAGCATCAGCCGCCTCGACGGTGTCGGACTTGGTCTTTCCATTGTGCAGAAGCTTGTAAATAAGCTGAACGGATCGATAGATGTGGAGAGTGAACAGGGACGCGGAACGCGCTTCACGATCACGATTTCCTATCCGTATGCCGAAACGCCCGACGAGGTCGTGCCGCAGACAGATGGAAACAGCTCGCTGGAGGGGCTGACCGTGCTGGTCGTTGAGGACAATGAGCTGAATATGGAGATCGCCGAATTTATGGTCACAGAATCCGGCGCTAATGTCGTCAAGGCGTTTAACGGTGCAGAGGCGGTCGAAAAGTTTGCCGCGTCGGCGGTCGGTGCGATCGATGTGATACTAACGGATGTGACCATGCCGGAGATGGATGGGCTTGAGGAGACGCGCCGAATCCGCGCACTTGACAGGCCGGACGCAAAGACCGTTCCCATCATCGCCATGACGGCAAATCTGTTTGAAGAGGATATCAACAGATACACCGCAGCCGGCATGACGGGTGTTCTGCCGAAGCCTCTGAATATCGATCAGCTGATCGAAACAGTGAAAAAACAAGCGTCGAAAGGTGGTAAAAGTAATGCATGACTTAAAGCAAATATACGCGGCCGCAGGGGGCGAGCTCGAAAAGGCACTGACGAGGTTTGGCAAAAATGAGGAAATGCTGAAGCATTTCCTCCGCCTGTTTGTAAAAGACGGCAGTTTTGCGGAGCTGCAGTCGGCGCTTTTAGCCGATAAGACCGAGGATGCATTCCGTGCGTCGCACACGCTGAAGGGCATATGCGCCAACCTCGGCTTTGACGGGCTTTATGCAAAGGCGTCGGAGATGACCGAGCTTCTGCGCCACGGCGAGCTTGCACAAGCAAAACCGCTTTTCCCCGGATTAGCGCAGGCATACAGGAATGTTATTGAGAAAACAGAGTGCTTATTATAACAGGAGGCACGGTATGACACTGCAAGACCGGTGGGCAAAGTTAAAACTTGTAAAAGAAACAGCCAAAGAGGTTTGGTAATAAAGAAAACAGGCAGCTGAAAATCTGCCTGTTTTCTTTAACTGTAATTGCTTTAAGTCACCTATTGACTTTGTGCAGCCAAATGATTATAATGTGTAATAAACACGCCGTATAACATGACCCGAGCGCATAAATTCTATGAAAAGGTGCAGCAGCCCAGCGGCGTTCACCGACTGACCGATCCTGTCGTCGGAATAATTTAACAAATATCAAGGTGGAAAATATGAGTATGATTATACGACCGATGACGGCTTACGATACCGACGCCGTTATCGAAATGATGAGAGCTTTCTATGCATCAGAAGCGGTGCTTACAAACGGATCGGACGAGATATTTAAAAATGATATCGAGGCTTGTCTCGGCGACAGCCCGTATCTCGAGGGCTATATTTTTGATAACGGCGGTGAGATACAAGGCTATGCAATGGCGGCAAAAAGCTTCTCGACGGAGTTCGGCAGGAAATGCATCTGGATCGAGGACCTTTATATTAAAGCCGACTGCCGCGGAATGGGTATCGGCAGTCGGTTTATAGATTTTATAAGCGATAAGTACAGCGATCATGTTATCCGCCTTGAGGTTGAGCAGGAAAATGAAAATGCCGTTCATGTTTATAAAAAAGGCGGGTTTACGGTGCTGCCGTATATGGAAATGAAAAAGTGATCAGAGCCGCAAGCCTTGCCCGATAAAAAGGACTGTATCTTTCGATACAGTCCTTTTTAGTTCAATTTACATCAAGCTGCGATAAAGCTTTTCAATGTCCTCAACCGAGGTGTCTCTCGGGTTGCCCGGACGGCAAGCGTCAGCATAAGCGTCAAGCGCGAGCTGATGCAGATCCTCTTCCTTAACAACACCCTTGAGCGAGCATACGATACCGACATCCTCCGCAAGCTTTGAAACAGCGTCAACAGCGGCTTTTCTGTACTCGTCCTGCGACATATCGTCAACACCCTTGACGCCCATAGCGCGGGCGATCTCACGGTATTTCTCTCCTGTAAACGGAGCGTTATATGCCATAACCGTCGGCAGGAGAGTAGCGCAAGCCTTGCCGTGCGGCATATCATAGTAAGCCGAAAGTGTGTGCGCCATGGAATGGTCAACACCGAGACCAACGTTTGAGAAGCCCATACCTGCGATATACTGACCGAGTGCCATGCCCTCTCTGCCTGTCTGTTCGTTCTTGACAGCACCTCTGAGACTGCGCGAAATAACCTCGATAGCCTTGAGGTGGAACATATCCGAAAGCTCCCAAGCACCCTTTGTGATATATCCCTCGATAGCGTGCGTCAGCGCGTCCATACCTGTTGCGGCGGTAAGACCTGCCGGCATTGTAGACATCATATCCGAATCAACAACTGCCACTACCGGAATATCGTGAACATCAACGCAGACAAACTTGCGCTTTTTCTCAACATCGGTGATAACATAGTTGATAGTTACCTCAGCGGCAGTGCCTGCCGTTGTGGGAACTGCGATTATCGGAACGCAGGGATTCTTTGTCGGTGCAACGCCCTCAAGCGAGCGTACATCGGAAAATTCGGGGTTTGTGATAATAATGCCGATTGCCTTTGATGTATCCATCGAAGAGCCGCCGCCGATAGCAACAATGCAGTCAGCCTCTGCGGCCTTGAAAGCCGCAACGCCGTTTTTAACATTATCAATAGTGGGGTTTGCCTTAATGTCGGAATAAACGGTGTAGGGAATTTTCGCCTCATCAAGCAGGTCAGTTACCTTTTTGGTGATACCGAACTTGATAAGGTCGGGGTCGGAAGCGACAAAGGCTTTCTTAAATCCGCGGGCTTTGATCTCCTCCGGGATCGCCTTGATCGAACCGGCACCGTGATACGAGGTTTCGTTCAATACAAACTTGTTCATAATGACACACCTTTGATATAATATTTTTTCAGCGTATCTACGCTTTTAACTATATTATACAACTTCACAAAGGTGAGATATTAAGAATTTATTAACTTCGCTATGCTCATTTACTATGCTGCTCATCATCGAGCTGCATAATGACATTGCAGCAGAACATATTGTTATACTCATAAAAATCAGCAAAACCATGATATTTTTCCGCGGTCTCGCGGATTATCTTTGTGCCGTAACCGTGGCGTGATTTGTCATTCTTTTCTGTTTTAAGCTTCGGATTGTTCTCTAAAACCGATTTCGAGATCGTATTCTTTATGGAAAACACCGTGTTTGCATTATCTCTTGAAATACTGAACTCAATACGGCGCTCATTCTCACATTTCTTGCAGGCGGTTATCGCATTATCAAACATATTGCCGATAATATTGCAAATATCCACACTGTTCGGGCAAACAAGATCTGAGATGACCGCAACCTTTGTTTCGATATCGCCGGTGCTCGCCTCGGCAAGCTTCGAGTTTATTATCGCATTTACATATTCATTGTTTGTTGAAACAATGCGGACAGTTCTGTTCTGAGTTTCAATGTATTTCGAAATATAAGCATCTATCTCATAGTTTTTGTGCTCTGAGTTGAGTGCTTGAACGATACGCAGACTGTTTGCAAAATCGTGCCGCGTTTTCTGAAGAACATCATATTGCTTCTTGACTTCCTTCATCGATTCCGCCTGAAAAATCTGTTCCTGTCTTAAAAGCGAATTTTCAAGCTCGATCTTGTGACGGCTGTTGAGCGGAATGAGCAGATAATAAACCGCAATATTCATTACAATTACAAATAAAACCGTGATCCATATACAAAACTCGCCCATACTGTTGACACCCGCAAACAAAACCGAGAACAACAGCGCAATAATAATTATCGATATCGAGAAAACCATTGCTGTTATGACCCATTCTGTCCGCGGCAGCTTTATGCTGTGATGTCTGAAGATTCGTTTGACCGCAAACAAAAACAGGAAAAACAGAAGGTTCGCCAGCACCACCACAAGAAAACGATAATTATTGCTCGGCGACATAAGATCGTGAATGTCCTCTCCCGATACAACTGATATTACAATGAAGGTCATAGTGGTTGAAAGCACCATGCAGCTTGTCGGAATGATCGACATTGCAGCTTTTTTAATGATAGTTCCATTGAAAAATATAAGCGTTATGATAAAAACGATCAGCGAATACGAGAAAGCAGCCAAGCTTTCAAAAACAGTTATGTAATTGAAAATCGTCACCGTTATGAAATAAGCCGCGCTTCCTATCGCAAAAGCTATCCTTTTATCAAAGCGTATGTTTTCCTTATAGTCAAACACCCCGAAAGTAAAATACATAAACAGTAAGCCCTGAAACGCATTTATCAAAAGTTCAAATGCTGTTTTCATCACATCCGGCATACTTCTTTACCTCCTCTTAAAGATCATATACCTTTCAAGCGCTTTTGCCTTGAGTCCTTTGCTTATCGGCACTTTGTCTTTATTTGTGAGGGTGATTATGTTAAGCAGCGAATCAAAACGCCAAACGCTGTTCATATTAACTAAATATCGCTGATGCGGCTTGAAAAAGTCATATTCAAGCATTTCATCCTCTCGGTCGCCCAGCTTTCTGCGTTCTCTTATCGGGAGCTCGTCGGAATTATTAAGATAATATAATAAATAATGCTTTTCGCTTTTTATATAAAGAATGTCGCCCGCAGGCACGAGCGTTTTTCCCGCATAGCAATCGTTGATCTCTATATTGCGGCTCTGACGGGTGAAAGCCGATATTTTCTCAACAGCATTTTTCAAATCGTTTGAAAAGCTTTCCGTCGAGCTTTTGCAGATGAAATAAAACGGTTGAAATTCAAAGCTGTCGAAAACAAGATCGCGCTTTGAAGTGACGAAGATTATCATTGTTTTATTCGATATATCACGAATAGCCTTCGCTGCGTCGAAACCCGACATTGCGGGCATATCGATGTCCAGAAAAACAACATCGAATGCGTTGCTGCGATAAGCCCGTATGAGCAGGCTCGCGTTCTGAAAGTCGGATATTTCTATGTTTACCGACAAATTTTCAAACATAGCCGTCAGGTGATATCTAAGATTGTCGGTAAATATCTTTTCATCGTCGCAAACGGCAATTCTGAGCATAAAAACCTCCCCCACTCTTATGCGTTTAATCAATATTTCCTATTGAGAAATATTTTAAATTATTATATAATGATTATATCCAAATAAGACAAGCTTCTAAAGAATGATATCTTAATAGGACATTACCAACATGAATAAGTGAAAAACGACTTTCTTTTCGACTGCAAAAAGCTCAACCTGCCTTACCACAAGTCACAAAGCTGTTTTGCTGTTCTGAATGATATGCCGGAGCTTAGCCGCGAAAACAGAGCGCGGCTGCTCGATTATCTGAGCCTTCTGAAGAGCGATACTCTGCTGAGCAAGCTCAAAAGTCAAAGATAAACTTCGAAACTATTTTATCATATTGAATGCAAAATGTAAATATTTTATTGTGAAAAAAACTCACATTCGGCGAAAATCCTCCCCGAATGTGGGCTTTTTTCTGCTCAAAATACTGTGTGTTCGGTCAAACTTGCCTAATTCAAGCCATACTTGCCAAATTCATTGACAAATGTCAGACATCTGTTATACTTGAGACAACAAGCGCAGGGGGAGACAAAAATGATAGGATTTCTAACAGAAAAGACCCTTTCGTACATAAGCCGTAAAGGCGCAATAAAAGCAGACGATGAAGATGTGCGCGCGTTTTATAAATACGGGATCGAGATCACAATATCATCAATACTCAATATTGTTATAATTGTCATACTGTCGCTTTTGTTCAAAGGCTTCTATGAAGGAATGACCTTTCTCCTGGTGTTCATTCCGACGCGGCAGTTCACAGGCGGCTTTCATGCAGACACCTATTTCAGATGTAATCTTACATTTGCAGTGAGCTTCACAGCCACATTGTTCGCCTGCCGATACACAGCAGGAATGCTGAGCGTGTGGACGAAGACAGCGTTGCTTTTAGGCGAGCTTATACTGATCGCAGCGATCTGTCCGATCAAAAATGAGCACAAGCCGATAAACGAAAGGCGTCAGTATATAAGATGTAAGGTGTTAAGCATCGTGCTGTTTATGCTGTTCGGCTGCGGCGGAATGGCTGTCGCTCAGTATGCGCCGTCATACGGTAATATGGCTCTGTATTCACTGCATTTGATTGCAGTGATGGGGATAATAGGGATTTTGAAAGGAGGGAAAAAGGATCATGAAAAAGCAAAGCAAAACAGCAAAGATCCTTGCTAAAGTAGCAGAGGGTATGGCAAACAAGGCATGCGGCGCAGCTTCCGGTTGGGGCGCATACCAGCCCCGAGAGCCGAAGAAGCTCTCGAAGTAATTGCCGGCAATGCGGCGGTCCGATGTGACCGCCGCATTATCCTAAGCGGCGGCTTAATAAAAACGCATGAAAAGGGATGATGTTATGGTTACATACAAGTTAAACAGAAAGAAAATCAGTATAGAAGAGTTTGAAAACGTGGATGTTTTCGGCATAACAGCATTTAAAAACGGCGATGCTGTTTTAAATGTTGAGGATATTTCCGCGAACAAACAATTTGTTCTGGAAATAATGCGGAAGCTCACGGAGTATGAGGTTTCGCTCTATCATGTTATGGATGTGATCGAGGATGAAATATACGCATATGCATTCATATAATTTCAGTGCAGTGAATCACGCTCCTATTCGCTGATTGTAAAAATCAAGTAACAGTGTTGCTTCGATTTAAAACCCGTATTATAAGGCAATACTACTGTAAAAAGCGTTTCCTTGTGAAACGCTTTTTTGTTTGCTCCCATAAACAAGCAGAAGATTATTTTAAAAAATGAATTTGATATTATCACCGTGTGAAATAATTTAGGCGACACATAGAAAGACGGGCAGGCGCCTTTGTACCGTGGGTATTAGATCGACGCAGTGTTGGCGGTATTTATACACTTATAGGCTGTATAGGGTTTTCGTGATAATTTTATACTAATAGTATAATCCATCCTGAGAACTATGTATAATATTTCAGTTGTGAAAATATTGTGACTTTGAGTTCGAGATGCCGTCTGTAAGGCTCTGCGGCGAGTGAGACAAAGGAGTAATAGCGGAGTATCGGCGTGGGAATAATAGTGGCTAAATGGCTTTGCTATGGGAAATCGGAGCAACTGTAGTCGGTGGGGAAATTGTACCATCGTAAAAAATGGAATGTATCCTGCCGTGCGTTGTTTGTCCAAAACAACGCATCGACGGCTTTTGATTTTTGAAAAATTATTTAAAAAACATTGAAAATTTTGAAAAAGGGGTTGACAAAAATCTATCCTGAGAGTATAATAAAGACAAGAATTGAGAAGAGGGTGTTAACTACTAACGGTTGTAGCTCCGCCGTCAATACCATCTCAATTCCGACCGTGAGGAAGGAATACATAATTGACAAGCTATGATTTAAAGGTAACGCAACGCCTAAACAAGGTCGAGCGGATAAACCTATTAGAAGAGCTTATCAAAAAGCTAAGCCGTTGCAAAACGGCAGAAGGCTGTGTCCGTGTCGCTAAAGATACGCTTAAAGCCGAAAAGCGAAAAGCCGACTGATTAAAGCCGACTTTTCAAAACGACAGTACCCACCCACCCGGCTGTGTTCACGGTCACTCAGTCCGGAGAGGCGGTTAACCGTTACCGCCTACATGGGGAGGTGAGTTAAGTATATCATCTCATCTGGGAAATGTCAACAAAAAATTTGAAATTTTAAAGGAGAAATTCAAAATGGAAAAAACAAAAAATCAAGCAATCAAAAAGCCTTCGTGGATAGTCACATCCGATTCAATTCCAAGTAGTCAATTCCCACGGAGCGACAATTATGGAGACGCCGTTCAAGGAATGTGTGCCTGATAAAAACCAAAAACTGACTCCGCTTGAAAAACTATCGGAAAAGTGGTATTATCGAGAAAAGAGGCGATAATTATGGATAAAACAGAGCAGCTTCAAGAGAAAATAAACAGTTCAAATAACATTGTTTTCTTCGGCGGAGCAGGCGTTTCGACCGAATCGGGCATACCTGATTTCCGCTCGCAGGACGGGCTATATAATCAAAAATATTCTGTGCCGCCGGAAACGATTCTCAGCCACACATATTTCGTGCGCCGCACCGATGAGTTCTTCCGATTTTACAGGGATAAAATGCTTTGCCTCACAGCAAAGCCGAACGCCGCGCATCTGAAGCTCTGCGAGCTCGAAAGAGCAGGCAAACTTAGTGCCGTTGTGACTCAGAATATCGACGGACTGCACACCGCCGCAGGCTCGAAAACCGTGTATGAACTGCACGGAAGTATCCACCGCAATTTCTGCGTGCGCTGCGGTAAATTTTATACCGCACAGGACATTCAAAAAAGCAGCGGCGTGCCGACCTGCGAGTGCGGCGGAGTTATCAAGCCTGATGTCGTGCTTTATGAAGAGCAACTCCCGAGCGCGACTGTGAACGCGGCTGTCCGCGCTATTTCGCAGGCAGACACCATGATAGTCGCAGGCACATCGCTTTCGGTCTATCCGGCGGCAGGCATGGTCGATTACTTCGGCGGCAAGCACCTTGTGCTTATAAACCGCGACACAACGCCGCTCGATAACCGTGCGGATCTCGTGATCCGCGGCAAGGTCGGCGAAACGCTCGGACAGATCAAAGTGCGGTAGATGAAATTCACCGAAATTTCATAATTTTTCACCGTTATTATGGTACAATTAAAAAAGAAAAACTATGCAAGGGAGTGGCATAAATGGCGTTTGTTGAATTTAAAGATGTGTATAAAACATATATTGCCGGAGAGGTGGAGATAAATGCGCTTCACGGTGCATCATTTGAGATAGAAAAGGGCGAGCTTTGCGTTATAGTCGGAGCGTCCGGTGCCGGCAAAACAACTCTTTTAAACATTCTCGGCGGAATGGACACGCTCACAAAGGGCAGCGTTCTGATCGACGGTGAGGACATTTCAAGCTATAATAAACGCCGACTTACAACATACCGACGCTATGACATAGGCTTTGTTTTTCAGTTTTACAATCTTATTCAAAACCTGACAGCACTCGAAAATGTAGAGCTGAGCAGTCAGATCTGCGAAAATCCGCTTGACCCGAAACAAATGCTTTGCAATGTCGGGCTGTCCGAACGAATGAACAACTTTCCCGCAGGGCTTTCGGGCGGCGAACAGCAGCGTGTCGCAATAGCGAGAGCACTCTGCAAAAACCCGAAGCTGCTACTTTGCGACGAACCCACAGGAGCGCTCGACTATGTTACAGGCAAGCAGATATTAAAATTGCTGTCCGACACCGGCAAGAAAACGGGAATGACCGTTGTTATCATCACTCACAACACCGCACTCACCGCCATGGCAGACCGTGTTATCCATGTTAAAAGCGGCACTGTAACAGGTGTCGAGCTCAACAGCGATCCGACTCCGATCGAGCAGATCGAGTGGTAGGAGGGGGCAGATGAACAAAACACTGTTAAAGACCGCCTTGCGTGAGATAAAGCACAGCTTCGGCAGATTTGTGTCGATAACCTGCATTATCGCACTCGGCGTCGGCTTTTATTCGGGGCTGAATGTCATGCTCAAGGATATGACAGATACCGCGGATAACTTTTATCATCAGCATTGCTTTTATGATTATAAGCTGATGAACACGCTCGGGTTTGACGATGAAAGCGTTGCGTCTGCAAAAGCCGATCAGAATGTCTTATCGGCTGAAGGTGCGTTCTCTTGCGACGCTGTTTTTAAAAGCAGCGATAATGAGTCGGTTTTAAAAGTCTGCTCGCAGGGCAAGAGCATCAACACTTTAAGCATTAAAGCAGGAAGGCTCGCCGAAAATGAAAACGAATGTGTGGCAGACGCCAGATATAATGACGAAAGCGTGATCGGAAAGACCCTTGTCATTGCGGACACCAATGACGAGGACACGCTCGATTCATTCAGCGTGCGGCAGTTTAAGATCGTCGGAATTGCGGATTCTCCGGTTTATTTAAACTACGAACGAGGCACATCTAAGCTCGGCAACGGCACTGTTTCCGCCTTTATCTACACCGTCGATGAGGCGTTCACATCGGAGTACTACACCGAGATGTATCTAAAGCTCAATAACCAAAGCCGCATTTATTCCGATGAATATGACGATTATATCGCTAAAACAAAATCGCAGATAGAAGAACTCTCGGAAAAGCTTGCAAATGATCGCTATGAGAGCGTTAAACAGACTGCGAATGATAAATACAATGAGAATTATAAGGAATATGAGGACAATTTAAAGAAGTATAAAGATGAGAAAAAGTCAGCCGAAGATGAAATAGAAAAGGCGCAGAAAAAGCTTTCGGATTCCGAGTCTCAGCTGCAGACGAGCAAAAGCGACTATGAGAGCGGACTTAAAGAATACGAAAACGGCAAAAAGCAGTACGACGATGCGTATTCGCAGTATTCATCGGGATTATCGGCGCTCAATGACGGTATCTCCCAAACAAAAGCGGGCATTTCGCTGATAAATACAAGCATCAGCGAGCTTTCTATCCTGCCCGACCCGGACGGCACTATAGCCGCGCAGATCGAGGGACTTAAATCGCAGATAGCGTCGCTTGAGCAAAAGCAAAAAGAGCTCGAAGCGCAAAAAGCGGAACTCACAAAAAAGGAGCCGGAGCTTAAAAAGACCGAGCAAACGCTCATCGAAACAAAGCAAAAGTTAGACGATGCAAAAGCAAAGCTCGATGATGGTAAGTCAGAGCTTGAAAGCGGGAAAAAAGAGCTAGAATCAAAAAAGGCGGAGGCTGAAAGCAAGTTTGCCGAGGCGGAAAAAAAGCTTGGTGACGCTAAAACAAAGCTTGATCAAGCGAAAAAAGACTTTGAAAAGTTAGACAAAAAGCTA
>CAVGWP010000006.1:0-15558 GCA_963633095.1 bacterium | reverse complement strand
AAAAAAGATATTGAAGATCTTAAAGCCCCCGAAAGCTACACACTCGGCAGAGACACGAATGTCGGATATGTCAGCTTTGAGAGCGATTCCGCCATTGTAGACGGTATCGCCGCAGTTTTTCCGGTGTTTTTCTTTCTTGTTGCGGCGCTCATGTGCATGACAACAATGAAAAGAATGGTTGAGGAACAGCGCACCGACATCGGAACAATGAAAGCACTCGGATATTCAAAGTATGCTATCCTCTCAAAATATATCATCTATTCAGCTGCAGCAGGAATTATCGGTGCGGCAATAGGATTTTTCGGATTTTCGGTGCTGTTTCCTAAGGTTATATGGATCGCCTACGGCGTTATCTACAATTTTGCGCCGATCGTGCTGAACTTCGATTGGCTCACAGGCGGACTGTTGCTTGCGATCTCGCTTTTATGCACAGTCGGAACAACGGTGCTTTCGAGTATCGGCACATTAAACGAATCAGCGGCGCAGATAATGCGTCCGAAAACTCCGAAAAGCGGCAAGCGGCTTTTATTTGAAAACACAGCGGCTTTCAAACGGCTCGGCTTTCTCAGAAAAGTATCGATCCGCAATATGGTGCGCTACCGTCAGCGGTTTATAATGATGGTACTCGGCGTTGCAGGGTGCACGGCTCTGCTCGTTACAGGGCTCGGAGTCCGCGATTCTATCCAGAAGATAGCGGAATATCAGTTCGGCATCGTTCAGACTTTTGACTATTCGGTGACGCTTTCAAAAGCAGTCACACCCGAACGAAAAAAAGCGCTCGAGAGTATCGACGGTATCGGTGATATAACCTTTCTGCATTCGATGACCTATGATATAAAGACCGACAGCGGCGTTCATTCGGCGATAGTAGTAGCACCTGATGACGATTCGGTCACACGGTTTGTCAACCTTGTAAACGATGACCGTGCTGTTGAGTATCCGTCGGACGGGCAGGCAGTCGTAAACCGCAAGTTTGCCGATAAGTTCGGACTCGAAAAGGGAAGCGTTATCACCGTATGCGACAGCGACGGTAAGCAGTGCCCGCTGACTGTGTCGGACATTTGCGAGAACTATGTCGATACCTATGTCTACACGACATATCAAAGCCTGAGCAACGGCTTTAAATACGCCCCCGAGATCAAGACCGCCTATGCCGATAAAACGGATAATGCCGATATACATGCGGTTTCCGCGAGGCTCCTCGGCGACGATGATGTTATCAATGTTACTGTCAATTCCGATATCCGCGACCGTGTGACAAAGATGCTCGGCAGTATGGATTATATCGTTTTGCTGATAATCGCTTGCGCGGGCGCGCTTGCGTTCGTTGTTATCTATAACCTCACAAATATCAACATAACCGAGCGGATAAGAGAGATCGCTACCATAAAGGTGCTCGGTTTCTACAAAATCGAGACTACCGGCTATGTTTTCAGCGAAAACTATGCGCTCACTGCTATCGGTGCTTTGCTCGGACTGCTGCTCGGAAAGCTGCTGCATGCATTTGTGATGGCGCAGATCGATATAGATAAAGTTGCGTTCGATGTGCGTATTGCAGGGGTAAGCTATATCCTATCGATTGTGCTGACATTTGTTTTCGCAGTGATCGTTATGCTGTTTATGATAAGGAAGATCGATCGGATAGATATGGCACAGTCGCTGAAATCAATAGAATAAAAAACAGAGCTTTACAAAGCTCTGTTTTTTAATTTGATCATTATTTTTCTGTTTCGTCCGGCTGATCCGATCCGCAGAATCTGCATTTTTTTGCATGATAAGGGATCTCAGATAAGCACATAGGACATTCCTTGTTCTGCGGTTCCGTTTCCTCTTCATCGTTTTTCTGCGGCTTTTTGATAAAGCTTACATCGTGCAGACGGTTGAGTAGCCTAACCATGAAGAAAATAACAAGCGCCATTATAAGAAAGTTTAAAACAGCGGTTATAAACGATCCATAGGCAAAAACGGGCAGACCGAGCGTGTCGCGCACATAGCTAAGGGATGAAAGCTGAGACTGATCCGCACCGGCAGGTATCTGTGAGAGCGGAATAAACAGATTTGAAAAATCTATTCCGCCGCAGATCTTTCCGAGCAGGGGGTTGATCATGTCCTTAACAAGCGAGTTAATAATGCCTTGAAAAGCCGCGCCGATAATAACACCGACAGCAAGATCAATAACATTTCCGCGCATTATAAACTCTTTAAACTCACCGATAAATCCTTTTTTCTTTTTATCCGCCATTTCAAACTCTCCTTTGTTTTAGCCTTGTGGCATAACATAAAACAGTATGCAAACAAACTGCAATATACTTCCGAGCAGCACAAACAGATGAAAGATCGAGTGCATCCATTTATGCTTCTTGCCGATACCGTAAAGCACCGAGCCGACCGTGTAGGAAATGCCGCCTGCAAGCAGCCAGATAAACGCCGGAAGCGGCATGATCTCAAGCACGGGCTTTATCATAAACACAATGAGCCAGCCCATTATTATATAGCAGATCATCGAAAAGACCTGATACTTTTTAAGATCGATCGCAGTGAGCGTCACTCCCACCGCGCAGCAAGCCCAGACAATGCCGAACATCACCCAAGCCAAAACGGGGTTTTTCTCCCTTATACTGCCGCCGATAGCGATAGGCGTGTATGTTCCGGCTATCAGGAAATAGATGGTGCAATGATCGATAACTCTAAATACCTTTTTCGCAAGATTTGGCTTCAACCCGTGATACACGCTCGACATTGTGTAAAGTGCGATCATCGTTGCGCCGTAGATCGCGCCCGATACAACGCCCCAGCCGTTCGAGTTGAGAGCCGCGACGACAACGCACAGCACAAGCGCAATAATACCGAATGCGCCGCCGACAATATGCGACACCATATTAAAGATCTCTTCGCCTTTTGTGTAAACGGGAAGCTGTCTGTCACGAAGTCTGACCTTTTTAGCCATTATTTTTTTGCTCCTCCCTTGCCGAAAGCACCGCCCGATGAGAGAATGTTTGTCTCGAATGAAAACGCGAGATTATCTCTTGTGCGGGCGCGTTTGAAGCCGAGCTCGATCATCTTTGTGAGCTGATCGCGGTATTTAAGACCCTGAGGCTCCCAAAGATAGAATGAAAGCGAGCCGGGAATGGTGTTTATCTCATTAACATAAACCTTTTCATTTGCGGTGTCGTACAGGTAATCTATTCTTACAACTCCGTTGCAGCCGAGTGCTTTGAATGTTTCCTTGGAATACTTCTCGACCTGAGTCTTTATCTCATCGGAAATATCAGCGGGAATACGGCGTTTGAGAGAAGCCATACCGCTCTCGCCTGAATTATCGCCGCCCTTAGACTTCGACTGATTTTTATATTTATCGTCATACGAAAGGATATCTCCGCTCATAAGCGGTTCTTCAATGACCGAAGTCTCGCAATCGTCGCAGTCACCGAGCACCGAGCAATTAAGCTCGCGCAGATGCTCGACCGCGTGCTCAACAAGTATCTTGCCGGCGAAACGCATCGCGTATTCAACGCCGTCGCGCAGCTCCTGCTCGTCCTTGACCTTGCGAATACCGACCGAAGAGCCGAGGTTTGCAGGTTTGACGATCATCGGGAACTCAATATTCTCGGTGATCTTTTTCATAAGCGCCTCGTTTTCATTGACCCACTGCTTTGAGAAAAAGCTGACGCAGGGCAGTGTCGGAACGCCCTTTTGAAGCAGCACGCATTTAAAAAGCTCTTTATCCATGCCGACCGCCGCCGAAACTACATCGCAGGTGACATAAGGCACACCGAGCAGTTCAAACCAGCCGACGATCGAGCCGTCCTCGCAGTTTGTGCCGTGGACTATCGGGAAAGCAATATCGATGCTGCAAAGCGGCTTCTTGAAAAGTCCGCCCTTGAGCTCGATCATTGTAAACTTATTGTCGCGTTTCACAAAGGTGACTTCCTTCGATTTTTTGAGCAGAGCGGGAATATCCTTAAATTCGTTGATATCCTTCATCACTTCGCTGTAATACATTTCGCCGTCATGCGTTATGTAGATCGGAGTCACATCGTATTTTTCCTTATCAATACTCATCATTGCCTGCACAGCGGAAATAACCGCTACTTCATGCTCGACAGAGCGGCCTCCGAAAAATACGCCCACATTGGTCTTCATAGTTTCATACCCCTTTTAAGTTATTTTGCATAGTTATCGGGCAGGTCGTTTTCAAAAATGACCGCCGTGTTGCTGTCGCAGACTGTTCTGAGCCATTCCGCGGCGTCGTTAAATGTCTTAAACACCTTGATCCTATCGTCGTTCGCTCCGGCTTCCTTTGCGCCTTCAACAAGCGGGATCGACCGCTCCTTGCCGACAAATGCGAGAATGTCGGCGCACTCAGCCGCCTTTTTGCCGAGTGCTTTATTACATTCGTATTCGCGCTCACCCAGCTCGACCAGCCCCGGTGTCACAACAATGCGCTTCATCGGTGCAAACGACTCGATGACCTCCATAGCTTTCATGCAGCCGTCGGGATTTGCATTGTAAGCGTCGTCTATCAAAACGGCACCACCGAAGAACGGCTTCATCTCAAGGCGGTGAGCGATAGGTGTGAGCATACGCACCGCATAAGCAATATCCTTATCCGAAAGCCCGAGATCGACAGCCATCAGCACCGCCGCACAGATATTCTGCACATTATGAGTGCCGAGCAGTCGAGAAGAAAGCGATATTCTTCTTCCGTCCACCAAAGCGTCGAATTTAAGACCGTTCCTGTCGCAGCTCATGTTTTCGACAAAAAGCCTGCCGCTTTTATCATAAACACCGTAGCCCTGCGAAGCATACTCTCCGGCTTTTCCTTTTATCATTTCGTTATCGAGATTGAGATATACTTTGCCGCCGTTCTTTTTAACCTCGTTTGCAAGTTCAAATTTGGTAGACACAATATTTTCGATCGAGCCGAATGTATTGAGATGCTGAGGGCCGATCGAAGTTATAATACCGTCCTTCGGGTGGACAAGATCGCATATCTCCTTGATATCACCCACCTTTTTCGCACCCATTTCAACAATGAATATCTCACTGTCGGGCTTCAGGTTCTCTCTTATCGTTCTGACAACGCCCATAGGCGTGTTGAAACCGCCGGGGGTTATCGTCACATTGTATTTCTCCGATAAGATCCTGCCCAAAATATGCTTGGTGCTCGTCTTACCGTAGCTTCCCGTGATACCGATTATTCTCATTGGTGAATGATTTTTCAGTATTTTAAGCGCGTCCTTGGTATAGCCGTACTTCAAAAGATGTTCTATCGGCGCGTTGATAAGGTTCACAGCCATTGCCCAAAACGGGATAAACGCTGTGATCAAAGCCGAGAGGAAAATGCCGAACGGCGCAAAACCGTCGATATAACACAGCGCATAGATCACTGCGATCAACAGAATGTGTGTGAAATACATTCGCTTGACTCTGCCTGTGTAAACAAGCTTTTTCTTAACTCCGGTTATCACATAAACAGCGTGCAGCGCACGGACTGCTCCTGTGAGTGCTATGCAGACAGTTGCAGCTATCGGTGCAAAAAACCATAAAGCAGCGAGTGAGAATGCGATGATCGACGAAACAATGCTCGACTGCCTGAGCCTGCCTTTCAGATAGTCGAAAAACCGACTGTTGAAATAAGAGCTCTGCTGCAGAATATGAAACTGCGGAGTTATTGTAAACACAGTCGGAATAAGTGCAAACGCGACTGCAAGAGATAAGACAAATGAATTCACAAAAATGTTTCCTTTCGGTTATAAAAAGTTTCTCAAAATAGCGTCCACCCTGTCGGGCTGTTCGATAAAGCAAAAATGAGAGCAGCCCTCCAGCACGCAAAGTCCGCAGTTTTCAATGCTTGCTTCGATTATCTTTGCGTGACTGAGCGGTGTTTCGGTGTCGCATTCACCCCAAATAAGCAGGGTCTGTGCTTTTATATTGCAGAGTATATCCCTCAAATCAATGTTGATAAGATTGACCATCGTCTGCCGCAAAACGGGCGGCGCATTGCGATAGTCCGCCGAGCCGAAATGCCGTCTTGCGCGTTCGAGCGCTTCCTCACTGTAATTTCTCACAACAGGAAGAGTCAGCGCGCGCTTTATCGTTTTGAATGTGAATGTTCTGAATTTTTGCTTTCTTGTGCGTTCGGAACGAATACCCGCCGAACCGAAAAGTACTATTTTTTCGGGCGATACCATGCCCTCGGCACACATTTTAAGCGTTATTCTGCCGCCGTTTGAATGGCCGACCATAATGGGGTTTTTAAGCCCCAATTTATCGATAAACGCCTTCACAAAATCGCAATAGTCATCGAGCGTGAACGGCTCTTTGAGCATTGCGGAGCGACCGAATCCGGGCAGGTCAACGCGAATACAGCGAAACCGTTCTTTAAGCGGTATCACCATTCTTGCGAAAGCGTCGGTCGATGAACCCCAACCGTGCAAAAACAGTATCGGCTCGCCTGCGCCCTCATCGATATAAAAAGTGTCGTATCCGTTTATGTTTGCGTTCAAATTACAGCCTCCGTTTTACTTATCGAGCGACGAGAAATCGCCGCTTGCAACCGCCGCGACAGCCGCTCTGACATCGGCAAGATCAACGGTGTTATCAAGATTGACATCTCCGGGCATACCTGTCGGCTTTGCGGTGGTCGTAGTGGTTCTGCTCGAACATTTCCACCTTGTATGTATATGCAATGTTTTCAAAGTGAACAACACCGTCCAGCTGGTTTGAAAACCATTTTGTGCCTGCCAGGGCATAAGCACCGAGATCTTTGAGCACATTGCCGCTTTGAAGCGTCCGCTCCGTCTTTAAAGTCGGTGATACTGTTATCGATGATGTAATTATCATTTTCGTTCGTTTTGTTGTGTTTTTCTCCCATTGCATCTATATATCAGCCGTAAGGCTAAGATCTGTTTATTTCTTCTTTGCGAGCAGCTTCATTCTCTGCTCTTTTGAAAGCACCATTTTGCGAAGTCTTATCGATTCAGGTGTGACTTCAACAAGCTCGTCGTCCTTAATGAATTCAAGCGACTTTTCAAGGCTTAAAATCGTCGGCGGAATGAGACGCAGTGCGTCGTCCGAGCCTGCGGCACGCATATTTGTAGCCTGCTTTTTCTTGCAAACATTGCAGACGATATCCTCATTCTTCGGATTTTCTCCGACTATCTGACCTTCATAAACTTCAACGCCCGGACCGACAAACAGCTTGCCTCTGTCCTGTGTGTTGAAAAGACCGTAGCCGGTGGTCGTCCCCGTTTCGTATGCCACGATGGAGCCTGTGCTTCTCTGTTCGATATCGCCCTTATAAGGCTCGTAAGCCGCGAAAATATGGTTCATGATACCGTTGCCGTTTGTATCCGACAAAAATTCGGAGCGGTAGCTCATAAGACCTCTTGCGGGAATACGGAACTCAAGATGAGTCATGCCTGTCTCTCTGGTTCCCATATTAACAAGCTCCGCCTTGCGATTGCCGAGCTTTTCCATAACAGCGCCGACATAGCTTTCGGGCACTTCGATCATCAAAAGCTCGATAGGCTCAAGCAGAGTGCCGTTTTCATCTTTTTTATAAATAACTCTCGGCTGGGAAACCTGAAATTCATAGCCCTGGCGACGCATTGTTTCGATGAGGATCGAAAGATGAAGCTCGCCTCTGCCCGAAACCTCAAATGTATCTGCCGAATCGGTCTCCGAAACGCGCATTGAAACATTTGTCTCAACCTCTTTGAACAAACGGTCTCTCAGGTTTCTCGATGTGACGAATTTGCCCTCTCTGCCTGCGAAAGGCGAGTTGTTTACCATGAAGTTCATCGAGACTGTCGGCTCGTCTATCTTAACGAATTTGAGCGGCTCGATACATTCGGGATCACAAGCGGTCTCGCCGATGTTAATATCGCTGATACCCGAAACACAGATAATGTCGCCTGCGATAGCCGATTCCGTTTCAACACGGCGCAGACCCTCATAGGTGTAAAGTCTCGAGATCTTAACACGGCTTTCAGTGCCGTCCTGTTTGCAAAGGATGGCCTGCTGACCCGATTTAACGATACCGCGCTCAACTCTGCCGATACCGATCCTGCCGACATAATCGTCGTAATCGATATTCGAGAAAAGGATCTGCATTTTGCCGTTCGGATCGTTCTTCGGCGCGGGTGCTTCCTTTATGATCATCTCAAGCAGAGGACGCAGATCGCCCGAACGGGCGTCCTTATCAAACGATGCATAGCCCTCTCTGCCGGAAGCGTAGATAACAGGAAATTCAAGCTGATCATCGTCTGCCCCGAGCTCGATAAACAGATCGAGCACCTCGTCGATGACTTCATCGGGTCTCGCGCCCGGACGGTCGATCTTGTTTACAACAACGATCGGCTTTTTGCCGAGACCGAGTGCCTTTTTCAGAACAAATCTTGTCTGCGGCATACAACCCTCAAAAGCGTCTACCAGCAGCAGAACACTGTCAACCATCAAAAGAATACGCTCGACCTCGCCTCCGAAATCGGCATGACCGGGAGTGTCTACAATGTTTATCTTATAATCCTTGTAATGTATCGAAGTGTTTTTGGCAAGAATAGTGATACCTCTCTCTCGCTCAAGATCGTTTGAGTCCATAACACGCTCTGCGACCTGTTCGTTTTCTCTGAATGTTCCGCTTTGCTTTAACATCTCGTCAACAAGCGTTGTCTTGCCGTGGTCAACGTGAGCGATGATCGCGATATTTCTCAGTTTTTCGGTTTGATTCATGATTTTGCCTACCGTCCTTTTTGTTTCACATAAATGTCTATACTAATTATATCAAATTTCTGAATAATTACAAGTGGGCAGATAAACTTTTTCGCTCTGAAATCGGGTAAATGAACCCCCGAAAGCCGATTTTACTTGACAAAGCCTCCGATTTTGGGGTATAGTTATATTATATGTGCATTTTTAAGATGAAGGAGTAAATGATGGCAAAAAAGAGCGTTGAATACGGAAACGACAGTATCGAGCAGATAAAAGGCGCCGACCGTGTCCGCAAAAAGCCTGCGGTCATTTTCGGGTCGGACGGACTTGAGGGCTGCGAACACTCAGTTTTCGAGATAATTTCCAACTCGATCGACGAAGCCAGAGAGGGCTACGGTAAAAAAGTCGTCGTCACAAGATATGAGGACAGATCGATAGAGGTGCAGGACTTCGGCAGAGGCGCGCCTGTCGATTATAACAACCGCGAACAGCGATACAACTGGGAGCTGCTTTTCTGCGAGATGTATGCAGGTGGTAAATATAACAACGATTCCGACGAGAGCTATGAATTTTCGCTCGGAACAAACGGTCTCGGACTTTGCTCTACCCAGTATTCCTCCGAATATATGGATGTCGAGATAAAGCGTGACGGATATAAATACAATCTGCATTTTGAAAAGGGCGAGAATGTCGGCGGACTCAAAAAAGAGCCGTATTCCGGCAGAGACACCGGAACACGCACCCGCTGGAAGCCCGACTTGGATGTTTTCACCGATATAAACATTCCGCTTTCGTATTATGAGGATATTCTGCGCAGGCAGGCTATTGTAAACGACGGCGTTCTGTTTGTGCTCAGAGATCAGCACGGCGGTAAGTTTGAAACGCAGGAGTTTATTTATAAAAACGGTATCGTGGATTACCTTCAGGAATATGTAGGCGAAGAGGGACTTTGTCCGCTTCAGTTCTGGCAGACCGAGCGCGAGGGAAGAGACCGCGACGATAAGCCGAAATACAAGGTCAAGATAAATGCGGCGCTGTGCTTTTCAAACACAGCAAGAATAAAGGAATACTATCATAATTCAAGCTGGCTTGAATACGGCGGCGCACCCGAAAAAGCGGTCAGATCCGCCTTTGTTTCGGAATTTGATTCATATATCAAGCAGCATGGCAAGTATCAGAAAAACGAGAGCCGTGTCTCTTTCGCGGATATCGAGGAGTGCTTGGCACTTGTTGTTTCGTCGTTTTCCAATCAGACATCCTATGAAAATCAGACCAAAAAGGCGATAAACAATAAGTTTATCCAGGAAGCGATGACCGACTTTTTCCGCCGCCAGCTCGAGATATACTTCATCGAAAACAAGGCTCAGGCGGAAAAGATAATCGATCAGGTGCTTATAAACAAGCGCTCGCGCGAAAAGAGCGAAAAAGAGCGCCTTAATATCAAAAAAACGCTTTCGCAGTCCAATGATATGAGCGCAAGAGTCAAGAAGTTTGTCGATTGCCGTTCAAAGGATGTCAGCGAGCGTGAGATCTATATCGTTGAGGGCGATTCGGCTTTGGGTGCCTGTAAGCAGGCGCGAAACGCCGATTTTCAGGCGGTTATCCCCGTTCGCGGCAAGATATTGAATTGCCTCAAGGCGGAATACGGCAAGATTTTCAAAAGCGAGATCATAACCGATTTGATAAAGGTTCTCGGCTGCGGAGTCGAGGTCCAGCAAAAGGGCAAAAAGGATCTCACAAATTTCGATCTTTCCGCACTCAGATGGAACAAGATCATTATTTGTACCGATGCGGATGTCGATGGTTTTCAGATCCGCACACTGATACTCACAATGATCTATCGCTTAATGCCGACGCTTATTGAAAAAGGCTATGTTTATATCGCGGAGACTCCGCTTTATGAGATAGAGACCGCGAAGCGCACTTACTACGCTTACGACGATAAGGAAAAGTCGGAAATACTTGAGATGATAGGCGATGTGAAATATAATCTTCAGCGGTCAAAGGGTCTCGGTGAAAACCAGCCCGAAATGATGAGCCTTACAACTATGAATCCGAAAACGCGCAGGCTTGTCAAGGTTCAGCCGGAGCTTGCCGACGCGACGGCGTTTATGTTCGATACACTGCTCGGCGACGATATCGACGGCAGAAAGAAATTCATTGCCGAGAAGAGCAGCGAGTATATCGACTTCACCGATCTGAGCTGATAAAAAGGAGGGACAAAAATGGCACCGAGAAAGAAAAAGCAAGAGAGTGAAGAGCCTGAGGTAGAAAACAACGCGTATATCGCAGGCGCAGGCACGGTCATCGATCAGCCGATAACCTACACTCTTGAATCCAACTATATGCCGTATGTCATGAGCGTTATGCTGTCGAGAGCGATCCCCGAGATCGACGGCTTCAAGCCGTCCCACCGCAAGTTGCTCTACACAATGTATAATATGGGACTTTTAAACGGCAAGCTGATAAAGTCCGCAAATATCGCAGGTCAGACAATGGTGCTCAATCCGCACGGCGACGCGGCTATCTATGACACGATGGTTCGTTTGTCCGAGGGCTATGAAGCACTGCTGCACCCGTTTGTGCAGTCGAAGGGCAACTTCGGTAAAGCGTATTCGCGCGATATGCAGTGCGCCGCTTCAAGATACACCGAGGCAAAATTAGCGCCGATAGCCGCCGAGCTTTTCGCGGACATTGATAAAGACGCTGTCGATTTTGTGGATAACTATGACGCCACCAAAAAAGAGCCGACGCTTCTGCCGGTCACATTCCCGACAGTGCTTGTCAACCTGAATATCGGTATCGCGGTCGGCATGGCGAGCAAGATCTGTTCGTTCAACTTAAAGGAGGTCTGCGAAACAACTATCGCGCGGATCAAGGATCCGTCAGCTGTCATAGCCGACACGCTTATCGCGCCGGACTTTGCAGGCGGCGGCTTTTTGGTGTATGACAGGCAGGAGCTCGAGCGGATCTACGAAACCGGCAGAGGCTCGTTTAAAGTCAGAGCGAAATATGCCTATGATAAGTCAAACGGCTGTATCGATATCACCGAGATACCGCCCACCACTTCCGCCGAGGAAATAGTTGAGAAGATAATCGATCTTGTCAAGCAAAAGAAGATCACCGAGATAAACGATATCCGCGACGAAACAGGACTTAATAAAAAGACAAATGTTACAACGCTCAAGATAACGATCGATCTGAAACGCGGAACAGATCCCGAAAAGCTAATGCAAAAGCTTTTCAGAATGACGCCGCTTCAGGATTCGTTCGCCTGCAACTTCAATATTCTTGTCGGCAGCACACCTAAGGTAATGGGCGTCGGTGAGATACTCGACGAATGGACAGCATGGCGCACCGAGTGCGTCCGCAGGAGAGTTTATTATCGCCTGCAGAAGATGAAAAACAAGCTGCACCTATTGAAAGGACTTCAAAAGATCCTGCTCGATATCGACAAGGCTATAAAAATAGTCAGAGAAACCGAGGAGGAATCCGATGTCGTTCCGAACCTGATGATAGGCTTTTCGATCGATGAAACTCAGGCGGAATCGGTCGCTGAGATAAAACTGCGCCATTTAAACCGCGAGTATATTCTGAACCGCACCCGTGAGATCGAGTCGCTTGAAGAGCAGATCGCCGATCTTGAGGACACGCTGAACAATAAGCGAAGAGTGCAGGGAATTATCATTGATGAGCTCAAAAATGTTATAAAGAAGTATTCAAAGGAACGCAAGACGCAGCTTGTCTATGCTTGCGAGGAAGCGGAAGCTCCCGCCATCGAGGAGATACCTGATTATCCTGTCAACTACTTCTTCACAAAAGAGGGTTATTTCAAGAAGATAACTCCGCAGTCGCTCAGAATGAGCAGCGATCAGAAGCTCAAAGAGGGTGACGAACTCACCGAATCCTTTGTCGGCAAAAACAGCGATCATCTGCTGTTCTTCACCGATCAGTGCCGTGTTTACAAATCAAGAGGTGCCGAGTTTGACGATCAGAAAGCAAGTGTGCTCGGAACGTTTGCAGCCTCTGCCCTCGGCTATGAGGACGGTGAAAATTCGGCGTATCTCGCTGTGACGGATGATTATTCCGGTTATATGATCTTTGTTTTTGAAAACGGCAAGATCGCCAAAGTCGAGATGAGTGCTTATTACACAAAGACCAACCGCAAAAAGCTGATCTCGGCGTATTCGGATAAATCTCCGCTTGCCGCCGCGCTTTATATCCGCGAGGACTGCGAGCTGCTTATAACTGCGTCCAACGGCAGACGGTTGTGTGTAAACACCGCGCTTATCGCCGCAAAATCCACCAAGAACACGCAGGGTGTCAACGCGATGACGCAGAAGAAGGGTCACAGAGTGAAATCGGTCGAGATCGCCGATACAACGCTGCCTTACATCTCACGCTACCGCACCCGTTCGCTGCCGTCGCCGGGCAAGCTGCCCGCGCAGGACGAGCTCGGAAAACAAATGACGCTTATGTAATTAAAAAGCTCTCAGCTTTCGCTGAGAGCTTTTTAACAGCAAAACAAAACCGCCGTCGGATTATCCCGTCGGCGGTTTTAAACTTATTTAGCGTAGTCTACTGCGCGGCTTTCACGGATCACATTGACCTTGATCTGACCCGGATATTCAAGCTCGCTTTCGATTTTCTGAGCAACATCTCTTGCGAGGAGAACCATCTCATCGTCCGAAATAGAATCGGGCTTAACGATGATGCGGATCTCTCTGCCTGCCTGAATGGCGAACGAGTTGTCAACTCCCTTGAACGATTTAGCGATCTCCTCGAGCTTCTCGAGACGCTTGATATAGTTCTCGATATTCTCTCTGCGAGCACCCGGACGAGCCGCCGAGATAGCGTCTGCCGCCTGAACAAGGCAGGCAATGACTGTCTTGGCTTCAACATCGCCGTGGTGAGCGTGGATCGCATGAACGACCGCTTCGCTTTCTTTATACTTTTTCGCAACTTCAACACCGAGCTGAATATGGCTTCCGTCCAGCTCATGATCGAGCGCCTTGCCGATATCGTGCAGCAACCCTGCTCGCTTTGCAAGCTGAACATTCTCGCCGAGCTCGGCAGCCATAAGCCCCGCAATATGCGCGACTTCAAGCGAATGATTAAGCACATTCTGACCGTAGCTTGTACGATAGTGCAGCTTACCGAGCAGTTTAACAAGCTCGAAATTGACACCTCTCACGCCTGCGTCAAGTACAGCGCGTTCACCCTCCGCTTTGATAACAGCGTCAACCTCGCGGCGGGCTTTTTCATACATTTCCTCGATCTTCGACGGATGAATACGACCGTCTGCAATGAGCTTTTCGAGTGTTATACGGGCGATCTCTCGCTTGACCGGCTCGAAACAGGAAATGGTGATAGCTTCGGGAGTATCGTCAATAATAAGATCAACGCCTGTGATCTTTTCGAGAGCGGTGATATTTCTGCCCTCTCTGCCGATGATACGGCCTTTCATTTCGTCGTTCGGGAGCGCAACAACAGAGATAGTGCTCTCGCTCGAATGATCGGCGGCACAGCGCTGAATCGCAGATGCGATGATCTCGCGCGCCTTGGTCTCCTGTTCCTCCTTGATCTGCTGCTCATAATTCATAACGAGCATTGCCTTGTCGTGAACAAGATCCTCTTCAAGCTCCTGCAAAAGCTGCGCCTTAGCCTGCTCAACAGTGAGCCCGGAGATCTTTTTAAGCATATCGCGCTGAGCAACCTTCAGATCTTCGATCTCAGCCATGTGCTGATCGGCTTCCTTGAGCTTCTGCTGAAGCTTTTCTTCCTTTTTTTCGTAGTTTTCAAGTTTCCTGTCAAGCGATTCTTCCTTCTGTGTCAAACGGCGTTCCTGCCTCTGCACTTCGGATCTGCGCTCTTTGTTTTCCTTTTCGGACTCGGCCCTCAGTTTGTGGATCTCGTCCTTAGCTTCCAATATTGCTTCTTTTTTCTTGGCTTCGGCATTCTTGAGAGCGTCGCTCAGAATACGGTTTGCTTCGTCCTCAGCCGAGCCGATAACGGTTTCCGCTTGCTTTTTACGGTGAGACATGCCGAGAAAGAATGCGATAATTCCGCATATAAGTCCGGCTGCAACGGCGGAAACGACGGCAATTAGTGTTGGTGACATCGTTTGGTCCTCCTTATGTTAACCGCATTTTAGCAGGCTGCGTGTAGCCTGAAGCAAGTTTTCATCATATTCAGTTTTAAATATATAGACATACAAAATCGCGTTCAGCGACGCGAAATAATATACTAACCTGCAATATGATAACTTGCATTAATATTATAATACCATTTAAAGCCCCTCTTTGTCAAGAATAAATTGCATAAGCCGAAAAAAACGGTTGTATGTGTTACAATGATGTGTGACAAAATATAAAAACTGTAACGAAAGGAGTCACTTGTGCTGTCGTTGAAACCGGCGAGACAAGCCGAAAGGGAACGCCGAGCCCGTTTTTGCACAGGCTCGGCGTTGTCTGTATTTACTTTACATTGCTTCGGTTTTATTAAATTTCATCGTACTTTAAATATTGCCGGACGCTATTTTGGAAATCAGCAACCGTACATCGGATAGATTTGCATTACCGTCATCAGACAGATCGGCGAGTTTAACTTCATATGCTGCAAATTCCGCGCCGCTCGCAATCTTTGAAATCATAGTACGCACATCGGAAAGATTGACCGCTCCGTCGATATTAACATCTCCGAGCGGATTTATCTGCACATCCTGCGTAACAGCGTCTGTACCTACCGTTACCGTGTACTCACGGGTTACATGGTTCGCCTTGGACACTTTCATGGTGTATGTTCCGGCAGGAACCTGCGAGAAGGAGTAGGCTGCGGTGTATT
>CAVGWP010000005.1:0-49732 GCA_963633095.1 bacterium | reverse complement strand
GCGCTGCTTTTTGCCGCCGGAGAGCCGGTTTTGAAGAGCAGACTTGCCGCTCTTACGGAGCTGAGCGAAAACGAAGTTGAAAAGCTGGCACAGGAGCTTAAAGAAGAATACGATGAAAATATGCGAGGTTTTGCACTGATCGAGCTTAACGGAAAATATCAGCTCTGCTCGAGGAAAGACTATTTTCAGAAGATCCGTGAAATGCTCGAGATAAAAAGAAACACACCGCTCTCATCGGCGGCTTTTGAAGTGCTTGCGGTCATCGCTTACAATCAGCCTGTTACCAAAAGCTTTGTAGAACAGGTGCGCGGAGTTGATTGCTCCGGAGTTATCTCGAGCCTTTACGATAAAGGGCTGATAGAGGAAAAAGGCAGACTTGAACTGCCGGGCAAACCTCTGATCTACGGAACAACCGACACGTTTTTGCGCTGTTTCGGCGTTAAAGATCTATCGGAGCTGCCGCCACTGCCGCAAAAACAGGAGAGCACTGCGGATTCGGGCGATGATGACAACGCAGGCACAGACGGGCAGGAAGCAGCAAACGAGGCGGATAAATGATCGCACTTTACATTGTCGGCGGAATACTGCTTTTTATCTTTTTGCTGCTTATAATACCGCTTAAAATCAAGATAAGCTCCACCGATGAGTTTCGGGTGTTTTTATACTACGGCTTTTTGAAATTCGATCTTTTAAAAGAAAAGCCCGAAAAGAAGAAAAAACCGAAACACCTAAAGCAAAAATCAAAATCTCAAAAGCCTGAAAAGGAAAAGGAAGAGAAGAAAGGGTTGCTCGGGCGGCTTTGCGATGAAAAAGGAATTATCGGCGCGTTTGGATATATAAGAGATGTTTATGTACGACCGATACTTTCCGAAATAGGCAAGCTCACACGAAAAGCCGGTATCAAGCCGCTTTATCTCAATATTGTTTTTGCAGGAGCGGGGAAGGACGCGGCGGCAGTCGCTCTTGACTACGGCAAATTCTGCACGGCGTTTTATCCCGCACTCGGAATTGCGGAAAATCTGATAACCGTTAAAAAGCAGAAGATCAATATCGGCGTTGACTACACAATGCAAAAAAACGATGTTCGCTTTTACCTTGTTTTACACACGCGGCTGCTTCATATCACAGCGAGCGGATTGCGGTTGCTGTTTAAAATCATAATAAAATCGGCAGGCGACAAGCCTACCTTCAACGAAAGGAATGTACGCACAAATGGGAGACAATATCAAAAACATAATGGAAACGACCATGGACAAGCTCAGAGCAATGACAACCGCCGACACAATAATCGGTGAACCTATTGATCTTGCCGAAAATGTCAGAGCGATTCCGATCTCTAAAGTGTCCTACGGTTTTGCAAGCGGCGGCTCGGATATTCCGAACAAAACTCAGCGCGCTGTTTTCGGCGGCGGCGGCGGAGCCGGTATGACTGTTACTCCGGTTGCGTTTCTTGTGATAAAGAACGGCGATGTCAACATTATGCCTGTGAGAACAGAGGCGACAGCCGGTGAAAGCGTTATTACAATGCTTCCCGATCTTATCGACAAGATCAAATCCGGATTTAAAAAGGACAAGGAAGAAAACAATTAAATATAACCAAATCACCTGCCGCATATATTTATTAGCGGCAGGTGATTTTTTTGCTTAAAAAAACAGTTTCGCTATTCTGCGCTCTGATTTTGATACTCAGCTTTGCTTTGGTAAACGCAAACGCTGTTTCGGCGCAGGCTTATGTATTATATTATCCGGCGGCAAAAGAAGTTTTATCTTCGCAAAACGCCGAAACACGGCTTTCCATGGCAAGCACGACAAAGATAATGACAGGGCTGATCATTTGCAGTCAGCCCGATCTTTCGAGAGTGATCGAGGTCAAATCATCCATGCTTCGGGTGGAGGGCACGAGTGCAGGACTATGCGACGGCGACAGGATCTCGCTTTATGATCTGTGTTGCGGGCTGCTGCTCGAATCCGGAAACGACGCTGCAAACTGTGCTGCTTATGCTATCTCCGGATCGATCCCGAAGTTTGCCGCGCTGATGAATCAGACCGCGAAAAAGATCGGAATGAAAAATACAAACTTTGTTACACCGAGCGGACTTGACGATGAGAAGCATTACACGACTGCGCTTGATATGACTTATCTCGCGGCGGCGGCAATGAAAAATCCGACTTTCAAAGAAATAGTCGGCAAGAAAAGCCACCGCGCAGCTTACAACGGCGGCGACACCATACGCACTTATTACAATCACAACCGTCTGCTTCGCTCGCTTGACGGGTGTATCGGGATCAAGACGGGGTTCACAAAAAAGTCGGGGCGGTGCTTAGTCTCCGCCTGCGAAAGAAACGGCGCTATGCTCATCATGGTGACGCTGAACGCGCCGGACGATTGGAACGATCACATTACCGCTTACAACTCGGCTTTCAGCGATATGAAAACGCTCAGAGCAGACAACTCAGAGCTCGAATATGAAATTCCCGTTTACAGCGGCGATAAGAGCAAGATCAAGGTGCGCAGCGAAGCTTTTGAATGCAGTGTTCCGAGTTCGAGCAAGGCACAGCTCAGCGTTCGGATAAGGCTGCCTGCTTTTTTGTACGCGAGCGTTAAAAACGGCGATATCGTCGGTTATGCCGACTATTACATCGGCAACGAAAAAATTGCCGGATTACCGTTTACAGCAACAGAAAAATCTGATATAATTGAAACAAGACGCAGTTTTGCAGGAAAATTTCTTAAAAGCCTGCTCAGAATACTTATGCAATGAGGAATGTTTAATGGCAGTTGAAAAAATGAGACTTCAGAAATATCTGTCGCAGAGCGGAGTCAGCTCGAGGAGAAAAGCCGAGGAGATGATCGCCGCGGGAATGGTGCGCGTCAACGGCAGAAAAGCCGAGATAGGCTGCAAGATCGACCCGAGGCATGATGTTGTGACTATTAACAAACAGCATATCAAGCCGCAGAAAACGCGCAGATACATTATGCTTCACAAGCCGCGCGGCTTTGTTACGACAATGAAAGACGAGCTCGGAAGAAAAAGCGTCGATATGCTTATCGAGGATGTTGGGGAGCGGGTCTATCCTGTCGGCAGGCTGGACAAGGATTCAGAAGGTCTGCTGCTCTTCACTAACGATGGTGAATTTGCGAACTACATGGCTCATCCGAGATGTCATATTCCTAAGACCTACCGCGTGACGGTTCGTCCGCCGATGTCCGACGAACAGCTCAACGAGCTTTCAAACGGTGTAATTTTGGACGATGGATATAAGACGCGCCCCGCCGAGGTCACTGTTGCGGTCAATGAAGATGAGAGAATAGTATTGCTGATAACCATAAGCGAGGGCAAAAACCGTCAGATAAGGCGTATGTGTGAGGCAGTCGGGCTCAATCTTATCAGGCTCAAAAGGATCTCGATAGGTCAATTAAGGCTCGGTATGCTGCCGCAGGGAAAATGGAGAGATCTGAGTGAAAACGAAGTGCGCACCCTTTATTCGGATGCGAAAAGGCAGGGATTGCAATGATAAAACTAAAGCTTGCAAATGATGAGCAAAAGCGATCTATCGGCACAAAGCATGAAGCTTATCTTGTGCAAAACGGAGACGAACAGCTCGGCTTTTGCGAATTTGAGCCGAGTGTTCCTGTCGGAAGGATACACCGCATTGAATGTGACGACGCTGCTCTGACAGACGGGGTGCTAAGGCAAACACTGTTTTACATGGCTCAGCACGGCTGCCTTATCGCCGAGCTGTCACATAGTCTGAAAGAAAAACTCAGATCGCTTTATTTTATAAAACCCGATCAGGAAGAGATCAAGATCGCTGAATTTTTCAGCGGATCATGCCACTGAGAAAAAGCGCTCGGAGCGGAAGCCCCGAGCGCTTTATTCATCTAAGCTTTTGATCTTGAATTTGTTTTTGCGAAACTCTATCATTCCCTCCTTTCGCATTTTTGATAATTCCTTTGAAAGCGCACTGCGATCGACATTCAAATGATCCGCCATTTGCTGACGGTCGAACGGGATCGAAAACTCATCGCTTCCCTGCTTCACCGACTGTGCCGACAGGTAGGTGAGCAGTCTGCCGCGGACTGTTTTGGACGCGGTGCAGAAAATGCGTTCGGACAGCGCGATGTTTTTTCTGAGCGAAACAGAAAGCATATTTTTCATCATTTTCGGATGCCATGGTTTATCAACGCAGTTGCCGTTCATAAGCTTTTCCGCGCTGAAGAAAAGGATTTCGCAGTTATCCGCCGCCACGGCGTCCACCATCATGGGCTCACTGCAGAGCGCATAGGTTTCGGCAAACGCCTGCCCTGCCGAAATGTTGCTTAAAATACTGCGGTTTCCCCAGAGATCGATGCTTTCGATATTGACGCTGCCGCTTAATACAAGTCCGATATTGCAGACTGTTTCGCCTGCGCGGTAAATTAAAGCGTTTTTTTGAAAAAATTTTTTTCGCATATTAAGGCAGACAGACATATCTTCAAACTCGTCGGCGGACAAATCGCGAAAAAACGGAAATAAATTCTTATTCATAAAAACCTCGTTTCGTTGTTATAACAACCGAATTTGTGATTTAATCATACTATAATAAAGTCACAAAGTCAAGAAATGAGGTTTTATTTTATGGTAAGAAAAATTATACAGATCGACGAAGACAAGTGCAACGGCTGCGGAGCTTGTGCAGAGGCGTGTCACGAGGGCGCGATCGGCATGGTGGACGGCAAAGCAAAACTCCTGCGCGACGACTACTGCGACGGTCTCGGCGACTGCCTGCCCACCTGCCCGACCGGTGCTATCACCTTTGTTGAGCGCGAGGCGCTTGAATATAACGAGCAGGCAGTCTTGGAAAACAAACGCAAAAACACAAAAGAGCCGATTCATGCAGGTTGTCCCGGCAGACAGATGAGAACTATCAAACACGACGACGCGCCTGTACAGACAGCTTCCCAAAGCGTGTCTCAGCTGGCGCAATGGCCGTGTCAGATTAAGCTTGTGCCTGTTAATGCGCCGTATTTTGATAAAGCGAATTTACTGATCGCCGCCGACTGCACGGCATACGCTTATGCGAGAATGCATGAGGACTTTATGCGCGGTAAGATAACTGTTATCGGCTGTCCGAAGCTCGACGACATTGATTACAGCGAAAAATTAACGGATATAATAAAGTTGAATGATATCAAAAGTGTCACAATCATAAGAATGGAAGTTCCCTGCTGCGGCGGACTCGAAAATGCTGCAAAAAAGGCGTTGCAGGACAGCGGAAAATTCATTCCGTGGCAGGTCGTGACAGTATCGATAGACGGAAAAATTTTAAACTGAATGGGAGTATAGCTATGAAGGACATTATGAAAAACATTGAAAAAGCAAAGGTTTTGACATTGAAGGAGCAGATCGCATATCAGCCCGGGCAGGTCGTCAGCAAGACGCTTGTTCAGAACGATGCTGTGAGTGTGACTCTTTTCTCGTTTGACAAGGGCGAGGAGATCAGCACGCACGCATCAGGCGGAGACGCTTTTGTGACCAATCTCGACGGCAAGGGCAGGATCACTATCGACGGAGTCGAATATCATCTGAGCGAGGGTGAATCGATCGTTATGCCGGCAGGTCATCCCCATGCTGTTTTCGGCGAAGAACAGTTTAAAATGCTGCTTGTTGTTGTATTCTGATACAGTGAGCACAGAAAAACCACCGCTTTTATAAAAGCGGTGGTTTTTATTTAAATGATCCTTTTCTTTTTCCAAACGCCGGATCGATAATAGATAAAACCGATAATCACAGATGAGATCGGCGACACAGCGGCGGAGATACCGATTCCGAGCATTCCGAGATCACAGCCGAGAGCCAAGATATACGCCAGCGGAACACGGATCCCGATCGCCGAAACAAATGAGCTTATCATTGTTACCATTGTTTTGCCCGAACCGTTGATAAGTCCGTTGAAGCAGAAGCCGACCGACACTATCAGGCTGTCAAAGCATAAAAGCCGCAGATATGTCACCGAAGTGCCGACGATCTCGGTCATTTGCTGTTCGGTGTAGCCGCCTGTCGTGCCGATAAACGCATCGACAATAGCTTCGGGAAAGATCTGCATAAGTGCAAATACGACCGCTGCAATAACGACCGTGATGCTCATTCCTACTTTCAGCGTTTTGACTGCGCGTTTATAATCGCCGGCGCCGATATTCTGTCCCGACATGGACGCAATGGACGACGACATCGCAATACCGGGGAGGATCGCAAAGCTGTTCACCTTGCCGCCGATACCGATCGCGGTACCGCCTGCAATACCTCCGACAGCGTTTGCAAGCGAGGTGAGCGCCAAAAACGAAAAGCTGACGAGAGTCTGCTGAGCCATTGTGGGCAGTCCAACTTTAATGAGCTTTACAAGCTTATCTTTATGAATCCTGAACGAACGGGGTTTAAAATCAAAGATAAAGCCGTTCATTTTGAGATACACAACAGACATTACAAAACTGAGTGCCTGGGCGATGACTGTTGCCCATGCCGCGCCTGCCGCACGCATGTTGAACACGCCGACAAACAAAAGATCGAGCACGATATTGGTGACAGCGGCAATAGCGACAAACCAAAGCGGCCGCTTTGAATCGCCAAGTGCCCGCAAGACTGCGCTGACAGCGTTGTATCCTACGATAAAGACTGTGCCGCCGATGCAGATATTGAGGTAATCAAGCGCATCGGAAAAGCTTTCATCAGGTGTGTTGAGCAGCTTCAGGCAGCCGGAGCCTGTTGCGAGTAGTACAACAGTCACGACAAGTGCAGACAAAAGAAATATTGTGAACAGTGTGCCGATGGTTTCTTTGACATCCTTCATCATTTTTGCGCCGAGATACTGCGCTATCAGCACTGTTCCGCCTATTGAAAAGCCGACGATAACATTGGTTACGACCAGCGTTATCTGCGAGCTGTTTTGAACGGCGTTGATACCGTTCGGACCCATGAACCAACCGACTATCATAAGGTCTGCTAAGCCATAGACGCTTTGAATAAACATTGATAAAAGGAACGGCCACGAAAACTTTATAAGCTGTTTTGCGACACTTCCCTGTGTCAGGTCATTTGTGAATTTATCGGACATTTGCTTTCTTCATACCTTTCTTTACACTAAAAAATTAAAACTCCACATTTTCCTTTATCGAGCCGAGCACTGTCGCCGCAATGTTGCAAGCAACCGAGCTGCCTGCGCCCGAGTTTTCCGCAACAACGACAAACGCAAGCGGATAATCCTCATCTCTTGAGAAACCGACAAAAACAGAGTGGGGAGTTCTGCCCTCGCCGACCTCCGCAGTGCCTGATTTAGCGCACACATCGAGTCCGTGGAAACGCCATGTGCCGTAGTTGTTTTCAACTGCATAAGCCATAAGATCAGTCACCTCTTTGGAGACCTTTTCGCTGAATATCGAACGGGTGCTGTTCATCAGCCGCATTTTAACAGGAACGCCGAGAGGCGTTGTCGCTTTTTCGATCATATACGGCTCTACGGCAGTGCCGCCGTTTGCGATACCGCCGAGCATTGTGAGATACTGAAGCGGATTCATCATATTTGTATGCTGGCCCATACCTGCCCACGCAAGGTCGATATCGCGTGTGTCGCTTACATTGAAATACGATGTTTTAGCGTCGATCCCGTCAAGGCTGAACGATTTATTAAAGCCGGCTTTTTCTGCATACTCTGTCATTTTCTCTTGTCCGAGATCAACTGCAAGCTGGCTGAAATAAGCGTTGCACGAATGAGAAAACGCGCTTTTAAGAGTCTGCTTGCCGTGGTTGCCCATACAAGAGATCCACTCGCCGTTTATTTCAACACCGCCATTGCAGACATACTCTCTGTCATAAATATCGCTGAAAGTGTCGATACCTGCGGCGGCGGTTATGATCTTGAATGTCGAACCAGGGGTATAATCAGCCGAGAGAAAACGGTTGATAAACACGCCTTTATACTCGCCGTTTTTAGCTTTTTCACTGTCGGATGATGAGCTGATATCATAAGTCGGGGTGCTGACCATGCAGATAAGCTCGCCTGTTTTATAGTTATACACGCCGACTGTGCCGTTTCTGCTGCCAAGTGCTTTATACGCTGAAGCACAGACAGGTGCGCTGAGTGTCGTTTTTATATCATTGCCGAGGTTTGAGTGCTGATATGCGCCGTCGAGCAGGTTGAAGTCGCAGAGCAATCCGAGATAACTGCTTTGCAGACCTGTTTCGATATGTCCGCTCAAGTCGCCGACCGCATGAAGCGTTGCTTTGCGGATCGATTCATCGGAATTATAGACGCGCGCGCCGTCTTCGGTGCTGACAAGAGTTGTACCGTCTCTATCGGTTATCTTGCCGGCTCTTAAAAGCTCGCCGTTTTTGAAAAGGTGGGTGTTGGACGGATACAAGCCCCAATCACTGCCGCTGACAACATACTCACCGCACAAAAACACTGTGCCTGACAGAAACAACGCTACAATGATCATCATTATAACCGCTCTTGCTCTCATTTGTTTCACAAAGTATCACTTCCCTTTCAAATGCTATTCTCTTGCCGCGGCGGGCATAAACTGCCGTCCTGCCGCCTTAATAAACGAAAGCATCAACCAGCTTGCGATCATACTCGAGCCGCCGTTGCTTACAAACGGGATCGTTACGCCTGTGAGCGGCAGGACATCGGTTGAGCCGAAAATATTAAGCGAGATCTGAAACAAAAACATTCCCGCCGCCGCGCACGAGACGATAGCATAATACGCGGACGATGTGCATGATGTGCGCTTGAACGCATAGAGTGCAAGCAGCACAAAGCACGAAACTGCGCAAAACGCCGCGATCATTCCCCATTCCTCGCACACAAAGCCGAACACAAGATCGGTGTCCGACGCGGCGACAACGCTCAAATTGCCGTTGCCTGCTCCCATGCCGAACAGTCCGCCGCTCGCTATTGCAATGAGCGTTCTTGTTTGCTGATAGCCTCTGTCGGAAGCGAGCTCCCAAACATGGCGGTATGCCGAAAAGCGGTTTAAAACATACGGCATAAGTCCGATAATAACGACAACGCCTACAGCGGCAACGCCGAGGATCGCGAGTATCGGCACGATATTGCCCTGCCGCATATAGATTATTATGAGCATTGTGACAAAATAGATCGAAGCTGTTCCGAAGTCACGCATTAAGAACAGCGCGCCGATACAGCAAAATGCAAATCCGATATACAGGAGCAGTCGCTTTGTGCTTATCATCTGGAGCAGAGTCGCGCCGCCCGCAAAGATCAGCACGAATTTTATCAGCTCGGACGGCTGAAATGAAAACGAGCCGATCGAGATCCAATTTCGAGCGCCGTTGATATATTCGCCGAAAATGATATTATACAAGAACAAAACGCCCGCACAGATCATTGCGACATATTGCAGCTTTGTTACAAGCTGAGGGCGCTTTAAAACAAAGTTTGCCGCAAAATATCCTATAATGCCTATTATCGCGCAGATTATCAGCTTCAAAACAGATTTCGGCGACGCGCTCGAGCAGACCATTATGCCGAATGTTGTCAGAAAAAAGCCGATTATTTCGATTTGGATATTGTCCTTGAAGCCCGAGATCAAAAAGACTGTCCACTCAGCGGCGACAAGCAGAACAAAAGCTATCGGGACAGCGATATACAGCTCGGAACGAAGATCGACCGCAAGCTCACACAGACAAAGCACCTGAAAGATCGTCAGCAAGACCGACTGCTTTATCGCTCTTTTTTCGAGCCTCGGGCTCGCTTCTTCAACAAGCTCATCAATATCGCTCACAAAAAATTTAAGCTTTATTCCGCCAACGGATATAATGTCGCCGTCATCTATATATGCCCAGCCGTCAACCGGAATGTCGTTGACGAGGATCTCCTGATTTGAAAGTGCGGTAAGTTTAAAACCGTCCTCGTCGCTGTATGTCAAAAGTGCGGCTCTGCGCGATACCGAGCCGAAATTCAGTCTTATATCGCTGATCTTACTGCGGCCGATGAAGTTTTCGCACGACACGATATCATACTCGGCAGGCGTGTCTATCATTGCGAGCGACGCAATAACAGGAAGCCGACGGCGACGAAGCAGTGAGCGAAACAGGCTGACTGTGAGAAACACGCAGACAGCCGGTATCACTATTCTGAGCGCCATAAGTATGTAGCCGAATATCATTTCCATTTAAATATTTCTCCTTAACGGTGTATTATCGACAAAATCGGTTTTTTTCATTTATTATGCATTTCGTTTGTTAAAACTTCACTTTAAAATTGGCTGAATCCTTTTTGAAAATCCGACATGAACAAACGCACACTAATGATAAAATAATGAAAGGATCAAAGTTATGAATATTAGAATTTGTGCGCGTTTTGAAGATCCGGAGTCGGCAGACAGAGTGATCAGACAATTAGAAAGGATGAGAGCCACTCATATAAAGATCGTGAACCATGTCGAGCGATCGGACGAGCTGCCTGTTAATTATCCGCTGAAGCCAGAATATCTTAACGGCTCTAACACTGCTTATCTAAACGGGTTTCCGCATATTTTAAGCGGCGGCCCGATCTACAACGAATATTTCGAGCCTGCCGAAAGAAACGGAGTCACGCTTTCGTTTTGCATTCCCCATGATTTTGCTGCAAGGGCTAAAAGCGCAGTACTTCAAAACGGAGGATTATCGGTTTCTGTAATTTAAAAGTGGGATGTATCATATAATTGACTGTAAGAAACACGAACAAAAGGAAAGGGATTGATACAAAAATGAAGAGATATCTTCCGGAGGGAAGCCTTATCGGGACGAGCGAAAACGCACAGCGACTGCAAACGCCGCTTGCTGTTGCAGACTGTTTTGCAAAAGGGATCGTGCTTGAAGCGCGGGCAAGCATTTGCAATGCAAATCACGATCTGATAGTTGATCTCGGCTGCATGAAAGGCATTATTCCCCGCTGCGAGGGAGCACTCGGGATCGACGACGGATCGGTGAGAGATATTGCTATCATCTCGAGAGTGGGCAAACCTGTCTGCTTTGTCATAACGGCGATCGATGTTGATGAAAACGATCAGCCTGTTGCCATGCTTTCGCGAAGACTGGCACAGAAGGAATGTGCTGATAACTATATCAGCCGGCTTAAAAGCGGCGATATTGTTGATGCAGTGGTGACTCATCTTGAGCCGTTCGGTGCATTTTGTGATATCGGCTGCGGCATACCGTCGCTCATGCCGATCGACGCTATATCAGTCTCCAGAATAAGTCACCCGAGAGACAGGTTCTGCGCCGGAGACAGAATAAAAGCTGTTGTGAAAAGTGTTGAGAACTCGAGGATAACTCTTTCGCAGAAAGAGCTGCTCGGAACATGGGAAGAAAACGCAAAAATGTTCCGCGCAGGCGAGACTGTTTCGGGTGTGATCCGCTCGGTTGAAAGCTACGGCGTTTTTGTTGAGCTGACGCCGAATCTTGCAGGACTTGCGGAACCGAAAGACGATATTGCGCCGTCGCAGACGGCAAGCGTCTACATAAAAAGCATTATTCCCGAAAAGATGAAAATAAAACTTATTATTATCGATTCGTTTGATTCGGCATTGCCGCCCCAAAAGCCGAGATATTTCTTCACCGATGATCATCTCGATTCATGGCAGTATTCGCCGCAAAGCTCGCAAAAACTGATTGAATCGGTGTTTTAAAAAATAACGGCAGGCGGAATTACTTCCGCCTGTTTTTTATTCTGCTATGTTTTCCTCGGTGTTGCCCGCCTCAGGATCCGAGGGGTTCTCTTCTTTTTTATTCGAGCGGACTCTTGTTTTAACCATTTCATCGATCGAAACACCCACATAATCAGCCGATTCAGCAGGCAAGCGTTTACGCTCGAGCTTGCGATTTACCATGCCTCTGATCACAGAGAACAAAACAGAGCACATCGGCACAGCGATTATCATACCGACAACGCCGAACACGCCGCCGCAGAAGATGATTGAAAACATTACCCACAGCGCAGGCATACCTGTTTTCTGACCGACGATTCGCGGGGTTATGAAGTTGGCGTCCAACTGCTGGATCGAGATGAGCGCGATAGTCAGCCAGACCGCTTTAAGCGGGTCGATAACAAGCACGATCAAAACGCTCGGAACACCGCCGATAAACGGGCCGAAATACGGAATAACATTTGTCATACCGACGATAACGCCGATAAGCGTTGCATACGGAATCCGGCAAAGAACCGACACGATAAAGGTCAGACAGCCGACAATGAACGCATCGGTGAACACGCCGGAGAGATATTTGCCGAAGGTGATATGGCTTTCGCCGAAGAAGCGTTGTAATTTGAGCATGGAACGGCGCGAGAATATTGAAAAGCCGAGCTTCTTGCTCTGCGCTAAAAGCTTTTCTTTGTTATAGAGCATATAGATGCTCGCAATCGCTCCGATGACAAATGTAAACACGCCCGACGCTATCGAAACTGTTACGTCTTTAATAACAACAAGATCGGAAACATCGAAGTTTTTAACATAATTAACGAGCCAACCGAGTGCTTTTGAAAGCATGTCATTGATAGCGGAATCGGAAATTCCGAAGCCGAGGCTCTTGACCCATTCGGTGAAAGAGCTGTAATAAGACGGGATATTCGCAATAAGCTCGGTGATACTTGTTATGACCTGCGGAATGACGATATAGAGCAGGAATGTGATAATGCCGAGGATCAGCAGATATGTTGTGAGCAGGGCTATGGATTTTGTAAGACGGGGGTGCGGTTTTTTGCGGTCAAACAGCTTGCTGAACACCTTATATCGAAAGAAATTATAGCAGGGGTTTATCAGATAAGCAATGACAAAGCCGACTATAAACGGCATTACAATGTTTAATAAGCCTTTGATAACCGACCACAGTTGCGGAATATATGTCAGCAGGAAGCTGAGCACTACAACTGCACTTAGACTCAGAAAAAGATACAGTGCTCTCAGAGCCATCCGTTTGTTCCACAAATTTTTCATTTGATCCCTGTCCTTTCAAGCTTGTTACAATCCGATAAGTATGCCGATGCGATAGACTGCAAAGGCGGAAATCCACGCCGCGAGAAAATGATATGCGAGCGTTAAAAATGCGTATTTTTTGCTGTTCATTTCTTTAAACAGCGTTGATATTGCGGCGATACACGGTGTGTACATCAATGTGAATACCATGAATGATAGCGATGACGCCGCTGTAAACATTGATGAAAGCTCGTTTGCCGTGAGCATAGACAGCGTTCCTGCGACGGCTTCTTTTGCGATAACACCCGACAGAAGTGCAGATACAGCTTGGCTGTTTCCGAAGCCGAGCGGCTTTATTATGAAAACAAGCTGATTTGCAATGTCTTTTAAGGCACCGTTATTCGGCTTATATTCAAGCGAAAGACTGAAATTATTCAGCAGCCATATCACTGTGAACGCGAGTATTAAAACTGTGCCGACCTTTTCAACAAAACCTTTGAGCTTATCACCCGTGTGCTTTAAAAGACTTTTTAAGGACGGCAGGCGGTAAGGCGGCTGTTCCATTATGAAAGCAGTGCTGTTTTCAGCTTTATAAACACGGTTTATAATCGCGCACGATAAAAGCGCAACCGAAATTCCTATGATGTATATAAAAAACACGACCGCCATTTTGCAGGAGGGAAAAAACTCATCCGCCAGCATGCCGTAAACAGGAAGGCGCGCGCTGCACGACATAAATGGTGTTATCATCATTGTTATTCTGCGATCGCGTTCTGTTGAGAGTGTTCTTGCAGCCATGAGCGCAGGCACTGTGCACCCGAAGCCCATGAGCATAGGTATGAACGCTTTGCCCGAAAGACCGAAGCGATTTAACAGCGCGTCGGTTATAAATGCGGCGCGCGACATATATCCCGAATCCTCCAAAAACGACAATGCCGCAAACAAGATAGCTAATTGCGGAAAAAAGCCCGCGACTGCGCCGACTGCGCCGAGCACACCTTCTAAAACAAGCGAACGCAGCCATTCGGCGGCATTGATCTTAACAAGCGCAGTATCGCATGACAGTTTCAAAATATCGACCGCATCTAAAACCAATTCAGAAAGGAATGATCCGAAAGGCCCGAAAGCGAGAAAGAAAACCAAAAACAAAACCGCAAAAAACGCGGGAAGCGCCAGTACTCTGTCAGTTGCGACACTGTCGATCAGCTCGGAAAAGGTGCGTTTACGAGCCGCTTTCACAAGACATTGCGAAACGGCATTTGTAATAAAGTCATACCGCTCATCGGTTATGAGCGAATCCCTATCCGACCCTACCGATTCAGCGGCACTGTTTGCCATGCGGTTTAAAAATGAGATCTCATCTTTCGGCAAGGGTGCGGTCAGGCGACCGTCGTTTATAAAGCCGACAGCGTCGGTCACAGGAAAGCGGCTGTTTGGAATATGCGAGCCGATCGCTTTTATAAGCCGCTTAGTCGCATCGCTGTAAATATCGGGAATTTCCGGCTTTGATTTTGCCGCCGAAAACACGCTTGACAAAATGGCATCAACGCCGTCGCCCGAACGGGCGGATATCGGCATGGCCGAAGATTTTAAAATACGAGACAACCGCTTATGATCAAGCTTATCGCCGCGCTTTTTTAAAATGTCCGACATATTCAGTGCAACAACGACGGGAATGCCCGTTTCGATGAGCTGAAGCGTTAAAAAAAGATTGCGCTCCAAATTAGTTGCGTCAACAACATTGAGGATAACATCGACGCTTTCGCTTTCGATATATTCGAGCGCGATCCGTTCTTCAACGGAAAAAGCGCAAAGCGAATATATCCCCGGAAGGTCTGTAAGCTCGGCGGCAGAACCTTTGTAAGAAAACTGCCCCGACTTTTTTTCAACTGTTACACCCGGCCAGTTGCCGACATATCCGGCGGATCCGGTGAGTATATTGAAAAGTGTTGTTTTGCCGCAATTCGGGTTGCCGACAAGCGCAACATTAAGGCTCATTTCACAATCACGGACAGCCTGCTCGCCATAACTCAAAATTCCCCTTATACACTATAATATTTTACCGCCAAAGCGGCATTATGTCAAGCATTATCAGACATATTTTCAACTTATGCGGCTTTTTGAGAATAATTCGTATAAAAGGAAAAGGCGGCGGTTTTTTCTTAACCGACGCCTTTCGATTTGAGTTTATCTGTCCTCACGGAAATATGACATTCCGAGATGTGCGGGAGGCTGATTTTCACGCTTTTTACGCATACTGATCAGCACGAGCACAATGATCGTTACGACATAAGGCAGCATTTTGAAGATCTCCTGCGAGCTGCGGTCGAGTTCGGGGATGAAGAGGTAGATGATATAAAGTCCGCCAAACAGGATAGAGCCGAGGATACTCATTCTCGGGCGCCACAGTGCAAAGATAACAAGCGCGATAGCAAGCCAGCCGCGGTCGCCGAAACCGCCGTTTGACCAAACGCCGCAGGTGTAGTCCATGATAAAGTAGAGTCCGCCGAGGCCTGCGATCATACCGCCGACGCAGGTTGCAACATATTTATATCTTGTTACATTGATACCTGCGGCATCTGCGGTCGCGGGGTTTTCACCGACTGCGCGCAGATTGAGCCCGACTCTTGTGCGGCTGAGAATATAGCCTGCGATAAACGCGATGACGATCGCCAAATAAGCAAGGAAGCCATAGGAAAAGAAGATCTCTCCGACTGCGCCGAGCGACTTTGCGAACGGAAGCGTTGTCTGGAAAAGCTGGCTGGTACGGGTGAGGGCGATAGAACCGCCTTCGCCGAACAGGCTTGCGAGCGAACCGCCGAAAAAGTTACCGATACCGATACCGAATGTTGTGAGCGCAAGACCGGTCACATTCTGATTTGCACGGAGTGTGATGGTTAAAAAGCTGTAGATCAGCGCCATTAAAAGCGAGCCGATAAGCGACGATAACAGCGGAATTAGTATGCCGAGGGCGGGATTGATAGTGTCTGTCGAGCGTTCATAGAAGAATGCGCCGATGATGCCTGAAATGCCGCCGACATACATAATGCCGGGGATACCGAGGTTTAAGTTGCCGGATTTCTCTGTGACGATCTCACCGACCGAGCCATAGAGCAGCGGAATACCCTGGATTATAGCGCGGTGAATAAACAATGCGATAGTTGACAACATAATTATTCAGCCTCCTTTTTGGAGCTGCGGAAATTAAGACGGTAGTTCACAAAGAACTCGCAGCCGATGATGAAGAAAAGGATTATACCCGTGAGGATATCCGCTATGCTTTCATTCAGGCGGAACGTTGTGGCAATCTCGCCTGCACCGCGCTGAAGGAACACAATGAGGAATGATGTGAGCATCATTATAAACGGATTGAACTTAGCGAGCCACGAAACAACGATAGCTGTGAAGCCCTGCCCGCCTGCTGTGTTTGTGGAGATAGTATGGTCTGTGCCGGAGACGAGAAGCATACCTGCGATACCGCAGATAGCACCCGAAAGCGCGACCGTTCTGATGATGGTTTTCTTTACATTGATACCGACATAGCGTGCGGTGTTTGTACTTTCGCCGACGACCGAGATCTCATAACCGTGCTTACTGTAGCGCAGGTAGATGAACATAACGATCGTGAGCAATGCGACGATAATGATATTAACAAGGTATTTCTGACCGAAAAGTGTCGGGATCCAGCCGCCTTGATTATTAGGATTGATAACGCCGACCGATGCCGAGCCCTTCGGGTTTTCCCAAAGAGTAATGAAATAAGAAACAAGCTGAATTGCAACATAGTTCATCATAAGGGTAAACAGCGATTCGTTGGTTCCCCATTTTGCCTTGCAGACTGCGGGGACTATCGCCCAAATAAGGCCGCAGAGAATACTTGTCACAAGCATTATAAGCATCATAAGCGGTGTGGGCAGGCTGTCGCCGATGTAGATCATGCAGGCGGCGGAAGCGAGTCCTCCGATGAGCACCTGACCCTCTGCGCCGAGGTTCCAATATTTCATTTTGAATGCGGGTGTGACCGCAAGGGCAATACACAAAAGCATTGACACATTCTGAATCGTGATCCAGATCTTACGGGTGGAGCCGAAAGAGCCCTTGAACATCTCACGATAAACTTCAAGCGGGTTATAGCCTGTGAGACAAACGATGAGCAGTGCGCAGACGATCATTGCGACAACGATCGACGCGATACGGATAAGCCACGCCTTCCACCAGATCATGCTTTCTCTTTTGGTGATGTGGATAAGCGGTTCATGCAGCTTTTTAGTCTTTTCAGCCATTGTTCTCTTCCCCCTTTTCCGTCTTTGTCATGAGCAGACCTATCTGCTCCTTGGTTGCTGTTCTGCCATCGACAATGCCGGTTATTCTGCCGCCGCCGATGACCATAATGCGATCGCATAATTCAAGCAAAACATCAAGATCTTCTCCGACAAAGATGACGGCTGTTCCGGATTCTTTCTGCTTGTTGAGCAGATTGTAGATCGTGTAAGACGAGTTTATATCAAGTCCTCTGACAGGGTATGCCGCCATGAGCACGCTCGGTGCTGCGGCGATCTCACGACCGACAAGGATTTTCTGAACATTACCGCCCGAAAGCATACGCACAGGTGTATTCGCGCTCGGAGTTACGACCTCAAGCTGCTCGATGATCCTGTCGGCAAGCGATTTCGGCTGCTTGCGTTCAAGAAACACTGTTTTACCTTTTTTATAGCTTCTGAGCATCATATTATCGATAATATCCATATTTCCGACAAGACCCATTCCGAGTCTGTCCTCCGGAACGAACGAAAGGCGAACTCCGAGCTCACGAATCTGCATTGGAGTTTTATCGCAGAGGTTTTCCTCTTTATCTGTTTTGGGATCGTGATAGATTATAGCACCGTTTTCAAGCTTCTGAAGTCCCGCGATGGATTCGAGCAATTCTCTCTGACCGCTGCCCGCGATACCTGCGATGCCGAGGATCTCTCCCGAACGGGCGACAAATGAAATATCATCGAGCATTTTAACACCCTCGCGGTTGACGCAGTTTATATTCTTGACTTCAAGACGATCAACGGGATCGACAGGTTCTTTGCGCTCTATATTGAGCAGCACCTTTTTGCCGACCATCATTTCGGTGAGCTCCGATTCGCTTGTTTCGCTTGTGTTTACAGTTCCGATATATTCACCCTTGCGAAGTACCGTTACACGGTCGGATAGGCTCAGAACCTCATGCAGCTTATGCGTGATGATAATGATAGCCTTACCGTCTTCCTTCATGCGGCGCAGCACCGCAAACAGCTTTTGTGTTTCCTGCGGTGTTAAAACAGCGGTCGGTTCATCGAGTATCAGAATATCCGCACCTCGATAAAGCACCTTGATTATCTCAACTGTCTGCTTTTCGGAAACCGACATTTCATATATCTTCTTCTGCGGATCGATATCAAAGCCGTATTTATCGGCTATCTCGCGGACTTTCTGATTAGCTGTTTTAAGATTGAATTTCTCATTCAAGCCGAGAACGATATTTTCCGCCGCCGAAAAAACATCAACAAGCTTGAAGTGCTGATGGATCATGCCTATTCTATATCTGAAAGCGTCCTTCGGGGAGCGAATAACGACTTCCTCGCCATCAATATAAATATGACCTTCATCGGGATAATAGATGCCCGCGATCATATTCATAAGAGTAGTCTTACCGCTTCCGTTTTCGCCGAGAACCGATAATATCTCTCCCTTATTAACCGTTAAATGAACATTCTTGTTTGCAACAACCTTTGTGCCGAAGCGTTTTGTGACATTCTTGAGTTCCAATGCCGCGTTGCCCATACTCACGACCCCTTTTTCATATATTTTCCGTTTTGTTGTCTGCTTTTCTTTTTCGGAAAAATTGAAAAAGATTCATCAGATACATCTCTGATGGATCTTTTTTAAAATGCCCGAAAAGAGCCTGAGGCGGAGCAGACGCCCCGCCTTTGGCTCTTTATTTCAAAATCAGTTAGCTGCCGGAACAGTAATTCCGTCGATGATGATGTTGAAGTACGGAGCCGAACGATACTCAGACTCATGGAAGTAGCCGTCCGAGATAGCTTCGGTATCCGGTGTGTAGTTTTCGTCGGTATCAACATCAGCCTTATAGGTTGTGAGAGTTTTGCCGTCTACAGTGAATGTGCTGGTGTCGAACACATGAAGTGTGCCTGCTTCGAGCTGAGTCTTAGCAGCGTCGATAGCTTCCTGTGTGCCTGAAGCCGCAGCATTCTCATTGACATCGGTGAGAACAACTGAGCCCTCTTTAATGCCGCCGCAATAATCTTCTGTGATAGCTGTACCGCTTGCAACAGCGTTGATTATGTGCTTGAAATAAGGTGTCCAGGAGATTCTGGAGGAAATGATGAAGGTGTTGGGGCAAGCGGAGATCGTGCTGCCGTTGTAGGATACATTCGGGACATTTGCTTTTTCGCAAGCTGTCGGAGCACCCATAGAGTCAGCGTGCTGGCTGATAAGAATGCACTTCTTACCGATAAGAGCCTCAGCAGCTTCCTTTTCCTTACCCTCGTCATACCAGGAGTTTGTATACTGAACTTCCATTGTTGCAGTCGGAACGACCGATCTGATTCCGAGGAAGAACGAAGTGTAGCCCGAGATAACCTCAGCATACGGGAAAGCACCTACATAACCGACCTTAGCGTTGTCAGCCGTTACCTTAACGCCGTTGATAGTTTTGCCATTGTCGATAGCGTCCTTGATCTTAACGCCTGCAGCAATGCCTGCGAGGTATCTGCCTTCGTAGATCGAAGCGAATGCGTTGTGGAAGTTAGCGAGCTTCTCGGTGTGAGCGTTTGTACCGGTTGCATGGCAGAACTGAACGTCTGTAAATTCCTTAGCAGCCTGGAGCATATAGGGCTCATGACCGAAAGAGTCTGCAAAAACGAGCTTGCAGCCTGCGTCTACAAGAGCAGCAGCAGCTTCGTAGCACTCGTTGGACTCGGGAATGTTGGTCTTAAACAGTACCTGATCGTCTTTCAGACCGAGCTCTTTCTGAGCTTCCTTTGCAGCGTCGATGAAGTTCTTATCATAAGTAGAGTTCTCATCATGCAGGAAAATGAAGCCGACCTTGAGATCGGACAGATCCGAGCTGCCCGATGCGCTGTCAGACGCGCTCGACGAGCCGGAGTTGCTGCCGCAGGAAGCAAGTGCAAACAGCATTGCAACTGAGAGGAGTACGGAAAGGATCTTTTTCATAATGTTTCCCCCTATTAGGTTTTAAAATATATGTAAAATAAATTTACATTCGAGTTATTTGCGGAAAACGAGATCTCCGTTTTCCATGCTTTCTACTATTGCGAGCGACTCGACGCGAATGCCCTTTTCACGAAGCTTATCGCCGCCGTGCTGAAAGCCTTTTTCAATGGCGACCGCTGTTCCGACAAGCGTCGCGCCTGCCTGTTCAACAATATCGATAAGACCTTCGAGTGCCTTACCGTTGGCAAGAAAATCATCCGCCAACAGGACTCGATCGTCCTTCGAGATATAGTCCTTTGCGACAACAATATTATAATCGGTATTATGCGTGTAAGAATGGACGACTGTTTTATAAAGCTCGCCCGATACATTTGATGTGTGATGTTTTTTTGCGAAAACCGCAGGAACATGCATCTCGGCACCTGCCGCAACGGCTATCGCAATACCCGACGCTTCGACTGTGAGTATTTTAGTTACATTTTCGTTTTCATAAAGCTTTGCAATCTCTTTTCCCATCTGCATGAGAAAATCGCAATCAAGCTGCTGATTTAAAAAAGAACCGACTTTTAAAATGTTCCCTTCTAAAACCTCGCCCTCGGCAATGATCTTGTCTTCAAGTGCCTTCATTTAAACTCTCCTGAAAATAAAAAAACAGACTTATCCGAAAGTCTGCCCGCAAAAATTTCCGCCGATCAAATGAAAGCTCGGTGAAAACCAATAGTCGCATCTAAGGCGTGCGGTAGAAACTTTCAGACCATTTTCTCTGAATATATATTGGTTTTGTTATTATTTTGTTTTTTATAAGTTAATTATATATTCACAAACAAAAAAAATCAAGTCGATATTTTGTCGAAATATAGTATTAATAATACGCTAAAATGTATATATTGCACAAACACAGCGGCTGACTTCGGCTTTTAGGGAAAAGCAGGATCGGGGACGAAAATCGTCCCCGATCCGGTCTTAATTATCCTTTTTTATGTTTATTCCGAGCTCATCGAGCTGTGCGTCGTCACACAGAGACGGGCAGCCGCTCATCAGCTCTCTTGCATTCTGCATTTTCGGGAACGCAACTACATCACGCAGGCTGTCACATCCGAGCAGGAGCATACACAGTCTGTCAAGTCCGATACCCATTCCGCCGTGAGGCGGTGCACCGTACTGAAAAGCGTTGGTCAGGAAGCCGAACTTCGTCTGCGCTTCTTCATCGGAAAGTCCGAGCGCAGAGAACATCTTTTTCTGAAGGGTCGGGTCGGTTATACGGATCGAACCGCTCGACAGCTCAACGCCGTTGAGAACGAGGTCATACGCCTTTGCGCGGACTTTTGCGGGATCGCTCTCAAGATACTGTATGCATTCGTCCATAGGTGCGGTGAACGGATGGTGCATAGCGTCCCAATTATCGGTTTCATCATTATACTCAAAGAACGGGAACTCGGTGATCCACAAAAGATTATATTTATCCTGCGGAATAATATCCAGCTTTTTAGCCATTTCAAGGCGGAGTGCGCCGAGTGTGGGAAGTGTTATCTTATCCTTATCGGCGATGATGACGACAACATCGCCGGTCTGTGCGCCGACCCGTTCGATTATCGTCTGCATCTGCTCAGGTGTCATAAACTTGGCAAAGGACGATGTGATACCGTCCTCAGTGAGCCTTATCCAAGCCATGCCCTTAGCACCGATTCCCTTTGCAGACTCTGTCAGGCGGTCGATCTCCTTGCGAGTGTAGATCGAGACAGCGTTTTTCGCGCAAACTGCTCTGACACTGCCGCCGTTTGCACAGGCACCCGAGAACACGCCGAAGCTGCAGTCTTTGACGATATCCGAAAGATCGGTTATCTTCATTTCAAAGCGGGTATCGGGTTTATCGGAACCGTAGGTGTTCATAGCGTCAGCATAGGTAAGCCTCGGAAGCGGCAATGTTATATCCTTGCCGAGGATCTCTTTGAACAGGCGTTTCATATATCCCTCGCCGATAGCGAGGACATCTTCCATATCGACAAACGACATTTCAAGGTCGATCTGAGTGAACTCGGGCTGACGATCCGCTCTGAGGTCTTCATCGCGGAAGCAACGCGCGATCTGCATATATCGGTCAAATCCCGAAACCATAAGCAGCTGCTTATAGATCTGCGGCGACTGCGGAAGAGCATAAAACTCACCGTGATAAAGACGGCTCGGAACAAGATAGTCTCTCGCGCCCTCGGGAGTGGACTTTATGAGCATAGGAGTTTCAATTTCCAAAAATCCGTTTTCATCAAAATAGTCTCTTGTGACCTTTGCGATACGATGGCGTGCCATGATATTGCGCTGAAGATCGGGACGGCGAAGATCGACATAACGGTATTTCAGACGAAGCTCGTCCTTAACATTGGAGTTTTCGACAATCTCAAAAGGAGGCGTCTGCGCTTCGGAAAGTACGCGAAGTTCACTGACCGCGATTTCAACATCGCCTGTCGGGATATCTTTATTGACGGCGCTTCTCATTCTGACTTCACCCACAGCGAGCAGAACAAATTCCGAGCGGACAGCGAAAGCTTTATCAAACACATCGCGGTCGGTAGTTTCGTCAAATGCGAGCTGGACGATACCGCTGCGGTCGCGCAGGTCGATGAATATCAATCCGCCGAGGTCGCGCTGTTTTTGCACAAAGCCGCAGACAACGGCTGTTTTGCCGCAGTCGGACGCGCGAAGCCCACCGCAATAATGTGTTCTTCTTTTGTTGCCAAGCGTTTCTATTTCCATTTCAAACTCTCCTTTATTACTGCTTATCGAATTTTTCGATACTGTCGTTCAAGTCGCCGAGTGCCTTATCGATCGACATATCATAAAGTGCATGGATAAGGCCATCCGGCAGTGAGATCTCGCGCTGTTCGCCGCTCGACATATCCTTGATCCTTGCGGCTTTCTGCTCGATCTCGTTATCTCCGAGGACGACTGTGTATTTAGCACCGATCTTATCGGCATATTTCATCTGTGCTTTTAATCCTCTTCCCGACATATCGGTGACAGCCGAGAAGCCTTCTTTTCTGAGCATATCGCAAAGCTTTATTGCCTGAGAGGACGCCGATACACCGAGCGGAGCGATATAAAGCTCCGGCTTTTTATCCTCCGGAAATTCAGTGTCCTGCTCTTCCATGAGCATAAGCAGACGCTCAAGTCCCGCCGCAAAGCCGAGCGACGGCAGATCAACTCCGCCAAGCTCTGACGCAAGTCCGTCATATCTGCCGCCTGCGCAGACAGCCATACCGTTTGCAATAAATTCAAAAACGGTTTTGGTATAGTAATCAAGACCTCTGACGATTTGCGGGTTGACAGTGTAGCTCACGCCTGCGGCGTCAAGTCCTGCTTTAACGCTTTCAAAATGCTCGCTACACTCCTCGCAGATATAATCGAGGATTTTCGGGGCATTCGCCGCGATAGACGAGCAAACGCTCGATTTGCAATCAAGGATACGCATGGGGTTGCGCTCAAGTCTGTCAAGGCAGGTATCGCAAAGCTGATCCTTATATTTTTCAAAGTATTCTTTAAGCGCTGTTGTGTATTTTGCGCGGCATTTCGGACAGCCGATAGAGTTTATCTCGAGCGACACTCCCTTGAGTCCGAGCCGATCGATCAGAGTTTTAGCGAGCAGTATCACCTCGGCATCCGCTGAAGGAGCCGCCGCGCCGATACACTCAACTCCGAACTGATGAAACTCTCTGAGTCTGCCCTTTTGCGGCTTTTCATAGCGATAGCAGGTCGTGAGATAATACGCCTTGACAGGCAGCGCGTCGTTGAACAAGCCGTGTTCAAGTACGCTTCTCATAACTCCCGCGGTTCCTTCCGGACGAAGAGTTATCGATCTGCCGCCTTTATCATCGAAGGTGTACATCTCCTTTTGCACGACATCGGTGGTATCGCCGACCGAGCGCAAAAACAGCTCCGTTTTCTCGAAAACCGGAGTACGCAATTCGCGAAATCCGAAGAGCGCGGCTGTATCCGCAGCTATACTTTCGATATGGTGCCATTTGTGTGCCTCGCGCGGAAGCATATCGAGTGTGCCTTTTATTGCAGTCGCTGTTAGATCCATTTTATTTCTTCCTCGTATAATAAAGTAGTAGTTTTTATTATCCCTCTCCAAGGACAATATGCTGCACTGTAAAAGTGCTGCGGATTGGCAGTTCCCTAATATAAGCCGGTGATCATAACAAACACATTGATCACACACCTTGCAAGCATTCGGAAACGGTTTGCGAGCTCAGCTATGTCAGCGTCTTGACAGGATATGAATAAGCGCTGTCTTATCTTAGCCTCTCGAACCTGTAATATACATCAATGGGTCATCAGATCGTCTGAGGCAAATGCAGATACTATCTGCTCGACAACGCTTATCATAGCTTATTATGTCTTAGGCCGTGAGCCGTAGGTCAGTATAAACGGTTTATTTGCTTTTGTAGGTTGTAATACCGTCCTTTATGGTCTCTGCGATCCCGACATTGTGTATCTCTCTTGGGTCTATCTCGAAAAGATTCTTCTCAAACACGGTAAGATCAGCATACTTGCCGACCTCAACGGAGCCAAGCACATCCTCCTTACGCATCTGGTAAGCGTTGTTGATGGTGTAGCCCATGATAACATCTGCAACGCTTATGCACTCTGCCGCGTCATGTGCAAATGCACCTTCCTCACCTACACGGCGTCTTGTAACAAGAGTCTCCATGTTGGGCATAACCGGGAAGGTTGTGGGATCTGTAGGAAAGTCGGAACCGAATCCCACCTTAGCACCGCCGTCTATAATTGACTTAACAGGATAAGCCTTAGCCTCCGTAAGCTCAGCCGCAAGAGCCTCCTGCTCTTCATTCATGGTTGCGATCCAGCATCCTGTGGTATTTGAAAATACATCATACTTGCCGAAAAGCTCGATGTCCTGCGGATAAACATATGAAGAATGGGAACAAATAATGCGGAGATCCTTGATGCCTTTGCCGCGAACAATGCCGGCGGCTTCCAGTACGTTGTGGATCGCATCCGAACCGATCGCATGAATGTTGACATCTATTCCGGCATTTGCGCTCTCCTCAAACTTTTTCGCAAGAACCTCTGTGGTCATAATCGGAGCGATCACATTGCCGTTTGGATATTTATTCGGAATTGCAGCAGAAGTAGTTTCCAAAGTACCGTCGTTGAAAAGCTTTCCGAATGTACAGAAAAAGCGGTCGTTGTTGTATTTCTTAGAGTAATCAACCGCATCGTTAAATGCCATTTCATAGAGCCCGGCCACACCGGCGAAGCCGCAGAAATTAAGGCGGACAGGACACTCGTCGATATCCATCTTGGCACAAAGCTCATCGTTTATCAAGTATTTCATAAAGCTTATGGCGCCGCAGTCAACAAGAGAGGTAATTCCATGCACTGAGCAATGCTTCTTGAAAACTTCCATCGCCGCAGCCATTGCTTCATCGTCAAAATATCTGACAGCACCCATTACTTTATCCATGGAGGCAATTTCCTTGCAATAACCTGTAGGTTCTCCATTCTTATCGCGGACATACACAACACCGCCGGCAGGATCTATGTCGGGAGTATCGCGAGTGATACCTGCGACTTCCAGTGCCTTGGAATTGCACCACACAGTGTGCATACTTGCAGAGAGGTATGCCATAGGCTTATCGGAACAAATGGCATCGAGGTCTTCCTTTTTCGGACCTTCTCCTCCGAATGCTTCGTCAAACCAACCCATACCGGTGTATGCGCTGCGCTCCGGATGCTCGGCAAGGTCTTTAGTGATCGCCTCGATCATCTGCTCACGTGTCATTGCGTCTAAGCGGAGAAGCCCATCAAACATGGTCGATGCAAAAACATGCAAATGCCCGTCAATGAGACCCGGCGTCACGAGCTTGCCGCCTAAATCCTCGACCGCGGCTCCCCCCGCCTGCTTCAAGGCTTGCTCGTTGCTGCCTACATAGGCGATCCTGTTGCCCTCAATAACAACAGCCTCAGCCCAAGGCTCTTTTTTGTTTGCTGTGAAGATTTTGCCGTTTGTTAAAACTCTGGTTTTCATTTTTTCACCTTTCTTCTTTTATTTTACAGAATTGCCAATCTTTCTCTATACCAAAGAAAATCCGCCCTTAAAGCTCTTTGGAAGTTTAAGGACGGATTGACCGTGGTGCCACCTTAATTCGGGCAAAAAGCCCCTCATTTACTGCCGTGAAAATCCGCACGGTGCGGCGGCTCCCGAATGTCTTCAAAAACACATCATATCCTATGCGGCTCTCAGCACACGCCGCACTCTCTGTCGGGATATGTTTTCTACTCTTTTCGTTCTCAGCCGATATTTTTTTATCTCGAATAAATACGCCAATCAAGATCACCGCGGTTGAGACCGTGGATCAAGACCTCGCCTGTGGCGATATTGGTTGCGACCGGAATGTTGTGGACATCGCAAAGACGAAGAAGTGTCATATCATTGGGCTCGTTCGGCTTTGCTGTGAGAGGATCACGGAAAAACAAGACCATATCTATCTCATTACAACCGATTCGCGATGCGATCTGCTCGCCGCCGCCCTGAGGGCCGCTCAAAAATCTGGTTATACTGAGACCTGTTGCGTCTGCGACGAGCTTGCCCGTAGTGCCGGTGGCGCAGATATTATGACGGCTCAGAATTCCGCAATACGCAATACAAAACTGAACCATGAGTTCTTTTTTTGCATCGTGTGCTATCAAAGCTATGTTCACAATACTCACTCCTTTTGTTTGCTAACAGTATTTTTTAAGCTTCATAAGTGGAATGTTTTCCCCGCAGATACGCCCTGCGATATTGGAAAACGCTATTTTAGCAGGCGTTCCGTCAAACAGCGGTTCGCCGGTGGTCGAACACTCGATAACGCTCGGATCATGCGGAACAACGCCGATAAGACGGATCCCCGAAAGATCGATAACGGTATCAATATCGTAATACACACGGTTTTTAACCAGTGCACAACAAAACTTATTTATGATAAGACGGCGGTCGGTTATACCGAGATCACCGAGCTTTTTGCGAACAAGAGAAGCATCTCTCACGCATACCGGATCGGGCGTTACGACAACGACTGCGTTATCCGCGCATTGAGCCGCGCTGTCAAATGAATCTCCGACGCCTGCAGGACAATCGATCAGGACATGATCAAAGATCTGAGCCAGACGGTATGTCAGCTTTTTAAGGCGTTCGGTGTTCGATTTATCGGAATAATAAGCAGGAGCAGGCAACAGAAAGAGCCTTTCCTCTCCTTTAACGGGGATCACGGCCTGCGAGACTGTACATCTGTCGTCGATAATATCGCCGACATCGAACAGCACATTCTGAGACATATCAGTTAAAATATCAAGCGTTCTCAGCCCTGCATCCAACTCAACGAGCACGACCGATCTGCCTTGCTTGCACAGTTCTCTGCCGAGAAAGACAGAAGCGGTAGACTTTCCTACTCCGCCTTTTCCCGATGTGATAACTGTTATTTTACCCATAATGTACCTCCGCGACGCATTCCCACGATGTTATTATAACATATAGACAACAATCTGTCAAATATAATGTTTAGATTTGTTTAAAAAGATTATCAGGTGTCGATCCGGATCCCTATTTAAGAACATTGATATTTCTGACCGTGTCTTTCTGGACCTCGGAGAAGAAATATTCATCATAGATCGCCTTAACGGCAGGCGCACAGCTAAAGCCGTGCAGACCGTGTTCAACGACTATTGCAACTGCGATCTCCGGATCGTCATACGGTGCGAACGAGATGAAAACTCCGTGGTCGTCCCCTGTGTTCTGAGCGGTACCCGTCTTACCGCCGACTTCGAGCTTATAGTTACCGAAAACACTTGCAGCTGTACCGTCGAGCGCAGCGGAAAGCATACCTTGCTTGACCGTGTCGATAGCGTCCGCGGCAAGCCCTGTTTGTGCGGCGATTTCAGGGTCGCTGTCCTTGACGGTCGTTTGCAGATCATAGGATTTAACGCGGTTTAAAAGTCTTGTCTTATATCGTGTTCCGCCATTTGCAATAGTCGCAGTGTAAGTCGCAAGCTGAAGCGGTGTATACAAATTATACGACTGACCGATAGCCGCCTGAATAGTATCGCCGGCATACCATGTTGCGCCGATCGACTGAGCGTATTCCGGCCCCGCGAGAACGCCGCTTGCCTCGCCTATCTCAACGCCTGTTTTAACGCCGAAGCCGAGCTTCCTGCAATAGCTGTTGAGCGAGCCTATGCCGAGACGGCTGCCGAGCTCATAGAAGAAAGTATTGCACGAATACGAAAGTGCCTTTACGACTGTTTCCGCACCGTGATATCCCATACACCTGAAGTGCATACCGCTGATATTATAGCCGCCTGCGCAATAGATAGTTTCGGATTTTTGGATCTTGCCGAGAGTCAGACCGATCGCGGCGACACCCGGTTTAAAGGTCGAGCCGGGCTGATAGGTTCCGTCAAACGCACGATTAAACAGCGGATTTAAGCTGTTTTTGAGCAGTTTATCATAGTTTTTATCATAATCCGTCATATTATAAGTCGGATATGTCGCGCTGGCGAGGATATCGCCTGTGTGGATATTGACAACAACTATTGCGCCCGCATTGGCGTTCGGCTGTGTTTTGCCGATTTCATCTATTACCGATTTAAGACCGTTTTGTGCAGTCCTTTGCAGATCGATATCAAGCGACAGCATTACGGTGTTGCCCGGAACAGCCTCACGCTCGACGATGGTACTTACCGTGCCGTCGTCATTTTTAACGATTCTGTTCACACCATCCTGACCCTTGAGATATTCCTCAAAAGCGAGCTCAACACCGGATTTGCCGACGCGGTCGTTAAGCGCATAGCCTTTCTGCTTCAGCTCGTCCCAGTCCTCCGCATATATCGGACCGAGTGTGCCGATTATGTGGGGAGCAAGATCGTCATAAGTGTACTCTCTGACAGGAACAGAGCTTATTGTGACGCCCTTCAAAGAATCGCTCGACTCTTTGAGCAGAGCACGGACGCTCTCGGTTATATCCTCCGCAAAGGTATACGGATACGACACCGAAAAATCCTCATAGTCCATAGTGTAGCGGATACCGAGCAAGGTGCGGAAAAGCGCGGTGCCCTGATATTCCGAAAGCTCATACTTTTCGATCATTGCGTCCACGCAGTTATCGGCAGTGGCATAATGGTTAAGCCCGAGCTTTTGGAGCATGGACGATACATTTTGCTGAGCAAAGCCGGATTCCTCGGATGTATCGAACGCATACGGCTCGTTTTTGGTCATCGGCAGTTCGTCGCGCCATTCAAGATCGTTTTTTTGAAGCAGTCCGACAAGTGTTACAAGCGTTTTATTTATATCCTTGTTTTCCGGCAGATAAGATTTATCAAGCACGATATTATAACCGTCGCGATTGACGGCGATTGGTCTGCCGTAGCGGTCGAGAATCTCTCCTCTTGCCGCCTTGACAGTCACCTTTTGGGAATTGGACGCTGTCGCCTTGACATTGTAGACATCATAATTGAGTATTTGCAGATCCCCGAGGCGCAAAACATAAACGAGGATGAAAGTGACTGCCAGAATACACAGGACCGTACTTCGGGTGTTTTTAAATCTCGGTCCCGTTTTCTCTCTTTCAAAATACATTTATATCCCTCGCTTTAACGCTGCGTCTGCGGCGGCGGTTTCTTGCGGCATACTTTTTTCTCACCGCTTCAAGCTTTTCGGGTACGACGCCCTGCGGACGGCGGTACTTATTTTTAAATCCGAACACGACTGTAAACAGCGCATAGATCGGGATCAGCATAAAAAGCGTGTAGACCGCGCCGCCAAAATAAAAACTGCGATAGAGGCTCCATGCACCATCGCAAAGCGCGGTACCTGCGATCCATTCACAAACGGAATTTAAAAATATCGGAATGATCGATAAAAAGACCGCTGTTCGCAGTCGGCGCTGAAAATAAAATTCGTGCATAAGGCTGACTATCAGTGCAAACAGCAGGTAGATCACAGCGTGATATCCCGGAACCGTGAGCGAATTTAAGTCAGTCAGCATACCGCAGATCATTCCGAATATCATCGAACGAAGATCGTTCTCATGCGATGCAAAGCAGAGTGTGAGAATGAAAAGCGGTGAAAAATATGAGCCGCCGACGGGTATCATCAGCGGTGTGTATTGTATGAGATATGCGAGAAGCACTGCGGCGGCATATCCGAGATTTTTTCTGAATTTTGGCGATTTGAACAGCCTCACGCGGTGCTCCTCCTTTCTGCTGATCTTTAAAATTTACGACGCAGGCTTTAAACTGCTCTGACCGTCAAACGAGGTTATGACCATTACTTCCTCGACATTGAAAACATCGACCGCCGGCTTTATCACAGCGTAATATCCGAGATCGTTGCCTGACGAACGCACTTCCGTGACTGTGCCGATGATCTGACCTTTCGGGAAAACTCCGCCCTCGCCCGACGAGATGATAAAGTCTCCCGCGGCAACCGAGTTTTCTCTAGAAAGATATGTTATCTTGCAAAGCCCGGATTCGACAAGCTGCGCATCGCCTGTGACATTGCCGCTGTCCACCGTTCGGTTGTCGAGCGCGGAAACATTAAGGCTCGGGTTCAGTATAGTTTTGACAACGCTTTGCGTCAGCGAGACTTCGCCGATATAGCCGACAATCCCCTGCGAGGTTATAACAGGATCGTAGAGCGAAACGCCTGCGGACGAGCCTGCGTTTATCGTGAAGGTGCCGAAGGGCTGAGTTGTATCTCTGCCGATGACGACCGCAGGCTGAAATTCAAAGCTTGTGTTTTCTTTTTTTATCTGAAGATAATCCTCATAAAAATCGAGCTGGCGCTTGATGTCCTCATAATCGGTGAGATCATAATTCGCTTTAGCAAGCTGATCCTTAAGCTCTTCATTCTCCTGCTTCAGCTTTTCCGATGACGAAAAGTTTTCGGCTGTGCCCGAGAAAAAGTCATACACCGCATTTGCGGCGGACTGGAACGGACGGGCTATTGTGCCGAAAATGTCCGACTGCGGCGCGTTTATCGCAAAAACGGCTGTTGCACCGCCGATAAGCGCGATAACAAGCACGATACTGAGCAGTATTTTAAATCGTTTGCTCTTGAAAAAGAAGCGCAAGACTTACAACTCCTTAATAATATTTCGGGCGGTTTTTGAATGTTGTGAACGGAAGATCCAGCTCAAGACGCTTTTCAAGACCGAGCGCAACGCAGTTCATAGGTTCATTCGCAACGATGACTGGAACGGAAACACGATCGGATATAATGCGATCGATTCCCGGCAGGTTCGCACTGCCGCCTGTGAGCAGGATCCCTCTGTCGATAATATCCGCCGCAAGCTCAGGCGGAGTTTTTTCGAGTGTGGAACGAACTGCCTCGATAATGGTCGAGATAGGTTCGGACATAGATTCTCTGACTTCGGCGGCAGTTACGGTGACATTCTTAGGCAGACCGTCGATCATATTTCTGCCGCGAATTTCGATAAACTCACTGTCGTCGTTTCCGTATTCATAAGCCGAGCCGATAGTCATTTTAATATTCTCCGCAGTGATCTCGCCGATAAGCAGATTGTGCTTTTTGCGGATATACGAGATTATGGCTTCGTCAAAGCTGTCGCCCGCTGTTGTAATCGAATTGAATGTTACAATGTCGCCGAGCGAAATGACTGCGACCTCAGTCGTGCCGCCGCCGATATCGACGATCATGCTTCCGACCGAATCCCACACGGGGAGATCCGCACCGATAGCAGCCGCCATAGGTGCTTCGATCAAATCGACCGTGCGCGCACCTGCCTGACGGGCAGCGTCAAACACGGCTCTGCTTTCAACCTCGGTGGCTCCTGCGGGAACACTGATAAGCACTCTCGCTCTGGAAACAAACGAACCTCGCATACCCGAGCGGACAAGCTTTTTAAGCATTGCAACTGTTACATCAAAGTCGGCGATAACACCGTTTTTAAGCGGCTTGACCGCAACGATCGAGCCGGGTGTTCTGCCGATCATATCTCTCGCTTCTTCGCCGACGGCGCGGACGGTATCTGTCTTGACCTCGACCGCAACGACCGACGGTTCGCTCGAAATTATACCTTTCGATTTTACGCAAACTCTTGTGTTTGCAGTGCCCATGTCTATGCCGATATCTCTGCTTATTATCTGCATTTTCATTCTCCCTCTGATATATTAAAATGCCGCCTGTCCGAAAACGGGCAGGCTTGCCCAAATTAGCCTTTTAACATTATACTACACTTTTATTTTTTATTCAATTATATTTTACGATTTTTTTGATATTTTTCGGGTTTATTGACACTTCATTATTTAGTTACATATATTTTCATTAAATTGAATTTTTGGTTTTGAAAATGCGCATACTTTTACCGAAAACGATGTCGGAGGTAACAGTACATGGCTTACAACTACAACAAGGTGGAGATCTGCGGAGTGAACACCTCTTTACTGCCCGTTTTAAAAGAGGAAGAAAAAATGAGGCTTTTAAAGCTTGCGGGAGACGGTGACAGATCGGCAAGAGAAAAGCTTATTTCGGGCAACCTAAAGCTTGTGCTGAGCGTTATTCAGCGGTTTTCGTCACGGGGAGAAAACCCGGACGACCTTTTTCAGATAGGGTGTATCGGACTGATAAAGGCCATCGACAACTTCGATATCACACTGAATGTGCGGTTTTCAACTTATGCAGTGCCGATGATAATCGGCGAGATACGGCGGTATCTCCGCGACAACAGTACGCTTCGGGTGAGCCGTTCGCTTCGAGATACGGCATACCGTGCCATGCAGGCTAAGGAGAGCCTTATAGCCGAAAATCAGCGCGAGCCTTCGATCGAAGAGATCTCGAAAAGGCTCGAAATGAAACGGGAAGAAGTCGTCATGGCGCTTGAGAGCATTGTCGAGCCGGTGTCGCTCTACGAGCCTGTTTACTCCGATGGCGGCGACACGCTTTATGTTATGGATCAGGTGGGATCGAACACCGATTCAAGCGACTGGATATATGAAATACTGCTCAAAGAGGTGCTTGAAAAGTTATCCGAGCGAGAAAAACAGATCGTTCGTATGCGCTTTTTTGAGGGCAGAACTCAGACCGAAACGGCAAAGGAGGTAGGCATTTCACAAGCGCAGGTATCCAGACTTGAAAAAGGGGTGCTTTTGCAGATAAAAGGTATTGTTTGATAAACAAAACCGGATAGGCCGTACGACCTACCCGGTTTCTTCGATCTATTTAGTGTCATACCACGTCTTGCCGCTTTTCACATCGACAGTGAGCGGAACGCTGAAGCTGACGGCATTCTCCATTTCGTCTTTCAAAATGCGCTCTACCGCCGCCTGCTCGCTTTCGGGAGCTTCGCAGATAAGTTCATCGTGCACCTGCATGATAAGCCTTGCTTTCAGCCCCTCGGCTTTAAGTCTGCACAGCACGCGGTTCATTGCGATCTTGATAATGTCCGCCGCTGTTCCCTGAATCGGCATATTCCGGGCGACGCGCTCGCCGAACGCACGCATATTGTGATTGGACATAGAAAGCTCGGGCAGATAGCGCCGTCTGCCGAAAAGCGTTGTGACATAGCCCTTTTCCTTTGCTTCGCCGACAACGCGGTCCATATAATCGGAAACGCCCTTATATGTCGATAAATAGCCCTCGATATATGCTTTGGCTTCGCTCACGGTGACGCCTATATCCTTTGAAAGCGAGAACGCTCCGATACCGTAGACAATACCGAAATTAACAGCCTTTGCACGAGAACGCAGGATAGGAGTTATCATGTTCTCCGGCAATCCGAACACCTGCGATGCGGTCACGGTGTGGATATCGGTACCGTCCTTAAACGCTTTGATCATTGTTTTGTCGTCGGCAATGTGCGCGAGCACACGAAGCTCGATCTGAGAATAGTCGGCGTCCACAAGAACACAGCCGTCCTGTGCTTTGAAATACTTTCGCATTTGTCGTCCGAGCGGTGTCCGCACGGGGATATTCTGAATGTTAGGCTCGGTCGAGCTCAGTCTGCCTGTTCGGGTTTCTGTCTGCTTGAAGGTGCTGCGGACTCTGCCGTCGCTTGATACGACTCTGAGCAGTCCGTCGCAATATGTCGAGCGAAGCTTTGTTATGGAGCGGTATTTTAGTAGATTTTCAACTGCGCTCGACTCATATCTCAGCTTTTCAAGCACATCCGCATTAGTCGAATAGCCTGTTTTGGTCTTTTTGCCATGCGGCAGACCGAGCTTTTCAAAAAGTGCTGTGCCGAGCTGTTTGGGAGAATTGAGATTAAATTCATAGCCGACTTCGTCATAGACAGCCTGTGTGAGCGATTTTTCCTCCCTCTCGAGCGAGCGGGAAAATTCTTTTATACCGTCGCAGTCGATCATAACTCCGTCCTGCTCCATTTTATAAAGCGTGAAAGCGAGCGGAATTTCTATATCGAAAAGCAGTTTTTGCTGTTCGTTTTCTTCGATATGCTCCAAAAGCGTTTTATAAAGCCGCTCGATCATATCCGCATTTGAAATGAGATCGGCATAATCACAGTCGAACGAACGAGGCGGCACCGAATATTTTGCGCCTAGCCTGCCGAGAGAATAATCGCTCTGGTCCGGATCGAGCAGGTATGCCGCGAGCATTGTGTCAAAAGAAATGTCCGCTTTGTCGGAAAACCCGAGCTGATGATAAAGCTGTTTTGAATCATGCACTGTGATGTTTTTCGCTTTTGCGACGGCGGACGGTATATTCTCATGCAAAATGTAGGCAACATCACCGTTCTTGGCGCACAAAACACCGTTTTCAAAATAAATCGCGCAACCGCTTATATCCGCTTCGTCATCTTCCATGACGGTTATCGATTCGGATTTTTCCGGCTTTTCTGTCGGCAACGGCTGAACGTCTTTCGGGATTATCCGCTCTGCTATTTTGTACATCTCGAGCGAAACAAGCGTTGCTTTGAGTGCTGCAAAATCAGCCGACGGCTCTGTTATCTCGCTTTCGTCTATCGGGACATCGCAGCAGATAGTTCCGAGCCAACGGCTCAAAAATGCGTTTTCCCTGCCGCGCTCCAGCTTATCACGAACGCCTTTTGTAACTTCGAGCGATTCGAGGTCGTTATAGATCGTGTCGATATTGTGATACTGCGCTATCAGCTTGCAGGCAGTTTTTTCTCCGATACCCGCGACTCCGGGAATATTATCCGAGCTGTCTCCCATGAGTGCCTTGACATCTATAAGCTCGCCCGGCGAAACGCCGTATTTCTCGGCTACTGCCGCGGGGGTATAGACTGTCGTTTCGGGTCTGCCTGCCTTTGTTGCAGTGAGGATCACATTAACGCTGTCGCTCACGAGCTGTAATGCGTCGCGGTCGCCCGTTGCGATGACGCATGAATTACCGCCCGATGAATATTTCTTTGAAAGCGTGCCTAAAATATCATCCGCTTCATATCCCTCAAGCTCCAAAACACTGCATCCGTATTCCCTGAGCACTTTCTTTATAAGCGGAAACTGTCCGCGGAGTTCTTCCGGCATGGGGCGTCTGCCCGCCTTATATTCGGCATATTTTTTGTGGCGGAATGTCGGTGCTTTTAAATCGAACGCAACTGCAATACGATCGGGGTCTACCTCGTCTTTCAGCTTTTGCAATATGTTCATGAAGCCGTAGACGGCGTTGGTGTATGTTCCGTCGGCGGCGGATAGCAATCTTATTCCATAGAACGCGCGGTTCATTATCGAATTGCCGTCGATTGCAAGTAATTTCATGTTATCTGTCCCCTCTCGTTTGTATCACTCTGTTCAAATCATAGCAGTTCTCTGCCTTGTTTGCAAAGAATAAAGCGTACGGCTGCCCGTAAGAAATCAGCCGCCTATAAAGACAGCAGACATCCACACTATGATTATACCCCAATGGAGCCTTTTTTACAAGTTTTTTATTCCGATTCGACCATACCTGCTTTTTGAGGTGCAATATATATAAATTTGAGTGTCTCATTTAGATATATTGTACAAATCGTTGAAAAAGTGCTTGACATTTTTAAAAAATTAGTGTATTATGAATATACAGAAAAGAGGACATTCCTCAAGGAGGTGGATTCCGGTGGTACACGACCCACAGGACGACAGCGATCTGTGTTCCCGTGCCGCCGTCGGCGATGACGACGCGTTCACGGCACTGCTCGAGAAGTATGTTTCTGTTATACGAAAACGCGCCTACGAATACCACTTCTGCGGGATCGACGCCGAGGATCTGATTCAGGAGGGCACGATTGGTTTGATAAACGCTGTTAAAGCGTATTCGCCGGAATCGGGCGTCGAGTTTTATCCGTTTGCTTGCCTGTGTATTGACAGAAGTATAATCGCTGTCGTCCGAAAAACTCTCAGAAAAAAGCAAATACCTCATGACATGCTCGTTCCGCTCGATGAATCTCTGACACTTTCCGAGGCAGATGATCCAGAGCAGATGATTATAGAAACGGAAAGCTTTGAAAGACTGATGAAATCAGTTAAGGCGAAGCTATCAGAAAACGAATTTAATGTCCTGATCCGATATCTGCACGGCGAGAGCTATCGGGATATCGCGGCAAATCTCCAATGTGACCCCAAAGCAGTTGATAATGCTATGGTTAGGATCAGGCGTAAGTTAAAGCGAGGCCGAATGTCTCAATAAATCGGCAAATATTCAAAGCGAGGTATAGGACAATGTACGAAGACAAGACACTCAAATGTCAGGATTGTGGAGAAGATTTTGTTTTCACAGCCGGCGAACAGGAATTTTATGCAGAGAAAGGGTTTGTAAACATCCCTAAGCGGTGCAAAAAGTGCCGTGACGAGAAGAAGGCTCAGATCCGTGCAAGCAGGGAGATGCACACAGCAACTTGCGCTAACTGCGGCGGTGAAGCAAAAATTCCGTTTGAGCCAAAGGACGATCGACCTGTTTATTGCAGCGAATGTTTCGCCAAGCTTAAAGAAAATAACTAACGGTTTTATCCGTGTGATACATAGGTTCGACATTGGGAAGACAGAGACTTTGAAGTCTCTGTCTTTTTTTGCGCCGATACTTGAAAATGAATATTCGGAGTGGTATAATGCTTAAGGCTATACACAAAAATCATCATATATCGGGGGTCTTACGGGTGTCGAAACAAAGAGATTCAGGAATAGAGCTTATGCGGATAATCGCCATGCTTATGGTCGTTGGACTGCACGCATTGCTCTACGGTAATTATCTCGATGCTATCAGCTCCTACGACGGCATAATAAAAGACTCGGCTTACTTTATCAGAATAACTTTTGCACCCTGTGTTAATATGTTTGTCATCATATCGGGCTATTTTATGGTCACGTCATCGTTCGATCTTAAAAAAACATGCAAGAGGACATTTTCTGTTTATAAAATAATATTTTTCTATTCCGTTGTACTGAGCGTTTTGGTCCTTATTTTGGGGCCGCAGTACTACACTTCAAACGGAGTTACCGAAAATCCCGTTGACATTATTGTCAGAATGTTTATCCCTGTTTCGTCATCGCAATGGTATTTCTTCACAAGCTACATTTTTATGTGTCTTTTGGCGCCGTTTTTGAATATCGCACTTCAGAAGCTGACAAAAAGGCGATATCTTTTTCTGCTGCTTGTTATAGGATTTTTCCTGAGTTTATGTCTCACTTTAGCATGCATTAAACCGCTTTCGGACTGGATAAGCATCCGCTATCACGAGTCGATTTCTGAAGGGAAAAGCGTTTTCTGGTTTTTGTATATTTACGCCATAGGTGGATATGTGAGGCTCCATGTAAAGCCTCAGCCAAAACCGAGATTTCGCTATCTTCTGATCGCCGCGGTTTGTGCCACGATCGGGTGCGTTTTATACAGTTGCGCAAATGAAACGCTGACTTATGACAAAGTTTACATCGACTATGTTAATCCTCTCATTGTTATCTTTGCGGTTTGTATGCTGCTGTTCTTCCGCGACCTGCATTTTCACAGCAAAATCGTCAATACTATCGCGTCCGCAACTATCGGTGTTTACGCCATCCATGAGTTTAAATTTCTGCGTGAACCTATCTGGGGTTTGTTTGATCTGAAAAACAGAGATTTCTCGAACATTTGGAAGGATCTTTTTATGCTTGCAGGTATGACCTTGATCGTGTTTTTCGGCTGTGTTCTGTGCGATATTATAAGGCAGCAGATATTCAGATTTGCGGAATTTTGCACTCGAAAGATCAAATCCGGGATCACGGCAAAAAAGCAAGTATAGCTTCACTGATTTTTTCCTGTTGACATATTGTTGGTTTTGCTGTATATTAGTAATAAGAATAATTCTTAATTTTAATTTCGGAGATAATATATGACAAAGCAACGACAGCTTATCTTTCGCATTTTGAACGAATCCGCCGGGCACATGACGGCGGAGCAGATATATGAAACGGCAAAAAAAGAAATGCCGGGGCTTGCGATCGGCACGGTTTACCGCAACTTAAAGCTGATGAGTGAAAGCGGCGATATTCTTCATGTTCCGCTTCCCTCAGCACCCGATATCTACGATAAGACGGCGTATCGCCACGATCACATGGTGTGCGATCGATGCGGCGCGGTGTGCGACTTTCCCGGAAACGGTGTGGCGGAGTTTTTATCCGAGCAGTGCGGTGAGAAGATCGTATCTTATGAGCTTGTCGTTCATCACATCTGCGATAAATGCAAGAATAATCAGCATTAAAAAAACTTCGGAGCATACGCTTCGAAGTTTTTTACTTTGAGAATGTAAGTGCCAGCGGAAATTCACCCGAGGCTTTGAGAGAAAGCGGACGGTGCTTACTATCGAGCGTCAGCTCGTACGCTGTGTTGCCGACATTGCCTTTCAAAAGAAAGCCGCTGTCCGTCTTTTCGGCGGAAGAGCTGCCCGAAAGCACACTGTCGATCACGCCGCACACTGTCGAAACAAACGCCTGCTTATCGATCTCACCGCAGCCGAAATTGAAATCTATCCCGCAAAAGCTGAGCTTCACGCCGTTGTTTTCAAAAACCGCAGTCATACCGTTCAGGGTCTCGGGCTTATCGATAGTGAGCTTATAACCGCCGTTTTCACTTTCGGAGAGCTTACCCGAAATCGAAAGCTCGTTATACTCCGCCTGAAACCCGACCATAAATGCCGATTTATCTGGCGCAACAGTCGTTTTTTCAGAGCATGACGGCAGTATCAATGCTATGACGAAAACAAGGATGAGCAATATCAGCACAGCTTTTTTCAAAAAATCAGTCCGTTTCGAGTTTTTTGAATACCATAGGCAATGTCTTCATCATGAGTGACGGACAGGTTGACGCTTCGGAATACATATCCGCTGCAATATCGCCTGCCGCACCGTGGATATACACCGCGCTGCACACCGCCGAAAGATACGGCATACGGCAGATAAGTGCCGCCATTATACCGCAAAGCATATCGCCGCTGCCGCCCGTTGCCATGCCCGCGTTGCCGCTTGTGTTGGTGAATATATCGCCGTTTTGCGATATAACGAGCGTTTCATGGCCTTTTAAAACAAGCGTTACATTATGCTCTTTCGCAAAGCTCTGTCCGATCTCCGGGCGATTTTTCGCTATCTCCTGCACGCTGATACCGCACAAGCGCGACATTTCGCCGAGGTGCGGCGTCAGGATCATCGGGGCATTTGCGGATCTGATAATATCAAGGTCGCGGCTGAGACAATTCAGCCCGTCAGCATCGATTATTACGGGGACTGTGCTGTTTTTCACAGTCAGTCGCAGCATTTCCTCTGTTGCTTCAGATTGACCCATTCCGCAGCCGAAAGCTACACAATCGGCTTTTTCGAGTGCTGAGAGCAGATCGCCTGCGGCAGTGTTGCCATAGGGGGTGTAGACCGCTTCGTGCAATGATGAAGCCACGATAGGATATATGCTCTCCGGGCAGAAGATATGACAAATGCCGACTCCGCTTTTGACAGCTGCTTCTCCCGAAATGGCAGCGGCTCCTGCCATGCCGTAGCTTCCCGTTATCATAAGTGCTCTGCCAAAATTGCCCTTGTGCGCAGTTTTTTCGCGTTTCAAGGTGTTTTTCTTAACAAAATCATAGTTTATTAAATTCATAACAGCCTCCCAAAAGCCATAGAATTAAAATGCAAGATATAAGCGGAGGTGACAAAATGAAAAGGCGTGGTGCAGTACTCCGATGGATCGCTGCGGCTGTTGCCGTTGCATTTGCTGTTTTCTCCGTTTTTTCCGACGCGTTCAGAGCACCGTTTATATACATTTCCGATAAAGCCGCCGCTGCCGCCGCGATGATCCCGAAGTTCACCTCCACCGCCGAAAAGACACAGCCGCAAACCAAAGCTGCGGCAAAATCGGATACCGCGCAAGTCGAAAAGCAGACTCAGACGACTGTGCCGACTGTCGCTCCCACAACCGCTGTAAAGGCGGTGCTTTCGGACGCTAACGGCAAAATTAAAAAGCAGACTATCGGCTTTTCCGGCGCAACAAATGTTCAAAATCTGCACATTGCGAATAAGACGGGGGTCGAGATAGACGCGGCAAAGCAGATAAAAATAAAGCCGAATTTTAAAATTGTTAAAGGTGATAAGCCGCAGGTTCTGATAATGCACACTCATGCTACCGAATGTTTTTACCCGACTGAATCCGATGTTTATCTTGAAAGCTGGGCGACCCGCACGACCGATTCAAAGAAAAACACGCTGGCACTCGGACAGATCATCACAGACGAGCTGAACTCCGCCGGAATCAAGACGATACACGACACCACTCAGCACGACGCCGAAGCATACAGCGGCTCTTACGAACGAGCGAGAAAAACGATAAAAGTTTATCTTGAGAAGTATCCGTCTATTGATGTTGTGCTTGATATTCACAGAGACGCGATAACCTACGACGACGGCACAAAGCTCTGTCCTACCGTTGAAGTGAACGGCTCAACCGCGGCTCAGATAATGATCGCAACAGGCTGTAATTCCGGAAGCGTTACCGAGCACAAGAACTGGATCGAGAACTTTCGCTTTGCAATTCGGCTTCAGCAGTCCTGCGAGCAGAAATACGGGAAGCTTGCCAGACCGATGTACTTTGTCTCAAAAAAGTATAACCACGATCTGACCTATGGTTCACTGCTTGTTGAAGTCGGCAGCGAGGCAAACACACTTGAGCAGGCAAAATACTCGGCACTGTTGCTCGCACGTGCGCTGATCCCTGTTTTAGAGGGTCTGCAATGAGCGGTAAACGCCGACTGCAACTGCGAGAATTTTTATCTCAGGCACAACGAGCGGCAGCGACTGGCTGTCGTTCGTGAGAGTAAAATAGCCGTCCTCCGACCCGCCGAAACGGCGCAGGAGCGTTTGTCTGCCTGTGTTTACAATGACAATATTGCCTTCCTTTGCAGTGCTACAGCGCTCGAAGACAAGCACATCTCCGGCGTTTAAGTCCCGAAACTCTTTGGACGAACGCATTTTAAGCGCAAAAAGCGAACCCTTTGCGTTTATTTCAAGCGTATCCGACGGTTTGTCGGATACGAAGTCGGCAACGCCGCCGAACAGCGGAACGCACGTGCCTGATCTGCACAGCCTTATCGCTCTTGCCGAACCGTGTTCCCGCTCGATATGACCGCTCTCGCAAAGGCTGTCGAGCGCGCGGTGGACAGTGGAGGTTGAGCGAATCCCTGTAGCTTTGCATATTTCCCTCACAGACGGCGGAACAACGCCGTCAAACCGCTTTAAATAATCGAGCACCGCTTTTTCCGACGGTTTCATCTGATCACTCCCTGCCAAACAAATATTTGCCTGCATTCAGGCATATTGCTTTAAAATTCCCTCACATCCGGCTTTAATATCTGTGAGCGTTTGCTCGAAATTGCCGGTGTACCACGGATCGGCGACATCGCCGCCGCGATCGGTATAGTCAAGCATAAGACGCATTTTTTCATGCGGGTCTCCGCCGAAAAACGCATTCATTCTGTGAAGATTATCTTTATCCATTGCGATCAAAAGATCAAATTCATCATAATCGGCATGAGTTATTTTTCTCGCGCGCTTTGCACTGCAATCGATTCCGAAGCGGGAAAGCACGCGCTTTGTGCCGCTGTGGACGGGGTTGCCGAGCTCTTCCGACGAGACAGCAGCCGAACAGATATAGAATTTATCAGAAACGCCCTGCTCTTTTGCCATATACGACAAAAGATATTCCGCCATTGGGCTTCGGCAGATATTGCCGTGGCAGATAAAAAGGATCTTTATCATTTTTTCTCCTGTTAGTATCTATCTTGATCTTTACTCAAATCGCCGTACTCTGCCTTGCTTGAAATGAAAAAAGCTTGTGACTGATCGCAACGCAATCAATGCAAAGGCGGAGATACCTACACTGTAATTATAATACCTTATACGAGTTTGTGTCAATGAAAAAGGCGAACTTTCGTTCGCCTTTTTATTTATTATTTATTATTCGCCTTCTGCTGAAATTTTTCGGCATTGACGATAAAACGCTCATGCGTTCCTTTTCCGATGAGTCCTCTCTCATCGCTCGCTTCGACATCAAAACAGAGCCGTCTGCCGTCGATCTCGCTGAGCGTGCACTTCGCAGTGACTTTCATACCGACAGGTGTTGCGGAAAGGTGCGAGACATTCATCAATGTCCCGACAGATGTCTGCCCGCCCTCCAGCAACGGCTGAACACACTCTGCCGCAGCCTTTTCCATAAGCGCGATCATCGACGGAGTTGCAAAAACCGAAAGGCTGCCGCTTCCGACCGATTTTGCGGTGTTTTGCAGTGTGACTTCGACACTGCATTCATTCTGAATACCGACTTCAAGCATATTGGTTCCCCTTTATAGCAATATCGAAAATATCCTGTGTTTTACCTGCTATATGGCAAGCACCCGACTCTCTGAGCTCTTCCTCGGTGCGGAATCCCCATAGAACGCCGACCGACTCGATCTCTGCGTTTTTCGCTGTCTGCATATCGACCGACGAATCGCCGACAAAAAGGCAATCGTCTCTATCGACTCCGAGTGTTTTCATGACCATTCTGACGCCGGACGGATCGGGCTTTGTTTTGACTGTTTCGCTCTGACCCACGACAAGATCAAAGGTGTCGGGGAAAAAGTGAGATATGACCTTTGTTGCGGCAGGCTGAGCCTTATTTGTGAGCACAGCGATCTTAACGCCGCTTTTTGAAAGGCTTGATAACAGCTTCCGAATACCGCTGTACGGCTCGGTTTTATCGAGCGAATGCTCCGCATATCTATCAAGGAATGTCCGAAGCAGAGCAGAATGGATCTGCTCATTATCACGCATATCGGCAGGCAGCACTCTTGTTGCGAGCACCGACATACCGTTGCCCACAAAGTATTTATAAGCCGGTGTTTCATGCGTCGGCAGACCGTGCTTTTCGAGGGCGTAGTTCATGCTGTCGGCAAGGTCGTCGAGCGTGTTGAGCAAGGTGCCGTCAAGATCGAAAATAACCGCTTTTTTCATATTATCAGTTCCCTGTTTTGATGTTTACCCAAAGATCTGTCATCTTCTGGTTTGCTTCATCGGAAAGTGTTTTGAACATTTCAACTTTGCCGAAATCATCGGGATAAGCCGCGTTTGCCATCTCCTCGCCGTACTCCTCGATAAGCTCCTGCTTATGCTGAGCCGCCGCTTCCTTCTGCGGTGACGAATAATAGATATATTCGATATTTGCGAGCGCGACATCGGTGCGGCACATATAGTTTATAAACTGCTCTGCCTGCGCCTTATGCTCACTGCCCTTCGGAATACACATTGCATCGACAAAAATGTTTGTTCCCTCTTTCGGGATCGTGAAACGAAGATCCTCATTTTCAGCGCACATCATAAGGCAGTCGCCGATATAATAGGGGGCTATCCACGCGTCGCCGTTGGGCATTTTTTCGAGGATCTGATCCATTGCATAAACCGGAGATACCTTCTTCTGATCCTTCAGAAGCTGAGCTGCTTTTTCGAGTTCTGTGCCGTCCTCTGAGTTAACCGACTGACCGAGCAGAAACTGTGCTATGCCGAAAGCGTCTCTCTGGTTATCGAACATAAGGATATTGCCCTTATATTTCTCATTCCAAAGGATGTTCCACGAATCCACCGTTTCGGTCACATACTGTGGGTTGTAGATAAGTCCGACTCTGCCTGCGGTGTAGGGAACGGTGTATTCACAATTCGGATCGTACGAAACGCTTTCGCCCGATTTGTATTTGTCATCGATAAGCGAGTAGTTTGGAATATTGGAATAGTCAAGCTTTTCAAGCATATCCTCTTTTATCATTTTACCGATCATATAATCGGACGGAATGATAACATCATAGCTGACACCGCCGATCTTGAGCTTGTTATAAAGCTCCTCATTAGTCTGATAAGTCGTATAGTTGACGGTGATACCTGTTTCCTTTTCAAACTGTTTTATGACATCAAGTGCGCCGTCTGTGCCGTCTGAAATATATTCTCCCCAGTTATACACATTGAGAGTCACATTCTGCTTTTCGGCGGAGTCTGAGCTGCCGCACGAACAAACAGCCATTACCATGGCGGCGGCAAGAACTGCCGCAAAAATCTTCTTCGTTTTCTTCATAGATACGATCTCTCCTTTTTTAGGTCGTTTTTATTTTCGCGCATTTGTCTTATATTGACGATCAAAAGAAGCAAAAGCACCGTTACAAACATTATCGCCGAAAGCGCATTGATCTTAGGACTGATACGCTTTTTGGTCATTGAATAAATGACGAGCGGCAGTGTCTGAGAGGTCGGGCCCGATGTGAAATAGCTGATAACAAAATCATCGAGCGAGAGTGTGAACGCCATGATAAGTCCTGTTATAACGCCCGGCATTATTTCGGGCAGAATAACTTTTCTGAGTGCAGACATCGGTGTGCAGCCGAGATCCAACGCGGCTTCATAGCTGTGCTTATTCATCTGCCGCAGTTTTGGGAAAACCGAAAGCACGACATATGGGATATTGAAGGTTACATGAGCGATTATCAATGTCACGATATTCAGCGAGCAATCGAAACCGAGCTTTGAAAGAACACCGATAGCGAACACAAACAGCAGGCTCATTGAAACGCCTGTTACGATCTCGGGGTTGACCATCGGGATATTGTTGACGGTCATCATAGCGTTTTTGAGCTTATTGTTCATCGAGTAGATACCGATCGCGGCGGCTGTTCCGATGATCGTTGCGATAAGCGCAGACACGACTGCGACGATAAGTGTGTTTGCGAGAGCGTTCATTATCATACCGTCTTTAAAAAGCTCGCCGTACCATTTGAGCGAGAAGCCTGTGAACATAGAACGGCTTTTCGACTCGTTAAACGAGAACACGATAAGAATAACGATAGGAGCATATAGGAACACAAAGATAAGCGCGGTGTAGATCTTTGAAAGGATTTTCATATCATGCCCACCTCGCTGTCTCTGTCGCCGAAACGGTTCATAAACATCATGGTTATCAGCACAAATATCATCAGCACGAGTGAGAGTGCCGCGCCGAGGTTCAGGTTATTAGCGCCGCCGACAATCTGAAGCTCGATGATATCGCCGATCATCATAGTTCCGCCGCCGAGCATTTTCGAGATGATGAATGTTGACGCCGCAGGAACGAAAACCATTGTGATACCCGAAACGATACCCGGAACAGACAGCGGGAAAATAACTCTTCTGAGCACTCCGAATCTGCCGCAGCCGAGATCCTGAGCCGCTTCGATAAGGCGGTTATCGGTTTTCGCCATAACAGTGTAGATCGGGATTATCATAAACGGCAGGAAATTATAGACCATGCCGAGGACGATAGCGCCGTTTGTGTTGATAAGCTGGAGCTTTCCGATACCGATAAGCTCCAGAAATTTGTTTATAAGGCCGTTTTTCTCAAGCAGGGTCATCCATGCATAAGTCCTGAGCAGGAAGTTGAGCCACATTGGCATCATGCAGAGCATGACGAGAGTTGCCTGGACATGCTTTTTTGAACGCGAAATGATGAACGCGAGCGGATATCCAAGCAGCAGACAGATGAGTGTCGAAACAGCACCGAGCACAATTGAATCGACGAATGTATCGGCGTAATCCGCGACACGGGCTATATTATCGAATGTGAAAGCACCCGAATGGTCGGTAAACGCAAAATACACGACCATTATCAACGGAACGATGACGAAGATCGCCGTCCACACAAGATAGGGCGCGGCAAGTGTCTTTTTCATTCTTCGTCCTCCCCGCCGTCCTTTTCGGAATAGATCGGGACATCCGATTTTTTCATTATATGAATATCGTCCGGCAGGATATTGATCCCGACGGTATCTCCGATGTTCTCAAACTTTGTGGACTGAACGAGCCATTCAAAGTCGCCGCACCGCATGGTCATTTCATAATGAACGCCTTTGAAAATGCAGCTTTCTACTGTGGCTGTGAGTTTAGCGTTCTCTGCGGGGATTATCTTTATATCCTCGGGGCGGATAACGACATCGACCGCCTCGTTATCGAGGAAGCCTTTATCGACGCAATCGAAATCCTGATCGAGAAAATTGACAAGCAGATCGCGCTTCATTATTCCGGGAATAATGTTTGATTCGCCGATAAAGTCGGCAACAAAGGCATTCTGCGGTTCATTGTATATATCTATCGGAGTGCCTATCTGCTGGATCTTACCGTCGTTCATGACGACGATCGTATCCGACATAGAAAGCGCTTCCTCCTGATCATGCGTTACATAAACAAATGTTATACCGAGTTTCTGCTGGATCTTTTTAAGCTCAAGCTGCATACTCTGCCTGAGTTTTAAGTCGAGCGCTGCAAGCGGTTCGTCGAGCAGCAGTACCTTAGGACGGTTGATAACGGCGCGCGCAATGGCTACCCGCTGCTGCTGACCGCCCGAAAGCTTTGTTACCGAGCGTTTTTCAAAGCCTGTGAGTCCGACAAGCGCGAGCATTTCGTCCACTCGTTTTTTTATCTCGTCCTTCGGAGTTTTGCTGACTTTCAATCCGAAAGCGACATTATCATAAACATTAAGGTGCGGGAACAACGCATAGCGCTGAAAAATTGTGTTCACATGGCGCTTATACGGCGGTATCCCGCTCATTTTCTTGCAATCAAAAAAGACTTCGCCGAAATTCGGTTCGACAAAGCCGGCTATGATCCTGAGCGTTGTCGTTTTACCGCATCCGGACGGCCCGAGCAATGTGACAAATTCCTTATCCTTAATGGATAAATTAAGTCCGTCAATAACACGTTCGCCGTCAAATTCTACAACGATGTCCTTTAATTCGATTATATTCTTTTTTTCCATTTTGCATCCCCCTTTGCGGCAAAGACCACGTAAGCCGAATAACAGCTCTGCGCAACCCCACACCACGCTAACCGCAGCCCCCGCAAAGAGTTTTTACAAATCGGAAAAATTCCGACTGCAGCATACGGTTTCACAGACACGAAAATGCGTCACGGTCCCTGTTAAGAACTGCGCGATGTGAACGATCTGATTTTTAAGATCGCCTGATAATTATTCAATTTTATTGAACGGTATAGCACAGATGCAAAAAATCGTGCAAGATTACTATACAACCTTGCGCGTATAATGTCAAGTGTTTTTTAATAATTATGCAAGTAATTTTGCTTTTATTTATTTGTTTTTTCAAGAATTTCGAGTGCGATCTGCTTCGGAGCACGGTTATCGCAGGAAACTAAGCAGTCTGCCGCCGAGAGATACTTCTCCCGCCGCTCCTGCATCAGCTCCCTCACAGCCTTTTCCTTATCATCGCGCTGAAGAAGCGGGCGGCTTTTGTCGTTTTCAAGTCTGCTCAGCACAGTCTTTGCAGTCACAGAAAGGTAAAATATCCTGCCCGATGTTTTGAGTATCTCCACATTATCGGCTCTCAAGACAACGCCGCCGCCCGTTGAGATAACGGCATTTTGCATAGACGCTGCCTGTGTGACGGCAGCCTTTTCGGCATTTCGGAAATACTGCTCGCCGTGTTTTTCAAAAATATCGGAAATGCTCATTTTTTCGTTTTGAACGATCAGCTCATCGGTATCCACAAACTTTCTGTCGCTGAGCTTTGCGATAAGCTTTCCGACAGTTGTTTTACCCGAGCCCATGAAGCCGCAAAGCACGATATTCACGCTCAAAACTCCTCTCTCATCTTCCGGTCGGTCATCTCGGTGAGGCAATCGAGGTCATCATCGGAAAACTGCGCGCCGTACCATATTGTCTGAGCGCGCGCCGCCTGATACACGAGCATAGGCATACCGTAGGCTACCTTTGCGCCGTTTGCCGACGCGAGCTTTGTGAGGGCGGTCTCACGGGGGTTATAAACAGCGTCAAGCACGGCTGACGCACTTTCAACAAGCTTTTTATTCGCAGGAAGCTGACCGATGAGCTTCGGGTACATTCCCGCAGGCGTGCCGTTTATCAAAAGGTCGTAAGTCTCGTTTGTATCAGCATCATGCCCGATAACTTTAAGATCAATACCGTATTCAAGATCAAAGCTTTGCTTGAAATCAGCCGCCATTTTCTCATCGACAGCACAAACCGTCAGTCGGCAGCCGTGCTGCAAAGCGGCATGAGCCATCATTCTGGCGACGCCGCCGCAGCCGCAGAGCAGAACATTGCCCGAAAGCTCAATGCCCGATCTGCCGAGCGAATAAAGCATACCGTCGTAATCGGTGTTGTGGCCGATGAGCTTGCCATTGTCGTTTTTGACGGTGTTGACCGTCTTCATTTTGGCGGCAATTCCCTGCACTTCATCGAGCAGCGGAATAACGGCGATCTTATGAGGGATAGTGACATTGAAGCCCGAAAGCCCCGAAAACACTTCTCTGTTCAGCTTTTCGGGCGGCAATTCGAGCTTTTTATATTCGGCTTCAACGCCTGCGAGGCGGAACAGTTCATTATGTATAAAAGGCGACATTGAATGTCCGAGAGGGTAGCCTGTGAGCGCAAATTTCATTTTTTAAAACTCCTTTTAAAAATTTTTTCAAAAATATATTGACAAACCGATGATTTTCAAATATTATTTAATAACGGACAGCATATAAATTTTATCACAGTTTATCCGTTTTGTCTACAAAAAAGATGTAAAGGGAGGCATGGTGTATGATTTTTGAAAAAGTAAGCAGCGCATTGGCTGATCAGTTCAGCGTTGATGTATCCGAGATCACAATGGATACCAATATCATGGAGGATCTCGAAGCGGATTCGCTTGATCTTGTTGATCTGGTTATGGCACTTGAGGACGAATTTGATATTGAATTCCCCGAAGACAAGATCGACAATTTTAAGACTGTCGGCGATGTTGTGAACTACATTGAGGAAAACAAATAATAATTTTTTAAACCGCCTGATATTATCAGGCGGTTTCTTTCAAATCCAAAACAATGTCCATTCGGCAAATTCGCGGAAATGTTTTTCGATAAGATACACATCGAGATCGACCTGCTTTCCGAACACGCCGAAGGAAAGGACGCCGTCGTTCACGGTGTTCTGCGTATAGGACGACACACTGTAGCCCTCGGCTTCATCTATCTTCATCGAGCAGACAACGCCGAAAACGCAAAGGCACAGTATCACTG
>CAVGWP010000004.1:33100-52431 GCA_963633095.1 bacterium | reverse complement strand
TCAGAATACAATCCTCCTCCATCGGTTCAACGCTTAGCGTGTCGATAGCGGCTCCGCCGATCTCACCGGATTCGAGAGCGTCAAACAGCTCCTGCTCGTTCATAACACCGCCTCTCGCGGTGTTCACAAACAGCGCAGACTTCTTCATCATCTCAAACTGCTTTTTACCGAACATACCGCGGCTTTCATCGTTGAGCGGGCAATGCACGCTCACAACGTCGGACACGGAAAGCAGTTCGTCAAACGGCACAAACTTAACGCCGTCCGCTGTCTTTTCCGAGCGCGAATAAGCGACCGTGTTCATGCCGAAAGCGGCGGCGGCTTTTGCCACCGAGCTTCCTATATTCCCAAACCCGACAATTCCGATAGTCTTGCCGGAAAGCTCGTTTTGCCGGCAGGCAAACGGCGAAAAAGTTTCGCTCCGTTTCCAGCCGCCGAGCCTTACAAACTCGTCGTAACGGCCGACATTGCTGAAATGCTCAAGGATCAGCGCAAAGGTGTGCTGAGTGACTGCGGCTGTGGAATATGAGCCGGCATTGCAAACGGCGATACCGTGTCGGCGGCAGTAATCAATATCGATATTGTTGTAGCCTGTCGCAAACAGCCCGATATATTTGAGCTGCCGAGCGTTTTTCAGCGTTTTCTCGTCAAATATGCTCTTGTTGCAAAGAACAATATCTGCGTCTGCCGTTTTCTCTGCGAGCTCGGCTTGCGTCAGCAGATGATATTGCTCGACCTCGCCGTATTTCCCGAAAACATCGGCAGTTATCTCACAGTCAAAAACCGTGCCTGCGTCTGTTATAACGATCTTCATATTACCCCTCTTTTCCGATAAGCTATCGATTTAAAAAGCGGACAGCCGAAGGGCTGCCCGCTTTTTGCGTTACATAGATTCGTCAACAACGTTAAGAATACGATATCCGTCGGCATCCGTCTTGGCGGCGGGTGCTTCCTCGGACTTACCGTCACGCTGATCGAAGAACTTGAGCGCAACCTGCGGGAACAGAGCATAGCTCAAAACATCTTCGTCTTTCTTTATCCTGTCCTTGATCTCCTCGCGGTACTTCGGAAGCTCCGGCTCGATAAGATCGGCAGGTCTGCATTCGATAAGGTCGGGATTATCGCCGAGTGCCTTGCGGCGGATCTCTTCATTGACCTTGCCCGGCAGTCTGCCGTATTCGCCTCTGAGCAGACCCTTCGACTCCTTAGTGAATACCTTGTAGCGTTCGCCGCAGAGAACGTTCATAACAGCCTGTGTGCCGACGATCTGGCTGGTCGGAGTAACGAGCGGCGGATAGCCGAAATCTTCTCTTACTCTCGGAACCTCGGCAAGAACATCATAATACTTATCCTCAGCCTTGTTCTGCTTGAGCTGTGAGATAAGGTTCGAGAGCATACCGCCCGGAACCTGATAGATCAGTGTGTTAGGATCAACATTGAGCACCTTCGGATCAAGCGAGCCCTCGTCTTTAAGACGCTGAGCGACCTTGCGGAAGTGAGCTGCGGCTTTGTTAAGCTGCATAAGATCAAGTCCGGTGTCGCGCTCGGTACCCTTGAGTGTTGCGACAATAGCCTCGGTAGACGGCTGCGAAGTGCCGTTTGCGAGCGGTGAAAGAGCAGTGTCGATAATATCAACTCCTGCCTGAGCCGCCATGAGATAAGTCATGTCGCCTGTGCCTGTGGTGTTGTGAGTGTGCAGATGAATAGGCACATTTACCTCAGCTTTCAGACGCTTAACAAGATCGTAAGCGGCATAGGGCAGAAGCAGGTTTGCCATATCCTTAATGCAAATAACATCAGCACCCATCTCAACGAGCTTTTTGCCGAGATTAACAAAGTAGTCCTCGTTGTGAACAGGGCTTGTTGTGTAGCTGATAGCAGCCTCGCAGATACCGCCGTACTTCTTGGTGTACTTCATAGCGGCCTCCATGTTGCGCGGATCATTGAGCGCGTCGAAAATACGGATAACATCGATACCGTTTTCGATCGACTTTTTAACGAACTCTTCAACAACATCGTCTGCATAATGCTTGTAGCCGAGCAGGTTCTGACCGCGCAGAAGCATCTGAAGCTTTGTTTTGGGCATAGCCTCTTTCAGCTTGCGAAGACGCTCCCACGGATCTTCTCCGAGAAATCTCATGCAGGAATCGAAAGTAGCTCCGCCCCAGCATTCGAGCGACCAATAGCCCATATTGTCGAGCAAGTCGCAAGCAGGGAGCATATCGTCGATACGCATACGGGTCGCGGCCTGCGACTGATGCGCGTCACGCAGTATGGTATCGGTGATCATCAGTTTATTAGCCATAATAATCTTCCTTTCGCGTTAACCGAGCAGAGTGATCAGCATGCCTGCCGCGATAGCAGAGCCGATAACGCCTGCAACATTCGGACCCATAGCGTGCATAAGCAGGAAGTTGGACGGATCTTCTTTCTGACCGACAACCTGTGAAACGCGCGCTGCCATAGGAACTGCGGAAACACCTGCAGAACCGATGAGCGGGTTGATCTTGTTTTTAGTGAACAGGTTCATAAACTTCGCAAGAAGCACACCGCCTGCAGTACCGAAGCCGAATGCGAGGACACCAAGCACCATAATGCCGATCGTTGTGAGATTCAGGAACGATTTTGATGTAGCGGTCGCACCGACAGTGATACCGAGGAAAATCGTGACGATATTCATAAGCTCGTTTTGCGCTGTTTTTGAAATTCTTTCAACAACGCCGCACTCACGGAACAGGTTGCCGAGCATCAGGCAGCCGACAAGCGGAGCAGCCGACGGCAGCAGCAATGAAACAAAAGCTGTGATGATGATCGGGAAGATGATCTTTTCGGTCTTGGAAACTGTGCGAAGCTGCTGCATTTTGATGCAGCGTTCTTTCTTTGTGGTGAGCAGCTTCATGATAGGCGGCTGAATTACCGGCACAAGCGCCATGTAGGAATACGCCGCAACAGCGATAGGCGCGAGTAGCTCGGGAGCCAGGTGAGAAGCTGTGAAGATAGATGTCGGGCCGTCCGCACCGCCGATAATACCGATCGATCCGGCTTGCTGTTGAGAGAAGCTGAACCACGGTGTGAGGTCCAAAAGACGAGCACCGAGATATGTTGTGAAAATACCGAGCTGAGCGGCAGCACCGAGCAGCAGGCTCTTCGGGTTTGCGATCAGCGGACCGAAATCAGTCATAGCACCGACGCCGAGGAAGATAAGGCAGGGATAAATATTCAGCTTAACGCCGAGATACAGATAGTCGAGCAGACCTGCCGAGATAGTTTGCGCGTTTGTCGCAAGAACAGCGGTCTGACCGGCGGTGTTGAGCTGAATAAGAAGATCGCCTGCTTCATTGATGTAGGAAGCGGAGAGATTGACAACGATCTTTGCCGATTCTGCGAGAACCGTTCCGTCCGACGATATGATCTGACCGAGCGTGCCGAAAGTTTCGCCGCCCGAAAGAGTAACTCCGGAGAGTTGACCGATAATACCGATGTTAGCGGAGTAAATGTCGCCGGAGCTCAAAATCAGCCATGTACCGGATTGACCTATACCGGTGAGGTTGGATGAATCGACGACCGTTGCACCGCCGAACATATCCCAGTTTACATGACCGCCTGCGAACAAGTCGGAGTGATACATTTCGGCAAACGGAAGATTGGACAAAAGCATACCGAATGCGATCGGGAGCAGCAGAAGCGGCTCGAATTTCTTGACGATCGCAAGATACATCAGAACGAACGAAATAAGCATCATAACGAGCTGCCACGGATCATCGAGCAGCTTCGCAAAGCCTGTTTCATTCAGAAAGCTTAATAAATTTTCCAACATAGCGAGGACCTCTCTTTATGCAATAACGCAAAGGAGAGTACCGTTTTCAACGGCAGTGCCCTTAGCAACATTGACAGAAGCAATAGTGCCGTCGCAGGGAGCAAAGATCTCGTTCTCCATCTTCATAGCCTCGAGGATCATGAGAATATCGCCCCTCTTGACTGTCGCACCGTTTGCAACGCGGACATCGAGGATAGTGCCTGTGAGCGGGCTCTTGATCTGCTCGCCGTTTGCAGGTGCTGCCGCAGGTGCAGGAGCTGCTGCGGGTGCGGGTGCCGCTGCCGGGGCAGGAGCTGCCGCAGGAGCTGCCGCAGGAGCCGGTGTAAAGTCGCCCTTGATCTCCTCAAGTGCGATCTCATAATTAGTTCCGTTTACATTAACACGATACTTTTTCATAATAAATACATTCCTTTCTGCAAAAGAGACTTAGATTTTTTTGACCGAAACAATACGGATCGCGGAAACATCCGTGCCCATATCTTCGGCGATCGCAGCGCTCACGGCAGCAATAAACTGACCGCGGTCGGGGATATCCTGAGCAGGAGCAGCCTGCGCGGGTGCTTTGACATTCTGAGCAGTCGGCTCAGCCTCTGACTTCTTGGCAGATGAAAAGATCAGACCCGTTAACGAACAGATAAGGATAATGATAATAAGACCGACAAATACCGTTCCGAGTCCGAGCAGAACAACGCTCAGATCCGAGGGAGCTTCCGCTGCCATCAACACCGAAATTCCTGACATACACTCTCACCTTCTTAATTAATATTTTCAAGGCTAAATGAAATAAATCAACCTTTTGCCCTATTATATAGAATACTCGAAATTCAGCCGTTTGTCAAATAAAAAATTCATAAAAAAGCGAGAATAATAACATTTGTTAAAAAAATATCGATTTTAAACCCGAGAGCGTGTCGAATCGGTATACCGCATGTTCATAAATTGGATTGACACAGCGCGAACAGTGAGTTAAAATAGGAAGCGGAAAGGTATGATACAATGCAAAAAAGAGTGCTTTTGATAAACGATATTTCCGGAGTGGGGAAATGCTCGCTCACCGTTGCACTGCCTATAATCTCTGCATTCGGCTTTGAAGCGTCCGTTATGCCGACAGCGGTGCTTTCAACTCACACCGGAGGCTTTGAAAACTACACATTCTGCGACCTCACCGATAATATGCTTCCTATGGCTCGCCATTGGCATTCGCTCGGCATGCATTTCGATGTGATATACGCAGGCTATCTCGGCTCGCAGAGGCAGATAGATATCGTCGGGCAGATACTTGATCTGCTGTGCGCCGACGATACAACATTTATCCTCGATCCGGTGATGGGCGATTTCGGCAGGCTTTATAAACATTTCAGCCCCGATTTCCCGAAAAAGCTCGGCGCACTGCTTGAACGGGCGGACATTATAGTGCCGAATTTCACCGAGGCGTGCCTGCTGACAGATACCGAGTATACCGAGAATCACGGCGAAAAAAGTGCCGCAGTTATTATCGAAAAGCTATATGGTGTGTATAACGCCGGCGTTGTTCTGACAGGAGTCTGCGGCGGCGAAAATCTGCTCGGAGCAGCCTGCGCGGAAAGCTCGGATAAAAAGCCGCATTATTGTTTTGCTCCGCATATCGACGGAGTTTATCACGGCAGCGGCGATGTTTTCTGCTCGGTGATGTGCGGCGAGCTGATGAACGGCAAAACGCTGAGATCGGCGGTCAAAAGTGCGGTCGATTTCACATCTGCCGCGATCAAACGAACGCATGAAGAGGGAATCGATACCCGCTTCGGCTTGGTGTTCGAGCCCGAGATAAAAAATCTCATATCGGGTTTTGCTGAATGAAAAGGGAAATCGAATTTATCGTTCCCGACAGCTTTGACGGCGCAAAGCTCGGCGGCTTTTTAAGAACAGGCTGCGGCTTTTCGGCGGCGCTTTTGACAAGGTGCAAGAAAAGCGGTATGTTTGTCAACGGCGTGCCTGTGTATGTGAGCCGCGTTTTGCAAAGCGGAGATACGGTGCGCGCCGTTATCAGCGATGAAAGTGAGCAGTCGGAGAACATAAAACCGTCCGATGAGCCGATAAATATTGTGTTTGAAAACGACGATGTTCTGGTTGTCGATAAACCGTATAATATGCCGACTCACCCGTCGCACGGTCATTATCTCGACACGCTTGCAAACGCCGTTGTCGGACATTATAACCGCCTTGGGATAAGCTTCAGATTTCGTTGCGTCACACGGCTCGACCGCGAGACCTCGGGGCTTTGCGTTATCGCCAAAAATTCGTATGCTCATGACTTTCTTATAAAGCGACTCCACACAGATGAGTTTGTGCGCGAGTATTTAGCACTTGTTTCGGGCGTTCTCAATATCGACGGCGTTATCGATGCGCCGATCTGCCGTGAAAAAGAGTCGGTTATCCTCAGAACGGTGTCGCCCTCGGGCGAGCGCGCTCGCACAGCTTATCAGCCGATCGAACATTTCGGCAGCCGCACACTGCTCCGACTCAGACTGTACACCGGCAGAACACATCAGATAAGAGTGCACACAAAATATATCGGCTCTCCCGTGGTCGGAGATACGCTGTATCGCGGCGAAAAGTTCAGCCGCCTTATGCTCCATTCGGCTTATTTAAAACTGCCGCTGCCTTTTGAAAACAGATCGGTGAATTTAGAATCCCCCGAAAACAAAAACTTCCGAAACCTCTGTGCGGATTGAGGCTCGGAAGTTTTTTCTTTAATAGTTTGTAGCTCTTTGCTCGAAAAACGATTGCGGATGAGCGCAGACAGGGCAGATCTCAGGTGCCGTTTTCCCGATATGAATGTGCCCGCAGTTTCGGCAGATCCACACAGTATCGCCGTCCTTTGAAAAGACCTTGCCCGATTCGATGTTTGATAAAAGCTTTGTAAACCGCTGTTCGTGTTCCTTTTCGATCTGCGCTACCATCTCGAATTTCGCAGCGATCTCATCGAACCCTTCTTCTTTTGCAACCTTGGCAAACTCCTTATACATCGATGTCCATTCGTAGTTTTCGCCGGACGCCGCGTCTTTAAGATTAAGCTCGGTCAGCGGCATACCGCCGTGCAGGATATCAAACCATATCTTTGCGTGCGCCTGCTCGTTGCCCGCCGTCTCGCGAAAAAGAGCCGCAATTTGTCCGTATCCGTCCTTATCGGCTTTTCTTGCGTAAAAATCGTATTTATTTCTCGCCTGCGATTCTCCTGCAAACGCCGTCATGAGGTTTTGTTCGGTCTTTGTTCCGCTGAGCTTCTCCATAGTATCGATCCTTTCAATAATGTATCAAACGCTCTTTACCCTGTCGCAGAAAAGACCGTGCTCGGAACAGAGCGCATAAACCTTAAATTCGCCGCTTACACCGTGGAAAACAGCGTTTGCCCGACGATAAGCTCCTGTCTTTTTGATCAGAAGGCGATCCTTTGTCTGCAATGCGATAAACAGTATCTTGTGCCCTTCGTTCATCGGGTGGGGATCCTGCCCGACGCTTACCGTCACTCTGTCGCCCAGGCAGTCGCTCAGCAGTAAATGTTCATCGTCGGCACGCTTCGCTTTCAGTGCCTTTAGCGGCTGATCGCAGCAGAAAAGCTGCCCTGTCATATTCAGTCCGGCAAGCGTGCCGCTGCATTTTTCGCACCTGTAAAACAAAAAAAGCTCACCTCCGCCGAATCCTGATTTTAATTTTGGCAGATAAGGTGAGCTTTATTCATTTTCTGTTTTGTTTTCAGGTGCAGATCGCGCCGCAACGCAGCAAATGACTCTTTCGGCACCGGCGGCTTTCAGTGTTTTTGCACATTCGCTGAGAGTCGCGCCTGTTGTACATATATCGTCAATCAGCAGGATCGTTTCGCCATTCAGGTGTCTTGCCGCTTCATATATTCCCTCGACATTCTTCCGTCTTTGCGCGGCGGCAAGGGTATGCTGAGGTCGCTTTTTGCCTTTTTGTATCAAAAGCCGTTCAAAATCTATGCAGGTTCGGTTCCCGATCTCCTTTGCAATAGCCTCGGCGTGATCTCCGCCTTTTTCGCTGCGTGTTTTTGTGTCGGTCGGCACAAATGTAATAATGTCAAACCGCTCGTCGCCGAAATAGCAAAACAGCGTTTTGATCATCATTTCGGCGGCGTATTTAACAGCGTATGCCGAAAGTCTGCGTTTTATGTTAAGGACAAGCTTTTTCGCCGACGCTCGGTATAAAAACGGAGCGCAAACACTGTCGAATTCATGCCGCACAGCGCGGCATTCGCATTGCGGACGCGGCATCGCACAGTGAGTGCAAATGCGGCTTCTTATCAGCGGCAGATGACTTTCGCAGTCGTCGCAAAGTGCTTTGCCGCTGTCGATCCTTCGGTTGCAGCAGGCGCATCTCTGCGGAAACACCGCGTGAAAAATTCGTTTTGCAATGTTCACAGCGAGCCGCAAGCCTCCTTCAAAAACTGCGAGAACGCAGTGAACCTGCGCGAGCGGCGGTCATTCTCAACCATGGTCCTGAGTTGAGAAACGCTCCCCACCGCAACAAGCAGCTTTTTTGCCCTTGTCACCGCAGTGTATAACAGATTGCGGTAGCAAAGCGGATAAGGCGTTCCGGACAGCGCGAGAATAACGCAGTCAAACTCGCTACCCTGAGATTTGTGTACCGTAACAGCATAAGCCGGTTCAACATCTTCAAGCTGTTCACCGAGATAAGTCGCCGTCTTGTTGTCGAACCGTATTCTGATAGCCGTGTTTTTGGTATCTACCGATTCGAGAATACCGATATCGCCGTTGAAAACGCCGGAGCCTGATTCGCCGTCATCGGTAAGCCAAGTGACATCGTAATTGTTCTTTATCTGCATGACCTTGTCGCCCTCTCTGAGCGTACAGCCCTTAACGATTATCGATTTTTTAGCACCGTCGTCAGGGTTTATGCGGCTTTGCAGCATTTTGTTAAGACTGACAGTTCCGCAAATACCCTTGCGAGAAGGGCACAGAACCTGAATATCGCGCATGGGAGAAAGGTCATAAGTCTTTTTCAGCCTATCGCAGAAAAGATCGCAGATAAGGTTTGCAGTCGCTGTAGGATCAGTCCGTTCCATCATGAAAAAGTCGGAATTTTTATCAACAGTCAGATCGGGCATTTTGCCTGCTATAATATCGTGTGCGCTCACAACGATCCTGCTTTTCATCGCTTGTCTGAAAACTCTGCCGAGTCTTATCACCGGAACAGCCTGCGAGTCGATAAGATCGTGCAGAACGTTGCCTGCGCCCACGCTCGGGAGCTGATCGACATCGCCGACCATAATGAGCCTGCACCCGACGCTCATCGCCCGAAGCAGGGAATCGAAAAGCGAAATATCCATCATCGAAAGCTCATCGATAACAAGTGTCGTGCATTTGAGCGGATTTGATTCGTTTTTCTTAAAATGCTGCCGATCGTTTTCATCCCATTCGACCTCAAGCAATCTGTGTATCGTTTTAGCTTCAGAACCGCAAAGCTCGCTCATTCGTTTTGCGGCTCTGCCTGTCGGAGCAGCAAGCGCAATGTCCTCTCCCGCTTCTCCGAGCAGGCGGATCATAGCATTCAAGGTCGTCGTCTTGCCTGTGCCGGGACCGCCTGTGAGTATCATAATACCTTTTGTCAGAGCGGTGCTGATAGCCTCACGCTGAATACGGTCGTAAATAATGCCGTTTTCCTCTTCTATCTCGCACAGCCGCGATGAATGAACGGCGATCTCCGGCGGCGGTGCTTTGAGCATGAGTGCGATCCTGTTAGCGCAGTATCTCTCCGCCGAGTACATACTTTTTAAAAATACCATCTGCTTTTCAAAAAGCTCGCGAATGACAACTCTGCCGTCCGCTTCAAGCTCGAAAACAGCCGCTTGTGCAATATCCTTGTCACAGCCGCACAGCATAGCCGCCTTCTCACAAAGCGCGTCCATCGGCAGACAGGTGTGTCCGTTCGATAAATTGTGCCGCATAACATAGTCTGCTGCCGCCGCCGCGCGGTAAGCGATCTCAACCGAGTCCGGCAGCTTCGACGCTATTTCATCGGCTCTGATAAACCCTATCCCTATATTCTCCGTGCAGAGAATATAGGGGTTTTGCTCGACCGCTTCGACCGCTCTTTGACCGAGCACCTTGTATATTCTCATCGCCTCTTTCGGCGTAACCCCGTATTCAGCAAGCTTTATCATAATGTCGCGCACACCGAACTGTGCTTTGAATTGCTCGCTTATATCCATGGCTTTTTTCGCCGAAATACCTTTCACTGATGTAAGCTGCTGAGGCTCGTTTTCAATGATCTCTATCGACCTGTCGCCGAACCGCTCCACTATGTTCGCCGCTGTCCTCGGTCCAACGCCGTGTATCGCACCCGATGAAAGATACCTTATCAGTTGGTCCGCCGAGATCTCTAAACTGCGCTCGATGGCCTCAGCTTTGAATTGAGGTCCGTAGGACGCATGGACGGTAAATGAGCCGCGCATTGTCAGGATCTCGCCGACGCTGACAAACGGGATCTCGCCGACTGCCGTAACAAGCTCGCGTCCTGTGTCCAGCTCAAGCACAGTGTAGCCGTTTGTTTCGTTGTGGTAAGTGATACTTTCAACAGTGCCGCTTATCGTTTCGGTGCCGCTCATTTTTCGTCCGTCCTTTCTTTTGATTTCAGATCATCTTTTCCGCCGCCGCTTTAACCGACGCATAGAGCGTCGTCTTATCGCAAAACGCCGCAGAATGTTCCCTGCAAAGCCGTTTAGCGGCTTCTTCGTCATCTGCCGAAAGCGCATCGGCGCAGATGATTATAAATTCATCGTTTCGCTGCGAGCAGGCACTTCTGATCTGCATTTCAAAATCGCTTTCATCTGCAAAAACGATCCTCACCGATCTGCCCGCATGATGAAGCAGCCGCTTCACCGCCGCGTTCATAACAGCGCTCATGCCTATCACAGCAAAGATAAGCAAAACAATAAATATCGCCGTGTTCATAAAAAAATCACCGCCAATGAAAAATTCTAATGTATTTTACGGCGGTTTGCCCGAAAGTGTGACGATATTTAAAAATCACGCAAGTTTATTATACCACCGATTTCCCATGTTGTAAACAATAATTAAGGAACGGAGTATTATAAAAAAATAATAAAAAACTATTGTAATTTCGCATTTTTCGTGATATAATCATAATACAAGTGTCCCTCGCCTTTTATAGGCGGCGGGTTTCATCTTGGTTTTGACAATACTTCAATCGTTTTTACGCTTTGGGCGGTCTTGTATCATTAAGTATGCGGACGGTCGGGTCCTGTGCGACAGACCGCCGTGAACCATGTCAGGCGGGGAACCGAGCAGCATTAAGCGGATGCGCCTGTGCGCCGCAGTCAATCTGTTCGTCCGCAGACTTAATGGTATCAGCCGCCCGTTTATTTTTTAAAAGAGAGGAGTGCTTAGGGTGAAACAGGCGCTTTACCGGAAATACCGTCCCTGTACTTTTTCGGAAGTATGCGGTCAGGATCATATAATGACAGTGCTTAAATCTCAGATCGAAAACGGCTCGCCCTCGCACGCCTATCTTTTCACAGGTTCAAGAGGAACAGGCAAAACATCAAGTGCGAAAATTCTCGCTAAAGCTGTCAACTGCGAATCTCCCGTAGGCGGAGATCCCTGCTGCGAATGTTCCGTTTGCCAAAGCATCACAAACGGTACTGTGCTCGATGTTGTCGAGATCGATGCCGCATCAAACAGCTCGGTCGCAAGTATCCGCGAGCTGTGCGATAATGTCAGCTATCCGCCGTCGGTCTGTAAATACAGAGTGTATATCATCGATGAGGTGCATATGCTCACAAAGGACGCTTTCAATGCGTTGCTGAAAACGCTTGAAGAACCACCTAAGCATGTCATTTTCATTCTTGCGACAACTGAGGTACACGAAGTTCCGGCGACGATCCTTTCGCGTTGTCAGCGGTTCGACTTTAATCGTGCGTCTGCCGATGTCATCGCCGACAGACTTGAATATATCTGCTCGTGCGAGAATATAGAGATCGAGAGGGACGCTTCAATGCTGATCGCCAAGCTGTCGGACGGCGGCTTTCGTGACGCTGTTTCGCTGCTCGATCTGTGCAGCTCGTCCGAAGAAAAAATAACGGTGGACACTGTAACCGCCGCCGCAGGACTTATCGGCAGAGATTCGCTTTTTGCTATCGGCGACGCGGTCGCAAACAACGATGTCGCAAGCGCGCTTAAAGAGGTCGCGTCGCTTTATGCGAAGTCATGCGATATGATGAGGCTTTGCAGCGACCTTGGCGAATACTACCGCAATATAATGGTCGCAAAGGCGGTCGGTGATCCGTCCGAGCTGATAAACGAATCTCCCGATGAGATCGAGCGTATTAAGGCGGCGTCTAAGGCCATTAAGTTTGACCGCGCTTCAAAGTGCGCCGATCTGCTCGGAGAATGCATCCGCCTTATGAAGCAGGGCAAGAATAAGCGTATTTCGCTCGAAACAACGCTTATAAAAATGTGTATGGCGGACGAAAACGATGAACTCAGCCGCCTTAAAGAGCGGCTTGAAAAGCTGGAGGCAAAGGTGAGAGAGGGCGTCGTTGCGGCAGCACCTGCGCCGAATTTGAAAAAGCCGCCTGCTGCTAAAAAACAGGAACCGCGCCGCGAGAAGATCGACTATGATAAGGCGGTCTTGCTCGACAGCTGGCCCGATGTGATAGAGCGTATCAAAAGCCGGTCGATGATGCTTGCCGCAATGCTCAGCGGCTCTTCGGCTTATGTGCTCGATGATCTTTTGCTGATCGATGTTGATAATCAGGATTTCGCGCAGATGGTGAACACCGATTCCCGCCACCGCGATAATATAAAGGAAGCCGCCGCCGCAGTTGTCGGAAAGGCACTGCGTTTAGCGCCTTACCGCCGCAAAGACGGTGGACAAACGGATCACGGATCCTATGATAAGATAGACGCGCTCATGCGTGAAAATTCCGATGTTGTTTCCGACACGGACAGCAAAAGGAGAGAATAAAGTGAGAAATAAAAAAAGCAAAAGGCTGGTCGCTATAATCTTAGTGCTGACCGCGCTTTTGTGGGGAGCAACAGCGTTCACGGTGCAGTACAATACACCGCTGTTCGTGGTCGAGCTGTTCGTCACCGCGGCGATGACAGTCGTATCAATAATGCAGATCTATTCATTCCGCCGCTCGGTCAGACTGTATATCAATTCAACGATCGACAGTATGGAAATGCTCGGGACCGATGCAATGGCGAAATTCCCCGTGCCTGTTATGGTAACTGATGTTTCGGGAACTATCTCGTGGTATAACGACAGCTTTTTTGAAAAGGTCATAGGCGGCGATGAAGTCTGCGGGATGTCGCTCGATTCTGTTTTCGACAGTGATACGGCAAAGCTGCTGCTCGATAAAAACAGCTTGCTTGTTGACTTTGACAACAGAAGCTATCGGGTCGATTCATTCCGATCGAGACATCGCTCCGGCGGTATGCGTATTTTTCTTTTCTATGATGAGACCGCTTATCGCAATATTTCGGGGTTGTATGAACAGACCAAAACATCGGTCATGTTCATTCAGATCGACGGTATGGATTTCATGCTGAAAAACACACTTGAGAGCCAGAAGAATGAGATCCTCGGCGCAGTTGACCGTGAGATCGAAGCGGCGATCTCCGATAAGAGCGGATATATTCAGAAGATCGCAACCGATAAATACATTGTCTTTTTGCAGAAGAGTGCAGTCGAACAGCTCAAGGAACAGAAGTTTCCAATGCTCAAAAGCGTGCGCTCACTTCAGTTCGGTGAAAAGGGCGGACTTACATTGTCGATCGGTGTAGGCGACGGCTCGGATTCGATCTCGGAATGTGTTGAAATGGCTAATGCCGCTATTGACATGGCTGTCAGCCGAGGCGGTGATCAGGCTGTTATCAAGGACGGAGAAGACTATGAGTTTTTCGGCGGCGTAAAGCAGGCGGCTCAGATCAACTCGCGAGTCCGCACAAGAGTTGTCGCAGGAACGCTCAAAAAGATGATAGGCAGCTGCGATGATGTTTTGATAATGGGACACGCCTATTCGGATATGGATTGTTTCGGTGCGGCTGTCGCGCTTTGCAAAACCGTCCGCGAGCTGAAAAAGCCTGCTAAGATTGTTATCCAAAAGGATAAGACACTTGCAAGCTCGCTTATCGAATATATTGAGGGCTTTCCTGCATACAATGATTGCATGATCGCCCCGAGCACCGCACTCAGAGAGATAAATAAGGATACTCTTCTGATCGTTGTCGATACGCACCGCAAAGCGACTTTTGAATCGCCCGAGCTTTATGAAAAAGCAAAAACAGCGGTTGTCATCGACCACCACCGCAAAACACCCGACTGCGTTGATAATGCATTGCTTTTCTATCATGATCCGTCGGCATCGAGTGCCTGCGAAATGGTCACAGAGCTTATCGAATATATCGGCGTCAACATTGTCGGAAAAGCGGAAGCGGAAGCGTTGCTTTCGGGAATCATGCTCGACACACGCAATTTCGTTATGCGGACAAACGCGCGCACGTTTGAAGCGTCGGCTTTCCTGCGTTCGTGCGGAGCCGATCCTGTTTCGGTCAAGCGTTTCTTCGCCGACACAATGGAGACATACCGAGCCCGTGCCGAGATAGTCGCAAGAGCAAGACTCTACGGCGACTATGCAATTTCGTATGTCGGCGGTTGTTCCGCCGAAACAAGAATGGCGGCGGCGCAGGCGGCGGACGAGCTTCTCACAATATCCGGAGTTTCCGCTTCGTTTGTCATGTACGGAACGGACGGCTCTGTTAATATCTCCGCCCGATCCTACGGCGCGCTGAATGTCCAGCTTGTCATGGAACAGCTCGGAGGCGGCGGTCATCAGACAATGGCGGCGGCGCAGCTCGAGAGCGTAACATTTGAAACAGCGGCTTCAATGCTGATAGACGCCATCAAAGCGGTAAAAGAACAGTCGTAAAAAAACCAAGCAAGGAAATTTTCCTTGCTTGGTTTTTTTATCAGATGGTCTCTTGTGCGTGGCGCGTCACATGGCAACCGATATTAACAGCTATCGGAAGCCCTGCGATGTGGGTCGCAAATTGCTCGATATTCACTTTGAGAGCAGTCGTCTTGCCGGAAAAGCCCTGAGGGCCTATATTAAGCTTGTTTATCCTGTCCAGCAGTTCTTTCTCCATTTCAGCGTAATAAGGATCACTGTTAAAACTGTCCGCACTGCGGCACAGTGCCGTTTTCGCAAGCAAAGCGCACTTTTCAAAGTCGCCGCCGATACCCACTCCGACGATCATCGGAGGGCAGGGATTAGAGCCTGCTTTTTTCACAATGTCTGTAACTGCGTCCATAACATCATCTTTAGTCGCGGCGGGAGTGAGCATTTTCATCGCGCTCATGTTTTCAGAGCCGAACCCTTTCGGCGCAACAGTCAGCGTGATCTTATCGCCGTCAACAATGCTCGTGTGGATAACAGCCGGAGTATTGTCGCCGGTGTTGACTCTTCTAAGCGGATCGCCGACGACCGAAAGCCTCAGCTTTCCGTCAACATATCCTCGGCGCACCCCTTCGTTGACAGCGTCGTTGAAGCTGCCGCCTGTGATATGAACATCCTGTCCGATCTGCGCAAAAACAACAGCCATGCCCGTGTCCTGACAAACAGGCACATCAAGCTCCAATGCGCAGTCGATATTGCGGCGAATGTCCTGCATTATCGATTTCGGAAGCTCGGCTTGCTCGTTTTCGCAGGCGCGGTCAATAGCGCAAACAACATCGCTCGGCAGAATTTTGTTTGCCTTCACACAAAGCATGGCGACAGTCTCGGTGATTTTTTTGCAATCGATCTCTCTCATTAAACCACCCTTTCTCCGCCGATATAAACACGCCTGACATCGGTGAAAATATCGAAAATATCGCCGCTTGCAACAACGATATCAGCGTCCATACCTTTTTTCAAAGCACCGATACGATCACCGACGCCCAGAATTTTCGCAGGGATACTTGACATCGCACGAAGCGCATCAAGCTTCGATAAGCCGCCTTTCACACACATCGCCGCACACATCGAAAGATATTGCAGCGGAATAACAGGATGATCGGTGATAATTGCAGGCTCAATGCCGGCATTAAACAGCTTTGCGGCAGTCGAAATATCGAGCGAACGCATTTCGGGCTTGCACCTCTCCGAAATAACGGGGCCGCATAAAACCTTTGCATGCTTTTTTGCAAGCGTGTCGGAAATAGCAGTGCCGTCGGTCGCGTGAACAATGACATAATCGAGGTCAAATTCCTCGGCGATCCTGATAGCGGTGCAGATATCGTCTGCTCTGTGAGCATGAAAATGCACCGGCTTTTCGCCTCTTATAACAGGTATCAATGCCTCGCATTTCATATCAAATTCGGGCTTATCGTAATTGTCCTGATCGCACTCGTATCTGCGAAGATCATCGTTATAGCGCGAAGCCTTGAAAAGCATTTCACGGATTATAGACGCAGTTGCCATTCGTGTAACAGGCGTCTGATCCTTATCGTTATATGTCCTTTTCGGATTTTCACCGAGCGCCATTTTCATCGCGCAGTAGGGAAGTACGACCATCTCGTCAACTGTCCTGCCGTGCGTTTTCAAAAGCGCCGACTGACCGCTCACGGGATTTGCGCTGCCGGGTCCTGTCACCACAGCGGTAATACCTGCTTTCAGTGCCTCGTCAAAACAGCGGTCGGCAGGGTTTATCGCGTCTATTGCGCGAAGCTGAGGAGTGCAGGGATCGGTGTCCTCATTGCCGTCGTCCCCTTCAAAGCTCAGTCCGTCCTCCCACATACCCACATGAGTGTGCGCATCGATAAAGCCGGGGTAAATGAACGAACCGTGCATATCCTCGCCGTCCGTGCCGGAGTAGTCCGTCATAACATCGGTTATTTTGCCGTTTTCAAATTTAACGGCGCCGTTTTCAATAAACTCATCCCCCGTGAAAATACGGGCGTTATAAAAAATCATAGCCACACCTTTTCTCAAAAAAATCACAAAAATCGCCCCGCCAAAACACATTTAGCGGGGCGATGAACTTTTACTGTCTCGGCGCTCTGCGGTTGCGCTTAGTCTCGCCGTTTTTGCGCTTTAAGTCCATAAACTTCTCATCGCTTGACTGCTTGAAACGAGCCATCATGTCCTCAAAGCTGCCCGATTCGGGACGCTCACGCTTCTCGGCAGGCGCGCTCTGCGGACGGCGGGAATTTCCGCCGGAGGGACGATCCCGTCTGTCCGACTGTCTGCCCTGAAAGCCTCCGCGCTGTTCTCTGCGCTCGGGACGATCGGATCTTTCCTGCCTCTCGGGGCGGGGAACTGCTCTGCGCATACTAAGCGAGATCTTGCCGTTGTCTGTAAACGACATAACCTTAACCTTGACGACATCTCCGATCTTAACAAATTCATTTATATCCTCAACAAAAGATGAAGATATTTCCGAAATATGTACCATTCCGGTCGTTCCTTTTTCGAGTTCCACGAAAACTCCGAAATTTGTTATTCCGGTGACTTTCCCCTCAAGAATTGCGCCGACTTCCAGTTGCATAAAAAACTTTTACCCCTTTTAAATGATCTTAATTCCCCGAAATATTTTCAAATATCTCTTCGCCGGCATAAACATAGCCGAGCTTTTCTCTTGCCGCGCGTTCGATAAGCTCCTTTTGAGAACCGTTTTCGAGCAGTTCACGAAGCTGTTTGTTCTCCACGCTTTTTTCCTCAAGAGTCTGCTTTTTTTCGCTGAGCGTCGCCCTTACGGATGAAAGCTCGGACTGCAAAGAGACCATGGAAAAGACGGTATACGCCGCAAGCACAAAGACCAAAAGCGCGGCTACGGCTTTATATCTGCCGAGATTTGAGCGCTTTTTTCTGCCGTTTTTGCTGCGCCCTGCGCTTTTTCTGCGCTGAGGGCTTCGGGCTGCTGTCCGGCGAGGCGACTCCGGCATGACCGTCACTTCCTTTTAAATCGGTAGAATACTTTTCTTCACAATAATTATACACTAATTTCACTGCGCGTTGCAACAGTTTTTTCGCGCATAACAAAGATTTGACTATTATGTTCATCTCAGCGTGCAAAATCCGAGCCGATATATTGAAAATGCACAACCGAACGGGCTTTATTATGCGGTCGATAATAAACGCAACAGTTGATTTTATAATGTTAAGCAGGAATTTGAGCGCGCAGACGATCGGCTTTGAAAGCGTCAGACGCAATACCGCAAAGCCGACGCACTCCCCGAATATCACAAATCCGCGGACATACCCTCTGCACCGAACAAGCAGTAAACAAAAAGTCATCGCCGCCGCAACGATGAAAAAAAGCAGATCAAGCGCAAAAACTGCCAAAAACGGCAGTTTAAACGATAATCGGATCGATTTTAATATGTCGTACCAAACTCCGATAAAAGCGCCGACAACTGCGGCGATGCCCAAAGTCAGCAGATCATAAACGACCGAGCCGGACATCAGCGAAACAGGCGCTTCAAAAAGCCGCTCGAATTATCATCGGTGTAGGCAAGTCCGTAAATACTGCCGCTGATACCGCAGTCGCCCGAATCAACATCGAGCCCCGTTATCTTCAGTCCGTCTCCCTTAATAGTGAGCCGCCCGAGATCGGTGTTTAAAATCACCGTCTGTTCATCAAAGCTGTCGATCTCGCAGATACCCGTCAGCTTCATCGACTTTCGGTTGTCAATGCAAACGCTGTGCGGCATTTTAACAGTTCGCTTTTGTTCCTGCATAATATCTCCGTCCAATCAGTGTTAAATGACAATAGATACTATGCGACCGACCCTTTTATTATTCCACTATCTTGTAGAGTAAAGCGGCGTCCTCTTTTCTTGTGTAGTCCTTCACATCGAGCACCTGCGCCTTAAACGGCCGCTGACCGAAAGAGATCTCGATAATATCGCCGACTTTCACATCATACGACGCCCTCGCAGGCTTTGAATTAACAAGCACTCTGCCCGCATCGCAGGCTTCGTTTGCAACGGTGCGGCGTTTTATTATCCTTGATATTTTCAAAAACTTGTCCAGTCTCATATATTTCTCCGTTTCAGTATTTTATATAAAATCAAAAACGGCTCTTTAAAAGAGCCGTTTTCAATTATTTTGCGATAGCATCTTTAAAGGGCTTGCCTGCTTTGAATACAGGAAGCTTAGAAGCAGCAATCTCGATCTTTTCTTTAGTTCTCGGATTGAGGCCTGTTCTTGCGCTGCGCTCACGAACTTCAAAAGTACCGAAACCAACGAGCTGAACTTTCTCGCCGTTCTTAAGTGCTTCGATAACGGAATCAACAACTGCTGCAACAGCCTTGTCTGCGTCCTTCTTCGAGATCTCAGCTTTCTGAGCAACTGCATTCACCAATTCTGTCTTGTTCATTTTAATTACCTCCATTTTAGTTTTATATTAACGGTTTTCTCCGTTAAAATCATTCTGATTCTTTTGCCTTTTCCCAAAGAAGCTGACAAACACTTTTACCGCTCGGCATTCTG
>CAVGWP010000004.1:0-33090 GCA_963633095.1 bacterium | reverse complement strand
CATCTCATCCATGCTTTTATCGCACATTTTTTCAACAGCCGAAAATCTGCGGATAAACTTATTGCAGCCCGATTGCAAAGCCTCTTCGCTGTCTGCCTTTATGAACCTTGAAATATTCACGCAGGAAAAGAGAAGATCGGCAAATTCTTCGCTGACATTCTCTCCGGTTTTGATAGCTTCTCTCAGCTCGCGTAACTCTTCCTCGACCTTATCGAGCGGACCGTCAACACTGTCCCAATCAAAGCCTGCTTTCGCGGCTCGCTTTTGCAGCTTTTGCGCTCTCATCAGAGCAGGGAACGCCTGCGGCACACTTTCAAGCGTGTCGGTGTAGCTTTGCTGGTGCTTTTCCTGCATCTTGATCTTATCCCAATTTTCAAGCACCTGCGCCGGAGTGTCCGCCTTGACCTCTCCGAAAACATGAGGGTGGCGAAGTATCAGCTTTTTGCAAACGCCGTCCGCCGCTTTGTCAAGCGTGAACTCGTTTGTCTCTTCACCTATAACACTGTGGAACACGACCTGCAATAAAAGATCGCCGAGCTCCTCGCACATATCCGCAGCGTTGTTGTGATCGATAGCGTCCGCTGCTTCATAGGCTTCTTCAATGAGGTTGTTGCGGATAGACTGATGAGTCTGCACCTTGTCCCAAGGGCAGCCGTTCTCCGAACGGAGCAAACGGGCGATCTTCAAAAGATCATAAACATCATAGTTATCTTTAAATTCAAAATCCGCTAATTTCAACTCACTGCACTCCTTAGGCTACAACTTATTTTACCCTAAAAGTTTCAACTTTTCAAGTACTTTTGATATTTTTTCTCCCTTTGGAAGTAAATTTATATCCTCTTTGGTCAATGTTTTGAGTGCAAATAGCACAAATATATAAACAAATGCCGCGAGAATTACTGAAATTGCCATTCTAACTATCAAACTTCCGACGACGGCAGTCAGCAGCGATGCACTGACCATAGCGGTTATCATGCACAGCACACCTGCAACAACAGGCTTGCCGAGTGTTTTCCAGATAGACGGCATAACGCCGGAATTACGCACAAGCGCAATAATATTCAGCGTCACGATAACAGCGTAGCAAGCGACTGTCGAGTAAGCCGCGCCCATGATATTGATCTCCGGAATACCGACAAGCACCCAGTTTAGCACGATCTTGATACCCATACCGATAAGCACTGTCGCCACAGGAATCTTCTGCTTACCGATAGCCTGAAGCATACTTGTAACAGGCATTGCAATGCCTGCAAGCACACCCGAGATCGCAAGCCAGAACAAAAGCTCCGACATGATCGGCACCTGCGCGTTGTGCGGATAAAACAAGGTGAGTATTTCGCCCGAGAGCGCGGAAATTCCGAGACCGACAGGCAGTGCGATTATCGAAACGACCCGCAGCACCGATTCAATATTGAATTTGATCATTCTGCGGTCATTCTGAGCCCAGGCGGTTGCAAGGTTCGGCAGAGCCGAAATACCGATCATCGAGGTGATAGTCGGTATCAAATTGTAAAACGAGTAAGCGCCGCCCTTGTAGCAGCCGTAGAGGTTGCTCGCAATATCGCTGTCCGGCACCGATAAAAGTGCGTTTCCGTGCGAAGCGATAAGCGCGTCTCTTCCGATCTCCATTGCGGAAGCCAGCTTGTTCTGCACCGTCGCAAGATCGATAAGACTTGCAAGATTCTGCGCGAGCGCGCCGAGCACAACAGGCAGAGCAAACAGCATGAGCTTCTTGAAGTTCTCACGGTCCGGCAGAGCAGGGGCTGAACGCTCAAGCTCCTCCTGCGTGATACCGTCTCCGCACACGCGATCGCGAAGAACAAGAAATATCGCGCCGATGATCGTGCCGAGTGTGACGCCGCCTATCGCGCCTGCCGCGGCAAACGGAAGCGTTGCGTTAAACACATTTTCCTGCACCTGTCCGAGGAAGATGTTGTTCACAGTCTGCCCGGGATCGGTGATGGCTGTGCCGAAAACCGTGCCGGAGGATAAAAACTCCGAAACGCCTATCTTTATAATAATATAGGCGATAAGCAGACCGAAGATCAGCTTGCCGAGTGCTTCGATGACCTGCGATATCGCAGTCGGATTCATGTTGCGAACGCCCTCGTAATATCCTCTGTAGCACGACATCACACAGCAAAACAGCATCGACGGCGCAACAACAAGCATACTGTACATACTCTCGGGACTCTTTGTAACATAGTTTGTAAACGGAAACGCAACAAGTGCTATAAGCAAAAAGCCGATAAGTCCGGTAACAAAGAAGGTTTTTTTCGCAACACGCAGAAGGCTTCTTGCATCGCGGAATCTTTCCTGCGCCACAGCCTCCGCAACCAGCTTTGAAACAGCGATAGGCAGACCTGCCATTGCGATAGTGTAGATCGGCGTGTAAATATCGTAAGCCGCGGAATAGTAGCCCATACCGGTCATACCGATAAGGTTTCCGAGCGGAATTTTGAAGATTGCGCCGATGACCTTGACCATAACGGTCGAAACCATCAGTATCAGTGCGCCGCTGAGAAGATTATGCTGTGTTTTGACGCCTTTTTTCTTAGCCAAAGGGATCACTCTCCTGCCAGTCTTTTTATTGCGTCAACCGCAATCAGAAGAAGATTTTTCTGTTTTTTAGCGTTCTCAGTACGGTAAGACTCCGGCGCGGTGTCATCCGCATCGTCCGAAATAGAGCGAAACGCAATAAACGGAATATTAGATTTAAAGCAGACCGACGCTATCGCCGCCGATTCCATATCGCAGCAGCCCGCGCCGAAATTCTCGATGATGAATTTCTTACCGTCAGCCGAGCTCACAAACATATCGCCTGTTGCGAGCGTGCAGACTTTTGCGCCGTCAGCCGAGCTTAAAACAGCGTCAAAAAGCCTTTTGTCTGCGTTGTAGATATATGTCTGGGAGGGCTTTTCGCCGACCTTATAGCCGAGCGGAGTGAGATCAAAGTCATGCTCGACTGTCTTTTCCCCTACAGCAATATCGCCTTTTCTGAGTCCGCTCACAGCACCCGACAATCCAAAATTTATGATTGCCTCGACACCCTTGCCGTAGATCAGAGCAGCTGTCGCTCCTGCGGCATTGACCTTGCCGACACCGCACAGCACAGCCACAACAGTGTCGTCCCCAATCTTAAATTCGAGTGTCTTGTCGCCTGCAAAAGTGTATTCACATCCGCCGTGTTCGGCGCTGTATTTCTCAACAGCGTCAAACTCCATATCATCGGCAACAACAAAACCGTATTTCATAAGATAAAATTTTCCTCCGACAAAAATATAGGGGCATAAAATGCCCCCGAAAAATTATTGCAGCTTAAACGGCGCGGCGCTTTCGACCGGAAAGGCGCGTCGCCGAAAGGATCAGAACTTTTTGCCGCAACGATTGCAATAAAGCGAATCGGGCGGATTTTTACAGCCGCAAACCTTGCAGTCGCGGTATTTTTTATCGGCGTCGATCTGGATCTGGAGCTTGCGCACCTGTCTCGACTTTTCTTCGATCTCACCGATCACAGCCTTGATCGTGAACTCATTGTCGCTGCCGTGCTTCATGCTGTCGTGATAAAGTCTGCCGAGAGTCTCATATTCCTTAGAGAGCTGTGATTTGATCGATGCGATCTGAAGCTTGATCTTCTGCTCCGAAACCTTCTCGCCGGTGAATTTAACAGCAGTATCAAGTGCGTCCTTCGATCTTGCCGCAATATCGTCCAACATACCCATAATATGATCCATTCCCTTCGTAAAAAAAATTCCACTATTATTATATTAGCAACCATGTGAAAAATCAAGCTTTTTTTGCGATTATTTGCGTAACTGAGCCAAAAATCATTTACGGTGTTGACTTTTTGAGTTTAATGTGCTAAAATATTAACGCATAGTTGAAAGGACTGATTTTTAATGATAGATAAAATTAAGGATACCGAGACAGACGAGATGTTCCGTGCAATTCTCAGTCTTAAATCGGTTGACGAATGCTATAAATTTTTCGATGATCTGTGCACTGTGAAGGAATTAAAATCGATCTCACAGCGTTTCTCAGTCGCAAAAATGCTCAGTCAGAAGCAGGTATACAGCGACATTGTCGATAAAACGGGTGCTTCAACGGCGACTATCAGCCGCGTCAACCGTTCGCTCGCCTACGGCAACGACGGTTATTCAATGGTGTTTGAAAGGTTGTACGGAAAAGATGCCGTACAGTGATTTTTCCAAGGTCTATGACCGTCTGATGCAGGGCGCTGATTATCCCGCGCTGTGCGATCGGTATTTAAAGCTGCTTTCAATGCACTCGCACACGCCCCGTCTCTCGCTTGACGCTGCGTGCGGAACGGGTGCATTTGCTTTTGAACTCATACGCCGCGGTATCGATGTTATCGGAGTTGATTGCTCGCCCGAAATGCTTAATATTGCGAGAAACCGTCTCGGAGCTGATGCACTGCTTTTGTGCCAGCGGCTGGAGGAGCTTGATCTTTTCGGCACGATCGACACTGTTTTCTGCACGCTCGACGGGCTTAATCACATAACCGATAAAGAGGAGCTTATCCGATCTCTCAGGCGTATTGCACTGTTTTTAGAGCCGGGCGGAAAATTCATCTTCGATTTGAATACCGTTTATAAACACGAAACGGTGCTCGGTGACAACACATTTGTCATTGAAGACGAGGATATCTATGCTGTCTGGAGCAATGAATACTGCGGCGGCGGACTGAGCCGAATGGAGATTGATTTCTTCATTGAGCAGGAGGACGGGCGGTATGAACGCTTCAGCGAGTGCATCGAAGAGCAGGCTTATGAAACAGCCGAATTTGAAAAAATGCTTAAAGACTGCGGCTTTAAAACGCTCGGGAAATACGATTTTGATAACGGCTCCGATGTAAGGCAAGACAGCGAAAAAATAATTTTTGTGGCAGAAAGGGTATAGTAATGGCAAAGTTATATAGATTTATCACAACGGACGGCGAGATCGCCGCAACCGCTATCGATTCGACAGATATCGTTGCTGCAGCAGAGCAGATCCATCACACATCTGCGGTCATAACCGCTGCTCTCGGCAGACTCCTCACTGCGGCTTCAATGATGGGTGCCGACCTTAAAGGCGAGAACGACACACTCACTATCCGCATAAAGGGCGACGGCGAGGCGGAATGTCTTATCGCGTGCGCCGATCCGAGCGGCAATGTCAAGGGCTATGCGGGCAACCCCGTAGTCGAGCTTCCGCTCAATGATAAGGGTAAGCTCGATGTCGGCGGTGCAGTCGGCAAGGGCACACTTTCCGTCAGTAAGGATCTCGGACTTAAAGAGCCGTATAACGGCACTATTGAGCTTGTCTCGGGCGAGATCGCCGAGGATATAGCTGCATATTACGCAATAAGCGAGCAGATCCCGACAGTCTGTGCGCTCGGCGTGCTTGTCAACCCCGATCTCACCGTGAACTGCGCGGGCGGCTATCTTATCCGACTTCTCCCCGCGGCGACTGACAGCACTATCGATAAGCTTGAAGAATCGATAAAAGGTTTGCCGTCGGTCACAAGGATGTTGTCTATGGGACTCACAGCGCAGGACATGGTCAAAAAAGCACTTAATAAATTTGATATCGAGCTTCTCGATGAAAGCGAGCCTGAATACCGCTGCGACTGCAGCCGTGAAAGAGTTGAGCGAGCGTTGCTCGGCATGGGCAGGCAGGAGCTTCTCAAATTGGCGGACGAACAGCCGACAACTTCTGCCGACTGCCATTTCTGCAATAAGAAATACAACTTCTCGGCGGACGATATCCGAAAGCTCGCCGAAAAGACAAAATAAGAAAACAAGCGGTTCTTTATGAGCCGCTTGTTTTTATTTATCACGATATCAATAAAGCGTATATATTCCCGAATGGCAGAGTATGACCTCGTTCGAGTAGGTTTTTGTGTATTGATAAATAGTCTCATCGGTGTCGAGCCGCTCGACGATCTGAAAATTATCAAGGCTGATATAACAGATACTGCCGTCAAGCGAAGCAATGATCAGCTTATCTTCATCGAAAAACACACTGTGCGGCTCGTTCAATCCGCCCGAAGTCGAACCGCCTATGACAAAATCATGCCGCATGGAATTTGTGTTGTATTTGATAACAGCGTTCGATTCGGGGAAGGTGCACCAGATATAAATACCGTCTGCCGCAACATCAGAGGGACCGAACCCTTTGTATTTAATAACGCCTCTCCATTTTTCACTGCCGTCCGATCCGAAAACGGCTGAGTTGCCGTCCCTCTCGCAAACAAGCACCCTTCCTCCCGGAAGCATCGCTGAGCGGCTGTGTATCAGATCTTTAACTTTCGGCGTTATCAATTCATAGTTCTTGCCGAACTTAGCAAGAGAAAAAACATCTTTGGTTATTATTGCCGCCGAGTTAGTAACAAAATCAAAAAAATTGAAATACGGCGCATACTGACCGTCCTGCTTTTTCTGAACGCCGGAATAAAGTATTCCGCGTTCGGCTTTTATCATTGAATTTGCTCCTGTTGTAGAGATCTGCTTCATTTTTAATTCCGCCTTCTTTAGCTGTTGTAATAACCTATTGCAGATGTTCCCGCCTCTAAAGGCGGCGGAGAACTCCGAGTAGCTAACATTCCATTGCACTGCTTTCAATCTGTCACAAACTCTGCCCTTTCAAGCAAGGCAGAGCGTTGCTCCAATTTAAATTTTATCAAATATTGAGCAAAGATTTATGAACGAATTGTTAACGGTGTTATAATATCCGAGAATTTTTGAGCTGCAAACGAAAGCTCGATGTTTTTATCCGTGACAACATAAAGCGAGCGGTGCGGCAGCGGCTCGGAAAGCCGAAGCTCGTGCAGCTCGCCCTGATCAAATGCGCTTTGTGCCGACTGCTTCGGAACAGCGGCAATACCGAGCCCGATCTTTGCAAAGCTTATCAGCATTTCAACCGAGCTGAGCTCGATCGAGGGCATAGCGTTTACGCTTTTCGACTGCAAAAACTCGTCGAGCATACGGCGGGAAGCACTGCTGCGTTCGAGCATTATCAGCGGATAACGCTCAAGCTCGCCGAGCGAAAAGGTTCTGCGTGCCAAAAACGAGTATTTTCCGCCGACAGCGAAGCAGTCCTGCACCTGCATAACAGGCTTCGATTCAAGCGATTCATCATCATCGCAGCTAAGATTTGTGAAAGCCATATCAACAGTTCCGCTTTTCAAAAGCTCGATAGAGCCGTCGGAAGTGCGGTTATAGACCTTTATTGAAATATCGGGATAAAGCCTGTGAAATTCATTGAGTTTATCGAGAAGATACATATTGCATGCGGTATCGGAAGCCGCAATACGCACACAGCCTTTCTTCAGATCTTTTAGCTCAGAAAACTTTATCTCAGCGTTTTCGAGCAGGATCATGGCGTTGTCGGCATAACCGAAAAGCGTTCTTCCGGCTTCGGTCAGCGTGACACCGCGTTTTCCGCGGTTGAACAGCTTTCCGCCGAGCTGGCTTTCAAGCTGTTTTATTGATTGGCTCACCGCCGACTGCGAAACATAAAGACTTTCGGCAGCAGCCGTTATGCTGCCTTTTTTAGCAACCTCTCTGAAAACTCTGTATAGCTCGGTCCCGATATTCATTATAAGTCCTCCGAATGACACTTGAAAAATCATTAGTTGTACTTATTATATATTACAAAAAAACAGATAAAAAATCAAGACTGCACACGCATTTTTGCTCTTATTTCGGAAAAAATAAGCAAAACCAAAAGGAGAGCAGGGTGCAAAATGAAAAAATTCAGAACAATTTCCGCATTGGTCGCTTTAATAATCGCATTCACCGCTATAGGCGCGTGCGTCAACACCGAGGCGCTGTCTAAGATGGGTTCGCGCGGCAGTGAGGTCAGAGAGATCCAGACACGGCTCAAGCGCTGGGGATATTACAGCGGCAGTGTCGATGGGATCTTCGGCTCGCAGACAAGAGAAGCGGTGAAGTATTTTCAGCGCAAAAACGGTTTGACCGTCGATGGCATCGCCGGAAAAAAGACGCTTGAAAAGCTCGGCATTTCAAGCTCGTCGTCATCTTCCTCATCATCGTCAAGCTCCGATTACAATTTGCTTGCGAGAGTGATCTCAGCCGAGGCGAGGGGCGAGCCATATTCGGGACAGGTCGCGGTCGGCGCGGTTATACTGAACAGGGTCAAGCATTCGTCGTTTCCCGATTCTGTTGCAGGAGTGGTCTATCAAAAGGGCGCGTTCACCTGCATGACTGACGGCCAGATAAATACCGCCGTTGCCGACAGTGCCTATAAAGCCGCGCGGGACGCACTCAACGGCTGGGATCCGTCCGGCGGCTCTATCTACTACTATAACCCCAAAACCGCGAAATCCTCGTGGATCCGCTCAAGACCGGTTGTAGCCGTGATCGGCAATCATAAATTCTGCAAATAAAAAACGCCCCCAAAGGGGCGTTTTACATTTCATCAATATCCGAGGTAGGAGCGCGGGTTGACAGCCGAACCGTTCACAATCACCTCAAAATGAAGGTGTGGACCTGTAGCGTTGCCTGTCTCTCCGACTGCTGCGATGTTCTGACCCTGCGTCACAGTGTCGCCCACACTTACATAAAGCGCCGAGCAATGTGCGTAACGGGTGCGTGTTCCGTCGGAATGTTCGATAACTATCTGATTGCCGTAGCTGTGGTGATACTCCGAGAGCACAACCTTGCCTGCCTTAACAGCGTAGATCGCAGTGCCTTTGTAAGCGGCGATATCAACACCGCTGTGACCGGAATACTCACCGTAATTGCAGCTTATATAGCTGTTTGAACCGTTTTTGTTAACAGGCCACACCATGCCCTGCGATTTCTCGCTGCTTGAAGCGCCTGCTTTGTAGGAAGAACCGCTCGACGATTTGCTTGCAGCCTTCAGCACGACCTGCGCCGACTTCGGGGCAGTGCCGATAATAAGCTTTGCGTTTATCGGCTGCTTGACAACGGTAGACGAAACCTTTGTCTCAGCCTGTTCCTTGCCGTCTATGATCTCGGTTTTATAAACCGTTTCCATAACACCGTTTTCGCCGCTGACCTTCTTTTCGTAGCCGCTTTCGTGGGTGCTATCCTCAACCGTGTCGGTGTTGTAGGCTATCTCGGTCTTTTCGGTGCGGTACTTGATACCCTTTGAAGAAAAGCTCATTGATGCCACAGCCGTGCCGGCGTCGTCAGATACATACTCTGTTCCGAAAAGTCCCGATACGATTTGAATATCGTTTGTTATTTCAACATCGTCAGAGCCGTATTCATTGCAGAGCGCAAGCTGCTTTTCGCTCACCGCATCCAACAGTTCGCCTGAACTCTGTGCCGCAACAGTCAGCTTGCCGTCAACGTAAAGCCCATAGCCGCTTTCATAGTCCGAAAGCGATTCAACAGCACTTTCATAAACCTTATCGCCGCACTCAACAGCACTCAGAGGCGCCATCTTGAAGTCTGTTTCAATTTTAACACGACCTGTCTTAACAGCGTCGTCCAGCTTCTGCTGGATCGCCGCCGCTTCGTCCGCCGTTGCGGTGTAGCCAATGTGCTCGCCGCTTTCGCTTGTTATCTCGACCGCTCTTGTCATTGTCTGAGCATTCGCCGAGCATGCAAGCAGAGAAACCGCAAATGCAAAGCTAAACGAAAGGGAGATCAGCTTGTAAAAAAGTTTTTTCATTTTTGTAAAATTACCTTTCAATTTAAAAACACAAATTACAAATTTGTAATCTATATTTGAGATTATAACACTATTATTACAAAAATGCAACCTTTTAAAACTAAAAACAGCGTATTAACCAAAATACGCTGTTCAAAACCGTGCATCATTCACAGAAATGTCAATAATTCAGTGTATCGGCAGAGACTTTTTTCAAAACTTCATTAAAAGCCGTCGCCTCTCTTTTTGCATTTATAAGGTCGTGTTCAAGGTAATTTCCGCATTCGATTGCACTCGCGCCGGGAATTTCGCCCTCATATTCCGCGATAAACGCAAAGGCGTCCTTTATCATCTTAACGGTGTCGCAGTCGGGCAGATCCTTAGTGAGAAGGTAAAAACCGGTGCGGCAGCCCATCGGGCCGAAATAAATAACATTGTTTTGAAATTCACAGCTTCTTGCATAAGTTGCAAAAAGATGTTCGATCGTGTGGAGAACAGGCACCTCAAGGTAGCTTCCGCAGTTTGGCTTTTTAAGCCTTATATCGTATGTCACAATATCGTGGTCCACGCGTGAGATATACACACCGGGATAAAGCTTTGTGTGATCTACCTGAAAGCTTGCTATTTTTTTAAGCTCATTCATTTTCAAGTATTCCTTTCATAGTATAGTACGGGTGTTTATCGGAAAACACGCCGCCTGCCGCCGCATTGTCGATCTCGTCGATAATTTCCGCCGCCCGCGTTTTCGCCTTATCATAAAGCTCGAAAAAGCTGTCGTCGCGGGTGTTGCCGTCGCTGTCTGTCCAGTCTGCTTTTTCGTAGTTTGAGTAATCCCAGATACCATCTTCCATAAACGGATGAATAAAGTTTGAAACTGTCCCTCTCATAAAGCAGATTGTTTCAGCGATCCGCACAAGAAAACGCTTCATTCCCATTCTGTCGGTTGCAAGGCGCAGATATTTTCGGCAGTCGCGATATGCCTTCTCACACTGCTTTTCGGTGAACTCACTGTCGGGAAACAGGCGGTTTATAACAAATGTCATGATCTTCACAACAGAGCCGAAGATCTCGCTGCTGTCAAGCGGAACACAGTTTTTCAGCCCGAACTTTCCCGCAGTTATTCCCATCTTGTCGCGCACCATGATAACATCGAGCGAATGCTCGATCAGAACATGCTTAAAGATCGGATTTTTGCGGAAATTCTCCGCTTTGATAATATGATCCTGCACAAAATAGACATAAGGGTGCGCTGTCTGATCAAGCGCAAAATGACAGGCAAAGCCGTAGGTAAAATATCTTGCCGCAGTATCGTTTGGGTGCTGATTTAAATATTCGCAAAAAGCGCCGAACATCTTATCAGTGCCGACAGAGTGAAGTGCTGTTCCGATATTTCTCGCGCTTCTGCCGCTTGTGCTGAGCATTTTATAATAGTATAAAAAATCAGGACCTATCGCGCCGAGCGAAACAGCGTCTTTATATTTATCATTGGCGGCGTTTTTCGGTATCGACTCCGCCGCGTGCAGAAAATGTGTTATCTGAGCCGGCATAGCTTACGAATTTTTGTCCACAGTGTGGAACTTTTTAAGATTTCCGGTTTTGCCGCTTCGCTTTTCAAGCTCGGCATAAAGCTCGTCCACCGAAACGCCCTGCTCGACCATAAGCACAGTCAGATGATACATAAGATCCGAAAGCTCAAGCACCAGTTCGTGGTTATCGCCGTTTTTAGCGGCAATAATAGTCTCGCTGCACTCTTCGCCGCATTTTTTGAGTATTTTGTCGAGTCCCTGCTCGAAAAGATAGCAGGTGTATGAGTTCTCGGCTTTCTCGCTTTTGCGTGAAAGCACTGTCTGATATAATGCCTGTAATGCGTCCATTCTTATTCTCCTTCTTTATATAGCGTACGGTAAAAGCAACTGTGATTTCCCGTGTGGCAGGCGGCTCCCGTCTGCTCAACTGTAACAAGCAATGTATCGCAGTCGCAGTCGTAATCAATGGTCTTTATCTTCTGAAGATGTCCCGAAGTCGCACCCTTGTTCCAAAGCTCCTGTCTTGATCTGCTCCAGAACCATGTGTAGCCGCTCGAAAGCGAGCGGCTGAGCGATTCGCGGTTCATATATGCGAGCATAAGCACTTCATTCGTGCCGTATTCCTGCACAATAGCCGGAATAAGCTCACCTTTTTCAAAGAACCTGTCAAGCTGTGTCAAAGCTGATCACCTCCGACAGATATCGCGTCCTTAAGCGAAAGCGTTCCTTTGTATATAGACTTTCCGCAAATAGTGCCGTGCATACCTATTTTCAAAAGCTCTTTTATGTCGTTTATATCGTTGATACCGCCAGATGCGATTATATCGCAGCCGACAGCCTCGCAAAGCCTTGAAAGCTGTTCGGTGTTCGGACCGCTGAGCGTGCCGTCGCGGTTGATGTCGGTGTAGATTATCGTCTTAACGCCGATATCCTCCATTCGCTTCGCAAGGTCAATATAATGTATCTTCGAGCCGTCGATCCACCCTTCGGCGGCGGCATATTCGTTCATCGCGTCGATACCGACAGCAATACTGCCGCCGTATTCCGAAACCGCCTCTTTGACGAAATCGGGATCTTTTATAGCCGCCGATCCGAGGATCACCCGACTGATACCTCGCCCAAGATAAAACTCGACCGTTTTCATATCCCTGATACCGCCGCCGACTTCAACCTTGAGTCCGCTTTTTTGAGCAAGCTCGCAGATAATGCCGTGGTTTTTTGGAGATGCATCCTTAGCACCATCGAGATCGACAGTGTGCAGCCATTTTGCGCCCGCATTCTTAAACGAAATCGCAGTTTCAAGCGCATTTTCCGCAACCTTGCAAACAGTGCCGAAATCGCCCTTTGTCAGCCGAACGCAGTTGCCGTCCTTAATATCTATCGCAGGTAGAATTATCATAGTCTGTCCTTTCGTTATCTCAAAGCGAGCCTTTTGTGCTGAGTGTGCCGTCCTGCGGTGTCACAGCGGCTTTCAGTGCATGAGCCAGTGCCTTGAAAAGTCCCTCGATCTTGTGGTGATCGTTTGCGCCGTAAAGACATTTCAAATGAAGTGTTATCCCCGCGTTGAATGCAAGCGAGCGCATAAACTCCTCAGTCATACAGCAGTCATACCCGCCGCACGCCTGATTTTGAAACATAGCGTCAAACACTAAAAACGGACGGTTTGAAATATCGAGCGAGCAAAAGCAAAGCGCTTCGTCCATCGGAATATAAGCGCTTCCGTATCTCGCAATACCAGACTTATCTCCGAGAGCCGCAGCCATAGCCTGACCGAGCGCAATGCCGGTGTCCTCAATTGTGTGGTGGCAATCAACAAAAAGATCGCCTTTGGCTTTAAGTGTCAGCCCGAAGCCGGAATGCTTCGCAAGGGCAGTGAGCATATGGTCGAAAAAGCCTACCCCCGTGTCGATGTTTATCTCTCCGCCGTCAAGGCAAAGCGACACCGAAATATCCGTTTCCTTGGTCGTTCTGGTGATCTCAGCGGTTCTCATCAAAAAACTCCTCCAATGCTGAAACAACAGCGTTGTTTTCATCCGTGGTGCCCGCAGTTATGCGGATAAATCCGTCAAAGCAGCGGATAAGCACACCCTTTGTCTTTAAAAATTCATAGATATCTTTTGCCCTGTCGGTGACAACGGTCACAAAATTCGTGCATGGCTTTATCACCCTGCATTCACTCGACACTGCATTTTTAACACCCTCATAAAGCCGATTGCGAAGCTCGATCAGCTGCTCGTTCGCCGAGCGGATATACTCTTTATCATTTAGAATAATGCTTGCGGCCTTTGCCGATACCGTGTTTACATTGTAGGGCGAGCGGACAGTGTTCAGCACGCTCACAAGCCGCTTGTTTGAAACGGTGATACCGACTCTCAGCGCGGCAAGTCCGAGCATTTTCGAGCAGGTGCGGAGTATCATTAAATTGTCGTAGTCTTCAACCTCATTCATCAGCGACTGATCATAAAAGTCCATATACGCTTCGTCCAGCACAACAAGACACCGAACATTTTTTATGATCTGTCTGACGCTGTCGCGGTCAAGTCCGACAGATGTCGGATTGCACGGATTTGAGAATATAAGAAGCTGTGCGCCCGATTCGTTTGCGGTTTTGATAACTTCATAGGGATCAATTACAAAATCCTTCTTTTTGATCGATATAACATTCAGTCCGCAGACCTCTGCATAAAAACGGTACATTGAAAAATCGGGCTCAATAACGCAGATCGACTCGCCTGCGTCGCAAAAAGCGTTTATAATAACCGAGATTATCTCGTCCGATCCGTTTGAAGCGACAAGCAGATCGGGGTCAATATCGTAAAGCTCGGCATAGCTTTCCCGTATGTTTTTCGCGGCGGGATCGGGATAGCGGTCAAATTCAATATCATCTATCGCCGCTTTGATCTTCGCTTTTGCCGTTTCGCTCGGTAAAAACGGCGATTCGTTCGCGTCAAGCCGAACAGGGAAATGTTCGGTATGCGGAGTATACGGCGTCATATTCTGAAGCTTTCGTGGCAGGGAATACATCGTCAACCGTCCTTTCTGACGATAATGGAATTCGCATGAGCAGTGAGTCCCTCGGCGTTTGCAAGGCGAATAACATCGTCTGCCGCTGCCTTGAGTGACTGCTCGGAATAGTTGATATATTGCATTTTTTTAATAAACTCATCTACCGAGAGCGGCGAGAAAAATCTCGCTGTGCCCGAAGTCGGCAGCACATGATTAGGGCCGGCAAAATAATCTCCGAGCGGCTCGGGTGAGTTGTTGCCGAGGAATACCGAACCTGCATTTTTGATCTTTTTCAGTGCAGCCATCGGGTCTTTGACACAAAGCTCCAAATGCTCCGGCGCAAATTTGTCGGCAAGCCCCAGCGCATAGTCAACATCATCGCAGACGATTATTGCACCGTAATTTTCGAGAGCTTCATCGATAATGTCCTTTCGGCTTAAAGCCGCCGATTGTCTTTCAAGCTCCGATAAAGTGTCGTTTGCGAGCTTTTCGTCGGTCGTTATCAAAATTGCGCTTGCGAGCCTGTCGTGCTCCGCCTGCGACATCATATCCGCGGCAAGGTATTTGGCGTTGGCACTCTTGTCCGCGACAATGAGTATCTCGCTCGGTCCTGCGATCATATCAATATCAACAACTCCGAAAAGCAGCTTTTTGGCGGTCGCAACAAAAATATTGCCCGGACCGACTATCTTATCCGCTTTTTGGATCTCATCTGTGCCGAAAGCAAGCGCCGCGACAGCCTGAGCGCCGCCGCAAAGGAAGACCTCATCTACTCCCGCGATCTTCGCCGCGGCAAGAATATCATAGTTCAAAGAGCCGTCCTTAGGCGGCGGTGTCACCATGATGATTTTTTCTACCCCTGCGATCTTCGCGGGAATAGCGTTCATCAGCACGCTCGACGGATAAGCCGCAGTGCCGCCCGGAACATAAATTCCGACGCATTCGAGTGCCCGCACGATCTGACCGAGCAGAGAACCGTTTTCATCTTTCATCTCAAAGCCGTGAGAAAGCTGATTTTTGTGAAATGCTCTTATGTTTTCCGCCGCCTTTTCGAGCGATGATAAAAACTCTTTATCGCATTTGTTCAAAGCGTCGTCCAGCCATTCGTCCGGCACACAGTAGCAGGCAGGCTCTGCACAGTCAAACTGCGATGTGTATTTTTTAACGGCGCTGTCGCCGTTCTCGCGGACATCGCTTATAATGTCGCCTACAATAGCTGTGACCTTGCGGTCGGTCGATTCGCCTCTGCTGCGTATTCTGTTAAAAAATTCAATATCCGAGCCGTCGCTCGATCTAAGTATCTTAACCATTTTCAAAAACACACTCCCAAATAGATTTTATCATTCTGCCGCCGCTTTTTCAAGTCCCGATAAAAACTCTTCTATCTCGGCTTTTCTCATTTTCAGTGCCGCAACATTCACAATAACTCTTGCCGAAACAGGCATGATATCGCAGACAACGCAAAGCCCGTTTTCCTTGAGCGTCGTTCCCGTTTCAACAATATCGACAATACCGTCCGCAAGCTCGAGCAGGGGAGCTAGCTCAACAGAGCCCTCGATCTTGATTATCTGAACATCAAGCCCCTTTTTATCAAAAAACGAACGCGCCACTCGCGGATACTTGCTCGCAATAGTTTTTGCGTTATGACCTGAGAAAAAATCCTCTCCTGCCTTCGTTGCAAGTGCAAATCTGCACTTGCCGATACCGAGGTCGAGCACCTCATAGTATTCGCCCGGATATTCCGCGATAGTGTCCTTTCCGACAACGCCTATATCGCAAACTCCGCGTTCAACATAAGTTATAACATCGGCGGCCTTCGCAAGCACCGCTTCATAATCGTCCCCGATAGGCAATATCAGCTTTCTGCCTTTGTTTTCGAGTGCTTCGGTGTCAAGCCCCATTTTTTTAAACAGCCCGACCGAGCTTTTTTCAAGTCTGCCCTTGGTGAGCGCAATGCGTATCTTTCTCATTTTGAAACCTCCGTCAGCGTAACAGTGTCCGAACAGACAGCGAGCTTTTTAATACCGCGGCGAAGCGCGTATTTCCTTGTTTGCTCGAGCGTGTCAAACACACTGTTTTCAGCGATCAAACCGTCCCTTGCGCACTCCTCGCAATAGTAAAGCGACTTTGTCTCAAAGCCGTTTTCAGCGAAAACAATAATATCGGGTGCCGGCACAGCCGCATTTTTGCTCTCGACTAAAAGCTTTGCCATCTCGTCGTTTTGCACCGCAAAGCCGATAGCAGGCAAGTCCATTCCGAAGTGCGAGAGCATATCATCGTATCTGCCGCCTGTCAAAACAGTGACACCCGATCCTTCTAAATAACCTCTGAGCAGTATGCCGGTGTAGTAATTGTTGCTGTGTACAAGTCCGAGATCAAGCGAGATATGCTTTGCAATATCGGTGTTTTCAAGCTCTCTGAGAAGCTCGCCTACATAGTCGAGTGATTCGCTTCCGATACCGCCGCAAAGCTCGTATGCCTCATTTAAAACATTTTTCAAACCGAACAGCCGCGGCAGTTTCATTATTGTTTCGGCGGCTCGGTTGCCTTTCATCGGGCTTAATAATTCGTCAAGCTCAACATAGTTTTTCATCTCGATCAATGAACGGATCCGCTCGGTCGTATCATCGTCCGTTCCAAGCGTGCGGATAAGCGACTTAAAGAATCCCGCGTGTCCGATCTCAATCTTGTAGTCCGTCGCGCCGCAAACGCTGAGCGCTCTCGCCGCTGTCATGATTATCTCAAGGTCGGCGCGCTTTCCGCCTGCGCCCAAAAGCTCAACACCCGACTGCGTGCATTCGTCGCGTCTGCCGTTCATGTGCGGATTATTTTTAAAGACTTTTTCGGTATAGCAAAGACGATAAGGCGGGGTCTGATTTTGAAGTCTTGTTGCCGCAAGACGCGCAATAGGCAGAGTTATATCGGGTCTGAGCGCGAGCAGCCTGCCGTCGCTCGACACAAGCTTATAAACACGCTCGATCGGAATGACCTCGCCGTCTGCCGTGAAAACATCGAGATATTCGAGCGCGGGCGTCACAACAGGGTAATAGCCTTTCTTGTAAAACAGGCTGTTCAGCCTTTTCTCGATCTCGTTTTGTGCGGTACTTTCTTCAAAAAGGTAATCTCCGAATCCCTTCGGAGTTATCTTGCTGTATTTCATGCCGTAACCTCCATACACTTTAGTGTGCTACTATGATAACACAATAAACCGTTTTTGTCAACCCATAAATCAATAATAATAAATTTAATTAAAAGCGGAGCTTATGATCGAATGTAATTAAATTATAATATAAATCGGTTTTCAGGGCAAGAGTTTTGATAATAAAAACGCTTTTGAAAAGAAAATTCAAAAGCGTTTTATCTTTAAATATTCAGTTCATCGAGCGTTTTGCTGTAGGAATCGAAAAACTCCGCTATGAAAATATCGGCTTCTTCGCAGCCCAGATCGGCTATCGCACGCTCAATCGTAAGATAAGCACTGTCAAATTCGCCGTTGCCCATCTTGTGTTCTTCCGCGCATTTAATGAGTGCAGATATCTTATCCGCCGCCTTGACAAGCTTCAAAAGCTCATTGTCGGTGCATTTGAAGATCGGCTCATAATCTGCTCTCATATCTTCGGGGAGCATTTCGAGCAGACGCTCGTTTGCCGAGTTTTCAAGCGATTTATATGCGCTTTTCAAAACAGCGTTGTGATACTTAACGGGAGTCGGCATATCGCCGGTCAAGATCTCCGACGCATCGTGATAAAGAGCAATAACAGCGGCTTTGTCTGCGTCATAACCGCGCGAGAGTCTGCGATTGCCTATAACAGCGAGCGCGTGGGCGATAACAGCGACCTCATGCGAATGCATGCTGAGATTTTCGCTCGAAGTGTTACGCATCAAAGCCCATCTGTTGATGAATTTCATGCGCGAAATAAATGCGAAAAAACTGTTCATCGCCGGATCAGTCCTGACCTTCCTCGCCTGCCGTTGTGTGGCTGGTCGTGGCGGTAGTTGTCGGTGCTTCGGTCGGTTTCACCGTTGTTGTCGAACGAGTTGGCGCTTCGGTTTGTCTTGCAGTCGTAGTCTCGAACTTATAAGTGTTGTATTTGATCTTGATGTTCGCAAACTCAGTGACTTTCTGACCTGCGGTTATCGACTGCTCGAGAACCTTCTCGGAATCGCTGCCGGACTCATAAACCTCCTGAACAACGATATTCTGATACATAAATCCGCTCTTGCAAAGCTCAATAAGTGCTTCTTCGCGGCTCATTCCTCTGACATCGGGAACAGTAACCGTGCCGTTACCGATGCTGACAACAAGCGTTATCGCCGTGCCCTTATCGACTTTTTCTCCTGCGGCAATGCTCTGCGAAAGGATCGTGCCCTTGTCGGAGTCGTCTGTTTTGCGCTCAAGCGTGATCTTGAAATTGTTGTTTATCGCGATCATCTCTGAATCCTCGTCTGAGCCGAGCTGAGACGCATTGAGATTTTTGAAATCGGGAACAACGACTTTATTTTTATCGGCAATCTGCTTAGACCAATCCTGATCCGTTGCGGAATCGGTATAACCTGTTGTGGTCGGCTGAGCGTCATTGTTGTTAAACACAGTCTTGCTGAGTATCAGCAAAACAAGCGCCAGCACAATAACCGTTATAACAGCGGCAACAGCGATGTATTTTTTGTTGCTGCTCTTTTTTCTTCTGCGTGTCGATGTAGTTCTCGCTTCCGCTCTCATCGACTGTGCCTCTCTGCTGCGGTTGACAACATTCGGAGCGGCACTGAGCTCATCGCGAAAATCCTCGATCGACTGAGTACGGTCGCTCGGCAGGATCTGAAGCGCGTCTGCGAGTGCGCCGAGCGCATATGCCGGAAGCTCCTCTGCGATCTCGGGCGGAATGATCATTCTGTCATTAGTGACTCTCTCGGCAGCGTCGGGAGGCGGAGAGCCTATTAAAGTGCGATAGATAACAGCGGCAACGGAGTAAACATCCGTCCATGCGCCGGAGTCACCGTTAAAGCCGTATTGCTCGATAGCAGCATATCCCTTAAACAACTCGGGCGAAAGATCGGTTCTCGCGGTGCGAAGATCCGAAATGCAAAAGCCTGTGAGCCTAAGCTTTCCGTCGCGGCCGATAACCATTGTCTCGGGCGAAATTCCGCGGTGTATAACGCCTACCGAATGAAGTGAAGAAAGTGTTGAGAAAACAGGCATAAACAGTCTGCACATCTGCTCAAAATTAAGCCTGCCGCCGTTTCTCACAAGAAAGTCGCGCAAAGTGATAGTCTCAGCCGCTTCGCTTACATAATAAGCTGTGTCGTTCTGCTCGAAAATATCGTAAACAGGGAAGATCGCGGAAAGATTTCTCATTCTTGCAAGTACCCTTGCAAGTGCTAAAAACTCATTCTTGTGTGTCACAAAATTGTCAACATGCTGATCGTCCGTAACAACGTTGTCACCGTCACGCGTGCAGATCCCTTTCGGGAAAAACTCGCGGATATGCACAGCACTGTCAAGCTCGGTGTCGTAACCCATATAAGTGACGCCCTCGCCGTTGGCGGAAAGCACTCTGCCTATACAATATCTGTTTTCAAGCACCGTTTTGATGCTGAGATGATCGCTGCTGTTCGGAGTGTAGTCATAACCGCAGTGAGGACACTTAGCGTCGTCAGTTTTCGGACGCATACAGCCGGGACAAAGATGATCCAAATTTGTCATAATAGCCTCCAGATTGTAAGTGATTGAGGAATTTTACGATTTATTCCTCCGGAAGATTTTCAAGGTTGTGCCAAACATTCTGCACATCATCATTATCTTCAAGCATATCGAGCAGCTTCTGCATTTTAGTGAGAGCTTCTTCGTCATCGATATGTGTAAAGGTCGCGGGGTAATATTCCGCCTGAACTGTCAGAAAATCAGTGTAGCCTTTCTGCTCGAGGGCTTCTCTCACAGCACCTATCGAGTTCGGATCGGTTATTATCTCGAAAACACCGTCGTCGGCATTGAAATCGTCCGCTCCGCATTCCAAAGCGTCCTCCATGACCTTGTCTTCGTCAAGTCCTTCAGCGTCGATAGCAATGTATCCGCGGCGGCTGAACATAAACATTACCGAGCCGGGCTGACCCATATTTCCGCCGCACTTATCAAAGTAGTGGCGCAGATCGCCTGCAGTGCGGTTGCGATTGTCTGTCAGACATTCGACAACAACTGCAACTCCGCAAGGACCGTAGCCCTCATAAACTATCTCTTCATATTCGGCGTTAGAACCCTCGCCGGAAGCTTTCTTGATAATACGCTCGATATTGTCGTTCGGCACATTGAGCGATTTTGCTTTTGCAATGCAGTCTTTCAGCTTGGAATTAGAGTTGGGATCGGGGCCGCCCTGCTTTACAATGACCGACATCTCTCTGCCGATCTTTGTGAAGATCTTTGCCTTGGCGGCATCGTTAGCACCTTTTTTGCGCTTGATATTGTTCCATTTTGAATGTCCCGACATAAAAAAACATACTCCCTTACGGTTTAATACAATTCCCGCCGTTTAAAAAGGCGGTTTTTAACAATAAAAATTTTTGACTAAAATAAATTATACCATATTGCGATCTGCTTTTCAATAGCGAATTTCAATTCAAGAGCGCGGTATTGTCGATCATTTAAACTGCTTCGGGACCATCGAATCGTCGAACTCTGTGTAGTCGTCGGTCTTCATATCTCTGTAAAGCCCGAAGAGGACCTGATCGTCCTTGCCGTCATTCTTGCAGCTTTCAACAATTATATTGTAGTCGGTCGAAATGTAAGTGTAGTCGTCGCCGTCGGTGTATTTCAGGCAGGCAAGCCCATTGCATTCCTCAATCTTCGGCGATTTATCCTTGTTCTCGATTCCATCGGTGCTGAGAAGGGCAGAAAGCGACTTTTTAACTATCTCATCCGCACTGTTATAGTGAGCGACAGACTCTGTGCCGTATTCATCGGAGTCCTGTGCGTTCTTTGTGTATTCGTCCCAGCCGTTTGATGTCTTGTGGTAGTAGTGCATAACAGTGTCGAGATTGTTCCAGAAAAAAAGCTCGTCTCCAACTCTTGCCGCAATATACTCTGTCGATTCGCTGTCGAGATAATCTATATAGTAGTTGCCTTTGAGAGTCGGCGTAAGCGTACCGTCTTTAATATTTGTCATGCTTTCGGTAAGTCCGTTATCGCCGCACGAAGCAAACGAAAGACAGCAGATAAGCGCCAATAAAGCGCAGATAATTTTTTTCATTATGATCATTCCTTTGAATTGAATTTTATTCTTTCAAAACCTTATCGGTCTTATGTCTGTTGTTGTACAAAAACATCGCAACGCCCGAAAGCGTTATAACCGCATAGCCGCAGTAGCTGAATAGATCGGGCGGCTGATCAAACACAATGTAGCTCAGTGTCGCGGCGAAGATGATCTGAGTGTAGTCATACACCGAAACTTCCTTTGCGGGCGCTCTCGAATATGCCGCCGTTATTGCGAACTGACCGCCTGCCGCACACACGCCTGCAAGTATTAAGATTATAAGCTGTCTTAAAGTCATTGGGCTGTATGCGAAGATCAGCGAGGGAAGCGATGCAAGGCAGGAAAAACCCGAAAAGAAGAAAACGATATAAGCGCCTCTTTCGCCTTTTGCGGAAAGTGCCCTCACCATAGTGTAGGCGGCACCTGCCGCCATTCCGCCCATAAATCCGGCTATCGCAGGCATGCTCTCAGACAAAAAGCCCCATTCGGGCTTGATAATAAGCAGGCTGCCTAAAAACGCCGTTGTCACAAAAACAACCTGTGCGGCTTTAAGCTTTTCTTTCAGAAAGATCAGCGAAAACAGCACCGCAAAAAACGGAGAAAGCTTATTCAGCATCGAAGCGTCCGACAAAACAATGCGGCCGAGCGCATAGAAGTTGCAGAAAATTCCGATCGTTCCGCAGATAGATCTTCCGAGCAGCAGCGGCACACAGCCTTTATGCGGCTTAAAGCCTCCGCCCTGACGCAGCAGCATGATAAGCGCGATAACAAACGCTACCGCGTTTCTGAAAAAGCTTTTCTGCATTGTCGGAATATCTCCCGAAAGCTTCACAAACATATTCATCAGCGCAAAGCAAAACGCCGAAAGTATCATGCATATAACAGCGCTGCTTTTGCGTGACATTTTAAATTTACTCATTAAAACATCGCTCTTTAATTATTTTCTAACTCTGATATAAGCGCCCACTGAGAGCGGGCGGGAATAGAATTTAACAGGCTCTGCGGCATATCTTGCACATTCAAGCTCGTTCATATCCTTATCAAAAAGCGTTCCCGATTCGATCTCAAACTGCCCGAAAACAGGATCGAGTACATCGAGCGTGCCTGGATAAAAACGATTTCGCTGAGCAATGGTCGTAAGCCCGTCCTCGTGGCTTAAAACAACTCCCACAAGCTCATAATCTCTTATATATCCGCCCGAGCCGTAGACCTGTCCGTCCTTCGGCTGACCGAAGTAAAATCCGGTGGAATATTCGCGGTGGCTTATTTTCATAACTTCCTCTAAAAGCTCATCGGACGGATGATAATCGAGCCCTGTTTGAGAAAACTCCGACGCTGCTCTCGCATAAGCGTTTGTCACCGCCGCAACATAATATTCCGTTTTCGCTCTGCCTTCAAGCTTCAGGCAGTCGATCCCCGCCTTATACATCTCAGGCAGATGCTCGATCATGCACATATCTTTTGCATTGAGAATATAGCTGCCGTCCTTATCCTCGATCAGCCGCATATATTCTCCCGGACGCTTTTCTTCAACAAGATGATAGTTCCATCTGCACGGCTGAGCGCAGTCGCCCCTGTTGGGGTCGCGCCCTGTGAGATAGCTCGAAAGCAGACATCTGCCCGATACTGCCATGCATATCGCACCGTGCGCGAACGCTTCAAGCGACAGCCCTTTCGGGGTTTTGGCTCTGATTTCGGCAATCTCTTCAAGAGAAAGCTCCCTCGCCAAAACAACGCGTTCCGCACCCATTTCATAGTAGGCTCTCGCGCTCATGTAATTAACAATGCCTGTCTGCACCGAAATATGCACAGCCGTGTTCGGCGCATATTTTCTGCACATCGAGATGACTCCGATGTCGGTGACGATAAAAGCGTCTATCCCCTGCGCCGCAACGTCTCTTATGAAATCGGGCAGTCTGTCGATATCGCTGTTTCTCGGCAGGGTGTTCAGTGTGAGATACGCTTTTGCACCGTGTTCATGCGCGTAGCGAACCCCCTCGCCTATTTCATCTATTGTAAAGTTTGCCGCCGCAGCGCGCATACCGAACTCGCGTCCCGCAAAATAAACGGAATCCGCACCGTAGTCAACAGCGACCTTAAGCGTGCGCAGATTACCGGCGGGGGAGAGGATCTCCGGCTTAATAATATTGCTCATCAATACTCCCAAATACCTTTCGATTTAAGCTCGCTGATTATCGAGTTGTGTTCCGAAAGCGAGTTGGAATAGTAGAATTTCATATTTTTATCGGTAACAAAATATGTCGCTGTGATAGCCGTGTTCGGCTCGAATGCCGCCTTTATCGCCGCGGCAGACGGACTGCAAAGCGGTCCCGGCGGCAGCCCCTCGTAAACATTGGTGTCGTATCTGCCGTTGCCGTAGGGGTAAGACGCAGTCGGCGTTGATCCGAGCAGTCTCGGCTGATCCGTCCAGTTGAGGCGGTTATAGAACACCTGCGCGACAGAGCTCATTTGATCGGGCGAGCCGCTCGCTTCAAGCTCCAGAATAGAAGCCATAGTCAGCATTTCGTGAACTGTGTAGCCCTTGTCCTTAGCGGCTTTCTTCATGTCCGCAGTTATTATCTTGTCGGTCTGTGAAAGCATCTTGTCGATAGCTCGTTCCGCATTTTTAACACCGTCGATGTCTTCTGTCTTTTTAAAGAAATTGTAGGTGTTCGGTGAGAGGTATCCCTCAAAACGGTAGTAGACCTTATCGCTCGGGATCTCCGAAACAAAATCATAGCTGTAACTGCCGTTTTTCATAGCTTCGTTAAACTCGTCCTCCGAGCAGACCTCGTTTTTAACAAGCAGCGTGCGGATCTCATCAACAGTCGAACGCTCGGGTATAGTAACAGTGACTTCGGGTGCCTGAATACCTGCTTCTTTGAGAGCCGAAATAATGCCGTCGTATCCTTGCGAGGCGCGCAGCTCATAGTCGCCGTAGTTATACTGACCGTCCGCACCTGTAAGCTTGGAGTAAATACGGAAGATAAGCGGATATTGGATGACTTGCTTTTCCGCCAAAATTTCAGCGATTTCCTGAGTAGAAGAGCCCTCCGGGATCGTGACCCATTCGGTCTCGGTGTTTTCAAAGTTAAATCCCATAACATCGATCATTGCAATAAGACCCGCTGCGGCAATGCCGAGCGAAATGACGATTATCGTCACCGTCCAGATGATCGTCTTTAAAAGCTTTCTCGGCTTTTTCTCTTTCTTTCCCTTGCGGTGAGAGCCTGCGGAGTATGCGTCTCTGCGGCTCTTCATATCGCGCATCTCGCTGAGCGAAACTCCGCCCGTGAGCGGCTGTTCGCCTGCATCGACCGTCTCGATATCGTCAAAAACCGAATCATACTTTCCGGAATTGCTGCTGAGTTCGATGCTGTCGTCCTCTTCTTCGGATCTCTGAGTGCCGAGACTAAAGCCGTTTTCAAGCGAAAACGGATCGGCTTCATCGTTTTTTTGCTTTATTTCGTCAGTCTGTTTTTCAATATTTCCGAGTGCTTTTGAAACAAGCTCGTCGATATTAAATTCATCATTTTTACCGTCCATCATTTATCCTCCAAGTCATCTCAGATATATGTCCGATTAACATATTTTTCGGTAACGACAATATCCGAACGGCAATCGTATCTGCCGTGGATAAGGTTGTATTTTGTGCAGACAGAGTAGCAAATACCGATCGTCACTCCGCTGTAATTGCATAAAAACCGGTCGTAGTAGCCCATGCCGTAGCCAAGTCGATAGCCCTTTTTATCAAAGCAGATCCCGGGTACAATGCAAATGCTGTTTGAAAAATCCTCAACCGCCTTTTCTTTTTGCGCCAAAGGCTCGTCCACCCCGAAAGTGCCCGGCTCTAACTGCGAGAGCGATTCAATATAGTAAAACTCCATCTTTCTCGTGTTAGGCACGCACCTCGGCACGGCAACACGCTTTCCGTCAGCCAGCGCGCGTTCTATGAGCCGCCGCGTGTCAGCCTCGTCACGCATTGAAACATAGCTAAGCACAAGACTGCATTCGCGGTATTGATTGAGCTTTGTAACACGGTTTAAAATGTTTATATCGAGCTCATCGCGGTACTTTCCGGTTATAGCCTGCCTTTTTTCCCGATAGCGGCGGCGAAGCGACTTTTTATATTCTCTTATATCGTTCATTTCTTGCACTGAATAGAAGCGTAAACGCTGTTTGCCTTGTGCTCTCCGGCAAGAGCTCTGCCGATCTCAAGCGCAAAATCAAAGGCAACTCCGGCACCTTTTGCTGTGATAAAATTACCGTCGTGCTCAACATATCCGCCTGTGACATCGGCGTTTGCGAGCTGTTCCTCAAAGCCGGGGAAGCAGGTCGCTTTCAGACCGCCGAGCAAGCCTCTGTGACCGAGTATGCTCGGGGCGGCGCAAATAGCGCACACAAGCTTCTTCTCGCTCACGGCGTAGCTTATAAAGTCCTGCACGGTCTCGCTTTTCTCAAGGTTGAGCGTTCCGGGCATACCGCCCGGCAAAACTATCGCTTCTGCATCGGAATATGTCTGCAGATCGCTGTCGGCAATGTCCGCCTTTACTGTGATACCGTGAGAACCGGTTATAAACTCTCCGCCTATTCCGACAGTCGTTACCGAAAGATCGCATCTTCTCAGAAAATCAACAGGTGCGAGTGCCTCGATTTCTTCAAAACCGTTTGCTAAAAAAATATAAACCATAACTACTCCTCTGCTCTCATATTATAACTCGGCGCAGACGCCCTCGTTTCTAAAGGCGCAGGCATTCTGAATTTCAGCGGGAGTTTTGATACCTCACTGAATTTCAGAAGAACTAACGCTCCTTGCGCTGCCTGCGATCTGCCGCAAGCTCTGCCACTTGCAAGGCAGAGTATTACTCCGATTTAAAAACATCGCCGAGAATATTTCTCACCTTGGCGGCTATCTCGTCGATACCGAGCGGCTCTCCGAATTTAGCGCATTCAACGATCGTCCATCCAAGCAACTTTGCCGAGTGCAAAGCCGCCTTTCTGCAACGGTCGAGATATTCGGTGTCGCGCTCGTGAATATCCTTTTTGCTTTCATCGTTTTTGTATCTTCCGCTCATAAGCCGCTGAGAGATCTCCGGCGGCATATCAAAAAATAAAACACAGTCGGGCTTCGGCAGACCGAGCTTATTAAACTCAAAGTCATAAAGCCAGTGAAGATAACCGTCTATTTCATTTTCCGGCAGCTTTGACGCTTGATGAATTGCGTTTGAAGTGGTGTATCTGTCCGCCACTATCGGAACACCGTTTTCATAATCGTGTCCCCAGTCGCTCTTGAAACCGGCGTATCTGTCTACCGCATAAAACGATGACGCGGCATAGGCGTTCACATCGTCGGGGCGTGTTCCGAATTCACCGTTTAAATACATTCTCACAAGAGCACTTGATTCGCTGTCGTAGTTCGGCAGTTTTATTCGGCGGTAATTTCCGCCCTTTTCATCTAAATATGAAGTGAACCGTTCAAGCTGCGTCGACTTTCCGCTGCCGTCGAGCCCTTCAAAAACGATAAGCTTACCCATTTTTAAGATACTTCTCTCTCATTTCTTTCAGCTTTCCGCAGCTCATCTTACCCTCGGGGCAACCGCCTCTCAGACAGGAAGGACCTGCATATTTAAACAGCTCGGGGGCGACTTCTTTAACAAGTCTAAGCATTTCATCCGCAACAGCTCTGATCTCCCACTGTGCACGGTTGCAACAGCGGTGAGCAAAAAAGTTCATAAGACTTCTCGCATTCATTGTAACTACCATCTTGGTGTCGCAAGCGTTCGGCAAAACAAATCTTGCGTCCTCAATGGCTTTTTTTGATGCATTGCGTTTCGCAGTCTTTTCGTCAAGCCCGTCCGCTATCATCTCTTTGTAGTGAACATCGGTCAGGATCTCGGCTATTTTGTCGTAATGCTTTTGACACTGTGCCATAGCCTCTTCGTATTCCGCCTTTGCTTCGGCGTTCTTTTCGACCTCGGGCGGCAAAATATAATCGAATGAGTCTTTTTTAACGTATCTTTGGCTTTGAACCGAATAGGAAGCTATCCTGTGGCGTGTTATCTGAGCCAGAAATGCTCTGGAAACACCCTCTATTCCGAATGTAAAGCTTGCGTGCTCAATAGGGCTTTCATGACCTATCTCGGCAAGCATCTCAACAAAGCCTGCGGCTTTTTCGTCTGTCAGCGAGTCTTTAAGCTCGGTCACTCCGGATGGCGAATAGCACAGCTTTGCGGCTGCGGCGATCGTTTTTTCGGGCTCAGGCGTGTGAGCCAGCAGTATGACCTTCATTCTAACTCCTCCATATTTTTAATTGTAATAATCCTAATCTATCGTTGCCGCGGCAGGCAGGACGCGGCGGATTTGCGGTGTATAACCGACATAATTTAACATAATCACACCATGCAATTGCACTCACATGAAATCTGTGTATAAAACTGCACTATAATTATATCAAAAAATAAGCACCTGTGCAACAACAAAATGACCTTTTTTAAAAATCCGCCGTAAAAACAAAAAATCGTTGAAAATTCGGCACTGCTATGTTAGTATATATAATGTATGGGATTTAAATCGGAGCAATGCTTTGATTTGCTTTCGGGGAGCAGAGCTTGCGGCTGATTGCAAGCAGTGCAAATGAGCGTTAAGCTCCTCTGCGCCGAGATTATTAAGATTATTATGAGGGGTTGTGACTACTTTTGGGAAACAACATGAGCCGCGAGCATATAAAGCCTGCGGCAAGAGTGCGCGGAGGAGCCCGTGTTCCGCACTGTAAAAACACAGCCGAATGTGCAACCGTCGATATGACGCCGCCGAAATCGGTCGCGATAATGATGAGCCAGCACATCGGCGCGCCGTCGGTCGTGTGCGTGAAGCCGGGAGACCGTGTCTGCGTCGGCACACCGGTCGGCGAAGCAGCAGACGGGTTGAGCGTTCCTGTATATTCGAGCGTATCCGGTACTGTCAAAAGCATTGAAGACCGTGTTATGCCGAGCGGCGATGTCAGCAAAGCAGTCGTTATCGAGGCGGACGGCGAGCAGACGCTCGACGAAGCTATAAATCCGCCTGCGGTGGAAACAGGCGAACAGCTTACCGAGGCTATCCGTAAAAGCGGTATCGTGGGACTCGGAGGAGCAGGCTTCCCGACTTATGTTAAGATAAAAGGCGCGAAGGACGCCGACACGCTCGTTGTAAACGGAGCGGAGTGTGAGCCTTATATTACTGCGGACTATCGCGAGATAATCGAAAACAGCGATGATATTCTCAACGCGGTCTACATAATAAAGCACCTGATGGACATTAAAAATGTTATCTTTGTCGTTGAGGATAATAAACCTCTTGCAATAGAAAAACTGCTCAATGTCGTGTCCGACAGGCAGGACAGCGATAATTCCGTGCATGTTATGAAAGTAAAATCAGTCTATCCGCGCGGTGCCGAGAAGATGACGGTCTATGCCGCAACAGGCAGAAAAATTCCGCCCGGAGAGCTTCCTGCGGCTGTCGGCTGTATCGTCATGAACATCACAACGCTCGGCTCGATCGGCAGATATCTTAAAACAGGTATACCGCTTGTCAGCAAAAGACTGACGATCGACGGCGGCGCCGTAGCCAATCCGATGAATGTCCGTGTTCCGATAGGCGCGAGCGCGAAAGACATTATCGATTTCACAGGCGGTTATAAAACGGAGCCGAAAAAGCTGATCTTCGGAGGCCCGATGATGGGCTTTGCCGTTCCGAATGATGAGATCGTCGTAACCAAAAGCAGCAATGCTATTTTGGCATTTGATGAAAAATCGGTCGGCAGATCGGGCTATTCGGACTGTATCCGCTGCGGCAGATGCGTCAAAGCCTGCCCGATGAGTCTTATGCCTGCCGCCATTGAGCGCGCGGTGACTCTTTCGGACACCGATGATCTTTCAAATCTCGGTGCAATGAACTGCATGGAGTGCGGAAGCTGCGCCTTCGCTTGTCCCGCAAAGCGTCCGCTCGTTCAGGTCATGCGGCTCGCAAAGCAAAAAATCAAGGAAAGCAGGGAGGAATAAATATGAGCAAGCTTACCGTTTCGGCAAATCCGCATATTAAAAGCACCGCCACAACACGCGGCATTATGCTCGATGTTATTTTAGCTCTGCTTCCGGCAGGAGCAGCGTCTGTTGTGATATTCGGCATAAGATCGCTCCTTGTTATCATCACCTGCGTTGCAGTCGCCGTGATAAGCGAGTATTTAAGCCGCAGGATCATGAAGAGAGACTGCACGATAGGCGATCTTTCCGCAGTTGTCACAGGCTTGCTTTTAGCCTATAACCTGCCTGCAACGATCCCGCTTTGGATGGCGGCAATCGGCAGTGCAGTGTCGATAATCGTTGTAAAGCAGATGTTCGGCGGTATCGGCCATAACTTTGTAAACCCTGCGCTCATCGGCAGAATAGTGCTGATGAACTCTTTTACAAAAGCGATGTCTACATGGATGCTTCCGATGACATATCAGTCGAACACATCAGATGTCGTGACCGGCGCAACACCGCTCGCACTTTTGAAAAACGGCGGCGAGCCCGCCTCGATCACCGACCTTTTCTTCGGTCAGACAGGCGGCTGCCTCGGCGAGACCTGCGCGCTTGCAATACTCATAGGCGGCGTCTATCTTGTGGTGCGCCGTGTTATCTCTCCGGTGATTCCACTCTTTTTCGTCGGCACAACGGCTTTGCTCACTTTCTGTGCAGGATATAATCCGCTGTATGAAGTGCTGTCGGGCGGACTTTTGCTTGGTGCTGTGTTTATGGCGACCGACTATGCGACATCGCCTGTCACTACCAAAGGCAAGATCATCTATGCGATCGGTTGCGGCGCAATAACAGCGTTTATCAGAATTTTCGGTTCGCTTCCGGAGGGCGTTTCGTATTCTATTATCATAATGAATATCATAACTCCGCATATCGATCGGCTTACCCGCAAAAAGCCGTTCGGGGCAGTGAAGGAGGCGCAGAAATGAAAAATTTCAAAACCGTGCTTATTCCCACTGTGACTCTCACCGTGATCTGCGCTCTGCTCGGCGCGGCACTTGCATTTACCAACGGGCTCACCGCAGATAAGATCGCCGCTCAGGACGCCGAAAAGCAGAAAACCGCAATGCAAAAGGCGCTTCCTGCCGATAATTATACTGAGCTCGGCGAGCGTGACGGCTGTGTCATTTATAAGGCCGAGAGCGGCTCGGAGACAATCGGTTATGTCGTCTCATCGTCGCAAAACGGCTACGGCGGCAAGATCAGCGTTATGGTCGGCGTCTTGCCGGACAACAGCATAAAAAATATCGATATCGTTTCGTGCGACGATGAAACCGCGGGTCTCGGTCAGCGCATTAAGGAGGACAGCTTTATGTCGCAGTTCTCCGGCATAAAAGGCAAGGTCGAATTTGGCGAAAACGCCGACGCTATAACAGGCGCGACCATTTCATCAAAAGCGGTGAGAGACGCGGTCAATAAAGCACTCTCAGCGGTAGAAAGCGAGGTGACGGCAAAATGAGTCTTTTCAAAGAATTTTCAAAGGGAATTGTGCGCGAAAATCCGGTTTTGAGATTAGTCCTCGGCACCTGCCCGACTCTCGCCGTCACAACAAGCGCGATAAACGGCGTCGGAATGGGACTTGCGGCAACAGTTGTTTTGCTCGGCTCGAATATCGCTATCTCGCTTTTGCGGAATGTCATTCCCGATAAAGTCAGAATACCGGCATACATAACCATTATCGCCGCATTCGTGACGATCGTTCAAATGCTCACAAAAGCGTATCTGCCGTCTATCAACGACGCTCTCGGTATCTTCTTGCCGCTTATCGTTGTAAACTGCATCATACTCGGCAGAGCGGAAATGTTTGCATCTAAAAACAAGGTGCTCCCGAGTGCACTCGACGCTCTCGGAATGGGCGTCGGATTCACTGCGGCTCTGCTTTTGATGGGCGGTATCAGAGAACTGCTCGGAGCAGGCACTATCTTCGGCATGGCGGTAACTGCTGGTCATGTCGAGCCCATGCTCGTTATGACGATGGCTCCCGGCGGCTTCTTCGTGTTCGGCATCCTTGTTGCCTGCGCCAATAAGCTCGCTGTCAAAATGGGTAAAGAGCCTAAACAGAGTGTCGGCTGTGAAGCCTGCGGAATGTGCGGCGATTGTGAAGAATGTGAAAAGGAGGCGCATGAATAATGAAAGGAATGCTTGTTATTCTTGTTGCGGCAATACTCTCCGAAAACTTTGTCTTATCAAAATTCATGGGTATCTGCCCGTTCCTCGGCGTGTCGAAAAAGCTTTCGACCGCGTTCGGCATGAGCTGCGCCGTAACCTTTGTTATGGTGCTTGCCACCGCCGCTACCTACCCTGTGTATGCGTATCTGCTCGAGCCGAACGGCCTCGGCTATCTGCAAACGATTGTCTTTATCCTTATCATCGCAACTCTCGTCCAGTTTGTCGAGATCGTGCTGAAAAAATATCTGCCGCCGCTTTATAATGCGCTCGGCATTTATCTGCCGCTCATCACAACAAACTGCGCAGTGCTCGGCGTAACACTGCTCAATTTCACAAAAGAACTGAGCTATACCGAGTCGCTCGTCAACTCGCTCGGTGCAGGTCTCGGCTTCATGCTCGCAATGGTGCTGTTTGCCGGAGTGCGTTCGAGGATCGAAGCGTCGCCCGTGCCTGAGTTTTTGAAAGGTCTGCCGATAACGCTTATCTCGGCGGCTCTCGTTTCGCTGTCGTTCCTCGGCTTTTCGGGAATTGCAAACAACCTGTTTTCATAAGGAGGCGGCGAAATGAATCCTATTCTGCTAACAGTGATAATTCTTTCATCTATCGGTCTTTTATCTGGACTGATACTCAGTATCGCCGCTATCGTTATGGCGGTCAAACGCGATGAGACAGCCGATATGATCGAGCAGATCCTGCCCGGCGCAAACTGCGGTTCATGCGGCTTTTCCGGCTGCAGCGGATATGCTGCGGCTCTTGCAAAAGGCGAAACCGATAATACTTCGCTTTGCTCTCCGGGCGGCGCGGCTGTCGCTTCTGCCATAGCTGAAGCGCTCGGGCTTGAAAACAGCGGTTTTGTCGAAAAACACGCGGTCGTCAGATGCCGCGGTAACTGCGAAAATACGCAGGACGCTTATGAGTATGACGGTCTGCCGTCGTGCGCGGCGGCAAGCCGTTTGTTTGGCGGTGCGGGAGACTGCCGCTATGGCTGTATCGGACTCGGCGACTGTGTCAGTGCTTGCGATTTCGGAGCAATAAAGATCGAAAATTCGCTTGCCGTTGTTGATACGGATAAATGCGGCGGTTGCGGAAAATGCGCCAAGGCTTGCCCTAAGGGCATTATCGATATCGTATCGGGCACTGAAGCTCTCGCAGTCCGCTGTGTGAGCCGCGATAAGGGCGCGCTCGTCCGCAAGATATGTAAAGCAGGTTGCATCGGCTGTTCAATGTGCGTTCGCACTTGTGAGCACGGTGCTGTCAGCGTCAGCAATTTCTGCGCCCGGATCGATCCTGAGAAGTGTGTCGGCTGCGGAAAATGCGCCGAAGCCTGCCCTCAAAAGTGCATAAACTGATTGCAAAAGCTGCTTTTGCCCTGTGATTTTGTCGCAGGGCAAAATTTTTTTAAAAAAAGATAAAAAAGGGGGTTGACAATGGGGAGGAGGTGTG